>NZ_CP108352.1:6010416-6310937 GCF_036237275.1 Streptomyces sp. NBC_01353 | reverse complement strand
GCCGAAGACGAAGATCAGAACGGCGTAGATCATCGTTCCGACGCGGTACGCGGTGAGCGCGCGCCACAGCGGCTGCTCGACCGACATCCGCACGACACGCTCGCGCTTGGCCATCTCCCCCACCCCCGTGCGCCCCCTCTACGAGAGGGTCAGGCGCCGGACTCTTCCCGCGCCGCGATCTCGGCCTTGACGGCCTCCTTGGCGGCCTTCTCGGCATCCGCGATCTGACGCTTGGCAGCGGTCGCGTAGATGTCGACGTACTCCTGGCCGGACAGCTTCATGATCTCGTACATGACCTCGTCGGTCACCGAGCGGAGGATGAAGCGGTCGCCCTCCATGCCCTGGTAGCGGCTGAAGTCGAGCGGCTTGCCGATCCGGATCCCCGGGCGCATCAGCTTGGGGACGACCTTGCCGGGCGGCTGGATCTTCTCGGTGTCGATCATGGCGACGGGGATGACCGGCGCGCCGGTAGCCAGGGCCACGCGCGCGAGGCCGCCGGGCTTGCCGCGGTAGAGCCGGCCGTCGGGCGAGCGGGTGCCCTCGGGGTAGATCCCGAAGAGCCCGCCCTTCTCGATGACGTCGATACCGGCCTTGATCGCCGCCTCGCCCGCACCGCGGGCGCCGGAGCGGTCCACGGGGAGCTGGCCGACGCCCTTGAAGAAGGCGGCGGTGAGCTTGCCCTTCACACCGGGCGAGGTGAAGTACTCGGCCTTGGCGATGAAGGTGACCTTGCGGTCGAGGACCGCGGGCAGGAAGAAGGAGTCCGAGAAGGACAGGTGGTTGCTCGCGAGGATCGCCGGCCCCTCGGCGGGAATGTTCTCGAGGCCCTCCACCCAAGGCCTGAAGGCGAGCTTCAGTGAGCCTCCGATGGAGAACTTCATTGCGCCGTAGATCAACTCGAGTACCTTCCGTGTGCTGTCGGACAGACCTTATCCCGCCTTTTCCCGCCTGCCGTCGCGGGTGTGGCCGTGTGCGGCGCACCTTCGTGCGAACGGCCCTGGTCGGTGTCGGTCCGGTCGCGTACGGTGAAGGTTCTTCCCTCTTTCGTCGTTGCTTCGTCGCGGTACTCGCCGTACTCGCATCCCCGAAGCCGAACCCGAACAGGAGACCCCGGTGCCGGTCCTTCCTGGAGCCGAGCCGTACCGCCATGAGGGCGGAGAGGTCGGCGTCCTTCTCTGTCACGGTTTCACCGGTTCCCCGCAGTCGCTGCGCCCGTGGGCGGAGTATCTGGCCGAGCGCGGTCTCACGGTGTCGCTGCCGCTGCTGCCCGGGCACGGCACGCGCTGGGAGGACATGCAGCTCACGACCTGGCACGACTGGTACGCGGAGGTGGACCGGGCGCTGCGGGAGCTGCTCGCGAGCTGCGAGCGGGTCTTCGTCTTCGGCCTGTCCATGGGCGGGGCGCTGGCGCTGCGTCTCGCGGCCAAGTACGGGGACGCGGTGCAGGGCCTCGTCCTCGTGAACCCCGGCAACAAGGTCCACGGCTTGGCGGCGCACGCGCTGCCGGTGGTCCGCCACTTCGTCCGGTCGACGAACGGCATCGCCAGCGACATCGCCAAGGAGGGTGCGGCGGAGATCGGTTACGACCGGGTGCCGCTGCACGCGGCGCACTCCCTGCGCCGGTTGTTCCAGACGGTGGACGCGGAGCTGCCGCAGGTCACGCAGCCGGTGGTGGTCCTGCACAGCACGCAGGACCATGTGGTGCCGCCCGCCGACACGGCGCGGATCCTGAGCAGGATCTCCTCGACGGACGTGAAGGAGATCCTGCTGGAACAGAGCTACCACGTGGCGACGTTGGACCACGATGCGGAGCGGATCTTCGAGGAGAGCTGGGCGTTCCTCTGCCGCCTCGCTCCGGAGGCCGTGGGGGAGAAGGGGAGCACGAGCAGTGGCTGAGCAGCAGGACGGCGAGCGCGAGCCGCAGCCGATCGACGAAGAGGCGGCCTGGGCCGCGATCGTCGCCGGGTACGGCGACGAGCCGGTGGACCCTCCGGGGGCGAAGCCCTTCAGATCGGTGGAGGACCTGGCGTTGCCGGAGCCCGTGGAGGGTTCCGACGACGGTGACGACGACGGCGAGGACGACGAGGAGGAAGAGGACGGCGAGGACGAGGATCCTCGGAAGCCCGTCCTCGGCGGCTCGGTCGTCTTCGCGCCCGGGGTGAGCGTGGGCGGTGGCCCGCGCGACTACGAGCTCGCGGATCCGGACGCCGAGACCGGCGAGAAGCCGTCCGGCAAGAAGGGCGAGGACGGCGACGAGGGCCACTTCGTCCCGCCGGAGCCGCCGCCGCTGCCGGAGGCGGACGCGACCACGAAGTTCGCGTGGCTGGGCGTCGTCGGCGGCCCGGTCCTGATGCTGCTGGCGGTGCTGCTCCAGTGGGACATGACGTGGTGGCTGACGACGCTCTGCGTGGGTGGCTTCCTCGGCGGCTTCGCGACGCTGGTGGCCCGCATGAAGCACGACGACGACGATGACGGCTTCGACGACCCGGGACGCGGCGCGGTGGTGTAGCGGACCCGACGCCGCTGCTCAGGTCGCCGGGATCCTGACCGCCGCGAGGACCGGGAGGTGGGCTGATCCTCCCGATGCCCCCCTCGCACCGCTCGGCGCCTGGGCGCCTCACGGGCTTCGGGTGGCTGCGCCGGACTCCGTCCGCCGGGTGTCGTCGTCCGCGCCTCCGGCCACGCTGCTCAGGTCGCCGGGATCCTGACCGCCGCAAGGACCGGGAGGTGGTCCGTCGCCGTTCTGAGGTCCATCGGGTCGAGGTCCGTCGGGACTCCGCAGCCGAGGAACTCGACGCCCTCGGTCGCCAGGATCGCGTCGATGCGCTGGTGCGGGTCGGTGGGCGTCGAGGTGTACTCGCCGCCCCAGGGGCTGGCCGCCCACCCGTCCTGGAGCTCCTTGGTGAGGCGGGTGAAGCTCCGGCCGCCGGGGCGTTCGTTGAGGTCCCCGGCGACGATCGTGTGCGGGACGTCCATGGCGGCGACCCGGTCGAGAACCATCCCGGCCTGCGCGTACCGTTCGTCGCTCCGCAGGCTCAGATGACAGCTGATGAGCCCGACTCTCGCGCCGGCGAACCGTACGACGGCTGTGGCGAAGCCGCGCCGGTGCAGCCCGGGGGTCAGCGGCAGCAGCACGTCCTCGGTCCTCTCCACGGTGGCCCTCAGCGAGCACATCAGCAGCGGCCCGGCGGCCGTGGCGCCGCCGCTCAGCATGACGAGCTCACTCTTGGCGGCGAGCCGGGCCGCGTGCTTGCGCCAGCGGAAGAAGCGCGGCGCCTCCTGGACGAAGACGAGATCGGGCGCGCAGGCGCGGATGACCCGGGCGAGGGCGTCCTCGTCGTCGCGCATCGAGCGGATGTTGTAGCTGAGCACCCGGACGACGGCCGAACCGTCCGCCTCGGTGCGGGAGTTGGGCAGCCCGGTGATCGCCATGCCCAGCAACATACGACAACTGCCCGTCGGTCCCCCAGAGGGCACGACGGGCAAACGGTGGCCTCGACGTGCGGAACGCCGCCCCTCGCGCGAGCGCGGGACGGCGTTCCGTGTCGTACGAATGCTGTACGAGCGTGGCGTGCGTGTCAGCCCTGGCGGGCCAGGTCCGCCGCGCCGACCAGGCCGGCCTTGCCGCCGAGCTGGGCCGCGAGCACCTGGGCGTGCGGCCGCCACTCGCCGCCGATCAGCCAGCGGCGGAACGACTTCCGGATCGGGTCGAGCACCAGCTCGCCCTCGTCCGAGACGCCTCCGCCCACGATGAACGCCGAGGGGTCGAAGAGCGACGCCAGGTCCGCGAGGCCCGCGCCGGCCCAGCGGGCCAGCTCACGGAATGAGTCCACGGCCACCGGGTCGCCCTGTCGGGCCGCCGCGCTGACGTGCTTGCCCTCGATGCCGTCGGAGGTGCCGTCGCCCAGGCCGAGGAGGATCTCCGCGCGCTCGGGCGTGGCGTGGGCACGCTGCTTCGCGTACCGGACGAGCGCGCGGCCGGAGGCGTACTGCTCCCAGCAGCCCTGGCTGCCGCAGCCGCACAGCAGGCCGTCGGGGACGACCCGGATGTGGCCGAACTCGGCCGCCACGCCGAAGCGTCCGCGGCGGAGCTTGTTGCCGATGATGATGCCGCCGCCGAGGCCGGTGCCGAGCGTGATGCAGATGACGTCCTCGTGGCCCTGCCCGGCGCCGAACTTGTACTCGCCCCAGGCCGCCGCGTTCGCGTCGTTCTCGACCACGACCGGAAGGCCGACCCGCTGCTCGACCTTGTCCTTCAGCGGCTCGTGCCGCCAGTCGATGTTCGGCGCGAAGAGGACGGTGGCGCGCTTGTCGTCGACGTAGCCCGCGGCACCGATGCCGACAGCCTCGATCTGATGACCCTTGCCGGCCTCGGACACGGCGGCGCAGATCGCGTCGACGATGCCTTCGGGGGTCGGCGGGGTGGGCACCTTGTGCGTGTCGAGGATGTTGCCCTCCTCGTCGACCACGCCGGCCGCGATCTTCGTGCCGCCGATGTCGACGCCGATGGTGAGTCCCATGTGTCCCTCAGTTTTCGGTCGAGCCCCGCTAAGGCCAACCGTACCCGAGGGGGGCGACCGTACTGATCAGTCCAGGTCGATGTGCTGCCCGGTTCCGGGCCCGTCGTCGTCCTTCTTGGAGTCCTCGGGCCGGTCCGGCCGGGATTCCTTGCGCGGGTCTTCCGGCTCGTCGCGGGTCCAGCGCGTCTCGTGGCCCTCGACCGCCGAGCGGTAGGCGGCCAGCAGCTCGTTTCCGGCGGCGGCGAGGTGGTCGAAGACCTGCGGGTTGCGCTCGATGACGGGCTCGACGGCCGCCTTCGCCTGGTTGACGAGCTGCTGCACGGTGCCCTGGGCTGCCATGCCCATCAGCGGGTTCCGCATCGAGGAGACCTTATCGGCGACGGCGTCGAAGAGCTTGCGGAACTCCTCGGCGGCCGAGCCGGGCTCCGCGCCGGCGTCGGCGCGACGGCGGGCCTTCTCGGCCTCCAGGTCCTCGGCGCACGCCTTGGCCCAGGCATCCGAATCGCTCATGGCGTACTCCTTACGGCTTATACCGTCGACGGTACACGGCCTCAGGAGGTCCGGGGCCAGAGACCTGCGTCCGGTGCGAAGCGGACCCTCAGATCGCCGTCGACGAGCCCGGCGCCGGCGACCGTGCAGCGGCGCAGGGCGGGCGGCAGCGGGACGTTGCGGCGGAACGGGCCGACGGCGAGGAGGAGTTCGTCGCCGCGGCGGACGAGGGAGAGCTCGCCCTTGACGGCGCCGGGCAGGGGGATGTGCCAGACGAGGATGCCGTCGTCGTCCCTGCGGTCCTCGACGGTCCACTCGGGGGCCGGTGCGGATGTGGCGTCGACGGCGAGCAGGGCGAGGTCCTCGGGGCCCCGGAGGTCCCGGCCGAGGTGCGGGAGTGCGTGCACGGTTCCGTCGTGGGCGGCACGGAGCCGGGCCAGGTGCTCGTGCTGCTGGGCGGTCAGCCCGGCGAGCCAGGGGTCGGGCGAGCCGGCCGGGAGCAGCTTGTTGGCGATCACGGTGTCGAGGGCGAGGCGGTGGAGCGCGAGGCCGAGGCGGGCGGTGCGCAGGGCGTCGGTGGCGGCGGGTCCTGGCTCGACGACGAGGCGGACGGTGGTGGTGGGGTCGTCGACGACGGCCTGGACGGCGGCGAGCTCGGCCTCCCAGCGGGCCGTCGTCGCGTACAGCCACTGGGCGGGCATGGGGACGCCGGCGAGCTGGGCCAGCATGGGGCGCAGGGCGCGGGCGGCCTGTCGCTCGGGCGGCAGAAGGCGGCGGAGGTAGCGACGCAGCTGCTCGGGCAGGGCGAGGAGGGCGAGGGCGTCGAGCAGCGGGGGCAGGTCGACGACGACGAGGTCCCAGTCACCGGCGGCGGCGTCGCGCAGGGCGCGGAGCAGGGCGAACTGGTGGCTGCCGGGGAGTTCGGTGAGCTCGGCGTCCTCGAAGGGGGCGGCGCCGAGGAGGTCGAGTGCGGCGCCGGAACGGGCCTGCAGGGCGAGGAACTCGCGGCGGAAGTCGGCGGCGGGGGCGGGGCGGAGGAGGTCCACGCCGGGCGTCTCGTCGGCCTCTCCGGACACCAGGAGGACCCGTCGGCCGGCCTGTGCCTCGGCGAGCGCGGTGGCGGAAGCGACGGTGGTACGGCCGGCGCCGCCGGTCCCGGTGACGAGCAAGATCCCCATACGGCGGAACGTTACCGCCCACGGCGCCCCGCCCTCACGGGGTCACCCCCACCCCCGTTGTGGGCAATCGTTCCGCTGGGCTGGGGGTCCCCCCGGACGGAGTCTGGGGGCCCCAGCCCCCCAGAACGCCTGCCCACAACGGGGGGACCCGTTGCGGATGGGCACAAGTTGCGTGGGTGGGGGCTACTGGTCGGCACTGCCCTGCGGGCGGATGTCCATGACGCGTTGCGGGCACCCGTTCCGCCGCGCCGGCGCCCACCCCCACCGGGATGGGTGGGCCCGCCCCCGCAGCAGAGGTACCCACAGGTACGGGCGGGCGCCGCACCCTCCTCGGCCTCCCGCCCGTAGGGCGGCTACGCGCCGGATTCCACCCGCTTCTTCAGGCCCGCCAGCGCCCGGTCGATGATGACCTTCTCCGCCTTGCGCTTGATCATGCCCAGCATCGGGATCTTGACGTCCACCGTCAGCTGGTACGTCACCTCGGTGCGCGTCCCCCCGCCCGCCGGGGCCAGGCGGTACGAGCCGTCCAGGGAGCGGAGCATCTGGGACTTGACCAGCGTCCAGGAGACCTCGTTGTCGCCGGTCCAGGTGTACGCCAGCGTGTGGTCGTCCTTGATCGCGCCCGCGTCGAGCAGCAGCCGCACCTTTTCCGCGCGGCCGGCCTCGTCCTTGTCCAGGACCTCGGCCTCCTTCACCTCGCCCGTCCACTCGGGGTAGCGGGCGAAGTCGGCGATCACGCCCATGACGTCGGCCGGCGCTGCCTCGATGGTGATGCTCGAGCTGGTGTGTTCGGCCATCGCTGTGGCTCCTCCACTGTGCGGTCCGGCGAGAACTCGAAGAAAATCGAAGGGCACGAACCGTGCCGACCGAAGGCTATCGCGCCGTCACCGCAGGCCCGTCACCACTCCAGCGTCCACGGTCTGCCCGTCGCCGCGAAGTGGCCGACGTTCACGCATTCCGTGCCCCCGACCCGCATCCGGCGCGCCAGCGGCTGGTGGACGTGGCCGAAGAGGGCGTACCGCGGTCGGGTGCGCCGGATCGCGGCGAGCAGGGCGCGGCTACCGCGCTCGAAGCGGCGCGCGACCGTGTCGTAGGTCAGCTCCGGGACGTCCGGCGGAATGTGACTGCACAGCACGTCGACGTCGCCGAGCGCCTCCACCTTCGCCGCGTACTCCTCGTCGGAGATCTCGTACGGCGTCCGCATCGGGGTGCGCAGCCCGCCGCCGACGAAGCCGAAGACCAGCCCGTCGAGCTCTATCCGCTCGCCGTCGAGGACGGTGGTCCCCGGCTGGGCGTACTCGCTCCACAGCCCCGGGATGTCGACATTTCCATAGGTCGCGTAGGTGGGGTTCGGGAAGGCCGCGAACAGTTCCTCGTACTGGCGCCGCACCGCGGACTCGATCGCCGTGTTCCGGTCGACGGCCAGTTCGGACCAGAGGCGTCGTCCCAGGTCACGAGCCTCGTCGAAGCGGCGCGCGGTGCGCAGTTCCACGATCAGGTCGGCGTTCTCGACGCCGAAGAGGTCGGGGAAGATGCCGCGACTGTGGTCGGCGTAGTCGAGGAAGAGCACCAGGTCGCCGAGGCAGACGAGGGCGTCCGCGCCCTCCCCCGCCTTGACGAGGGCACCTGCGTTCCCGTGCACGTCACTGACCACGTTGATCCTCATGCGGTTCAGCGTAGGGCGTCGGACCTGCGGTTACTTCCGAGTCCGGAAAGCTGTGGATTACTGTGCGCGAAGCACGGCCACTACTGTGTGATGCACCGAACATCTGGCCAGACCCCCCTATCGGGAACCGAGTACTGATGGGTAACGTCCGGGCAGTCCAGTTGTGCTCACCCCACTGAGCACCTGCCCGATCTTGGACCGCACCGGTGCATTCACACAGAGCCGTGGCGCCGGCGCCCGATGAGGAGCAGCAGTCTTGCGCGAGTTCAGCCTTCCGGCCCTGTACGAGGTCCCCTCGGACGGCAATCTGACGGATCTCATCCGCCGCAACGCGTCTCAGCACCCAGACACCGCCGTCATGGGACGCAAGGTGGCCGACGTCTGGACGGACGTCACCGCCAAGCAGTTCCTCGCCGAGGTCCGCGGGGCCGCGAAGGGTCTGATCGCCGCCGGCGTGGAGCCGGGCGACCGGGTGGCGTTGCTTTCCAGAACGCGGTACGAGTGGGTGCTCCTCGACTTCGCGATCTGGAGCGCGGGCGCCGTGACGGTGCCGGTGTACGAGACGAGTTCGCCGGAGCAGATCCAGTGGATCCTCGGTGACTCGGGCGCCTCGCTCGCCCTCGTCGAGTCCTCCGCCCACCAGGAGTCGGTGGAGTCGGTTCGGTCGAACCTGCCTGCCCTGAAGGGCGTCTGGCGGATCGAGGCCGACGCCGTCGCCCAGCTCACCGCCACCGGTGCGGACGTCTCCGACGAACTGCTCGACGAGCGGATGTCGTCGGCGCACGCGGACGACCCGGCGACGATCGTCTACACCTCGGGCACCACCGGCCGCCCCAAGGGCTGTGTGCTGACGCACCGCGCGTTCTTCGCGGAGTGCGGCAACCTGGTCGAGCGCCTGAAGCCGCTCTTCCGGACCGGCGAGAGCTCCGTGATGCTCTTCCTGCCCGCCGCCCACGTCTTCGGCCGCATGGTGGAGCTCGCGGCGGTCATGGCGCCGATCAAGCTCGGTTGCCTGCCGGACATCAAGAACCTCACGGACGAGCTGGCCGCCTTCCGGCCCACTCTGATCCTCGGTGTGCCGCGTGTCTTCGAGAAGGTCTACAACTCCGCGCGGGCGAAGGCCCAGGCGGACGGCAAGGGCAAGATCTTCGACAAGGCCGCGCACACGGCGATCGCCTGGAGCCGGGCCACCAGCACCCCGCAGGGCGCATCTCTCGGTCTGAAGCTCAAGCACAAGGTCTTCGACAAGCTCGTCTACAGCAAGCTGCGTGCGGTGCTGGGCGGGCGCGGCGAGTACGCCATCTCCGGCGGCGCGCCGCTGGGCGAGCGACTCGGTCACTTCTACCGCGGTATCGGCTTCACCGTCCTGGAGGGCTACGGCCTGACGGAGTCCTGCGCGGCGACGGCGTTCAACCCGTGGGACCGGCAGAAGATCGGCACGGTGGGTCAGCCGCTGCCGGGCTCGGTGGTGCGAATCGCCGACGACGGCGAGGTGCTGCTGCACGGCGAGCACATCTTCACCGGCTACTGGAAGAACGAGGCCGCGACGGCGGAGGCGCTGGCCGACGGCTGGTTCCACACCGGTGACATCGGCACGCTCGACGAGGACGGCTACCTCGCGATCACCGGCCGGAAGAAGGAGATCCTGGTGACGGCGGGCGGCAAGAACGTCGCCCCGGCGGTCATCGAGGACCGGATCCGTGCGCACGCGCTGGTCGCGGAGTGCATGGTGGTCGGCGACGGGCGTCCGTTCGTGGGCGCGCTGGTCACCCTGGACGAGGAGTTCCTCGGCCGTTGGGCGAGCGAGCACGGCAAGCCGGCGGACTCGACGGCGGCGTCGCTGCGCGACGACGCGGAGCTGCTCGCGGAGATCCAGCGGGCGGTGGACGACGGGAACGCGGCCGTGTCCAAGGCCGAGTCGGTACGGAAGTTCCGGATCCTGAACTCCCAGTTCACCGAGGAGGCGGGCCACATCACGCCGTCGCTGAAGCTGAAGCGCAACGTGGTCGCGAAGGACTTCGCGGACGAGATCGAGGCGATCTACCGCCCGTAGGGCACCTGCGCGATATGAATCGGGCCCCTCACCGCATGTGCGGTGAGGGGCCCGATTCATATGTCGATGCCGGTGACGCCTTCCCTACAGCAGTTCCTTCAGGCGCTCCGCGAGCAGGTCCCAGCGCCAGCGGTCCTCGACCCAGGCGCGGCCTCGCTCGCCCATGCGGGCGCGCAGGGCCGGGTCGAGGAGGAGGGTCGCGATGCGGTCCGCGGACTCCTCGGGGGCGTCGCCGCGGACGACCCAGCCCGTTTCGCCGTCCAGGACCGCGTCCGGGGCGCCGCCCGAGTCGCCGGCGACGACCGGGAGGCCGGTGGCCGAGGCCTCCAGATAGACGATGCCGAGGCCCTCGACGTCGAGGCCGCCGCGGCGGGTGCGGCAGGGCATGGCGAAGACGTCGCCGGCGCCGTAGTGGGCCGGCAGCTCCTCCCACGGCACCGCTCCCGTGAAACGTACGGAACCGGCCACCCCGGTCGTCGCCGCCAGGGACTTCAGGTCCTTCTCGTAGGGGCCGCCCCCGACGATCAGCAGCACCGCGTCCGGCACCCGCCGCAGGATCTCGGGCATGGCCCGGATCAGCGTGTCCTGGCCCTTGCGCGGGACGAGCCGCGAGACGCACACGACCACGGGCCGGTCGCTGAGCCCGAGGCGCTCCCGTACCGCCTCGCCGCCCGAGCCCGGGTGGAAGGTCTTCTCGTCCACGCCCGGCGGGAGCTGCACCATGCGCGCGGCCGCCTCGGGCGTCAGCGCCGCCGCGATCCGCGAACGCGTGTACTCGCCGAGATAGGTGAGGGTGTCCGTGCCCTCGCCGATACGGCGCAGGAGCTGTCGCGCGGCCGGCAGCTGGGCCCACCCCGCCTCGTGTCCGTGTGTCGTCGCGACGAGCCGCCGCGCACCCGCGCGACGCAGCGCGGGGGCCATCAGGCCGAGCGGCGCCGCCGCCCCGAACCACACGGATTCACAGCCGTGCTCACGCAGCAGCGCGGTCGCCCGCGCGGTGACCCGAGGTGTGGGCAACAGCATGGTGGTGCTGTCCCGCACCACCGTGAAAGGCTGCTCCGCGTCGAACGCGGCGGTCGCCTCGATCCCCTCGCGGCTGCGCTTCCACGTGGAGGCGTAGACCACGATCCGCTCGGGATCCAGACGCAGCGCCATGTTGTGCAGGAACGCCTGGATTCCGCCGGGCCGGGGCGGGAAGTCGTTGGTTACGATCAGGGTCTTGTGCATCGTCGCCGAATGTACGTGACCGCACCCCCCGCCCGGCAACACACCCTCCGCAGGCGCGGACCGACAGACCGACTGGAATGGACGAGGTAGGAATGACGGGCGTACTGGGTACGGCTGCCGAGCGCGCGAGAAGAAACCCCGTCCTCCTCTGGGGACTCACCCGGATCCTCCTGCTCCTCTGTGTCTTCAAGGTCGTCACCGTCCCCGGGCCGGACGTCACGAGCGACATCGAGCACATCTACCAGGGCTGGTACGAGGTCCTGAAGACCGGCACGTATCCGCTGGACGACGTGACCTGGCAGTACCCGCCGCTCGCCGCCGTGGCGATCCTCGCCCCCGCCCTGCTGCCGTTCCTGGGGTACTCCGCCGCCTTCTTCGTGCTCGCGTTCCTCTGCGACGCGCTCGTCTTCGGGCTGCTGATGTACGCGGGGAAGCGGCGGGGCCGCAGCCCGCGCGGCGCGTGGATCTGGATCGCGGGCGTGCCACTGCTCGGCCCGACCGCGTACGCCCGGTACGACCTCATGGTCACCGCCGTCGCCGTGGCCGCGCTCCTCGCGGGGCTCTCCCGCCCCCGGGTGCTCGGCGCACTGGCCGGCTTCGGGGCGATGCTGAAGGTCTGGCCTGCACTGCTGCTCGCGGGTACTCCGCGCGGCCGTGCCACCTTCCGCTCGTGGTCGACGGCCGCGGGCGCGGCGGCCGGGCTGCTGCTCCTGTGCGTGCTCGCGGCGCCGGGGGCGCTGGCCTTCCTGACCTTCCAGCGCGACCGGGGACTGGAGCTCGAGTCCCTGGGCGCGATGCTCTTCCATGTCGCCCGGCACATCGGCTGGGACGGCGAGGCGCGGATGAACTACGGCTCGATCGAGTTCCTCGGCCCGTACGTCTCCACCGTCTCCTCGATGGCCATGGCCCTGACCATCGCCGCCTTCGCCTGGTTGCTGGTGTGGCGGATACGGGCCCGCGCGTTCACGACGTCCACACCGGCGGACGTGGCGTTCGTGGCGGTGCTGCTGTTCACCACCACGAGCCGGGTGATAAGCCCCCAGTACATGATCTGGCTGATAGGTCTGGCCGCCGTGTGCCTGGCCTACCGGGCGAGCCGGATGCGCCGGCCGGCGCATCTGGTGGTGTGGGCGACAGCCGTGACGCAGTTCGAGTTCCCGGTGTGGTTCTCCCATGTGACGGACAGCGATCCGCTGGGCATCGGCCTGCTGCTGATACGGAACGGGCTCCTGGTCGCCGCGTCGGTCTCGGCCTGCCGCATCCTGTGGCGGCAGACGGTGACGGAGCCGCGTCTCACCCCGGCGAAGATTCCGGTTCAGCAGTCCGAGCGGGCGAGGCGCCTGCCCGTCGGCTGAGTGGCGTGGTACGGCGGTGTGTCAGGCGACCGAGGGCCGCGCACTGCGCCGCCGTCGCGAGACCCATGGCCAGGCAGATTCCGGGCAGCCCCAGGTCTGAGAGCACATACGCCAGAGGCAGCTGGAACAGGACGCCGGCGACGGTGATCCCGGCGAGCCGCGGGCTGTCGCCGCTGCCCTCGAAGACCCCGGCGAGGGCGATGAACCCGGCCATCAGCACCAGATAGGGCCCAAGGCAGCGCAGGAAGAGGGCTCCGGCGGCCACCACGTCCGGTTCCGCGCCGAAACCGCGCATGACCGGGCCGGCGACGAGGAACAGCAGAGCGGCGGCGGCCGTACCGAGGACTCCCCCGAGGAACAGGGCCTGCCGGCCGACGGCCCGGCGTTCGTCGCGGCCCGCCCCGAGCAGATGTGCGGTGTGGATGGCTGCGGCCTGACGCACGGCGTAGAACGCCATGGTTGCGACGTACATGGCCTTCGTGGCGATGCCGTACGCGGCGACCTGGGTGACACCGAGCCGGGCCACGACGGCGACCAGGGCGAGGGCCCCCAGCATCCGCACGACGAAGTCGACGGACATGGGCAGCCCGGTGGCGACCGTACGGCGCAGGCCGGCGACCGTCCCCTCCGAGGGCGAGGCGGCTCGCGCGGCCCGCAGGAGCGGGTTGCGGCGCAGGGCGAGGAGTCCGGCGCCGAGGGCGACCGTGCGGCCGACGACGGTGGCGAGGGCGGCGCCCCGCACTCCGTACGCGTGGATGAGCAGCGGGTCGAGGACCAGGATCAGTCCGTTGGCGAGGAAGGCGAGCCGCATCGGTGTGCGGGTGTCGCCCGCGCCCTTGAGGATGCCGTCGACGACGGTGAGGGCGAAGAAGACGGCCGTGCCGGGGAGTGAGATCGCGAAGTAGGCGGTGGCGAGGGCCCGGGCAGGGGTGTCGGCGCCGCCGAGGACGAGCCCGGCCAGCGGTTCGCGCAGCAGATAGCCGCCGAGTGCGACGGGCGGGACGAGCAGCGCGCCGAGCAGCCGTCCGCCGCGTACGGCGGCCCGTACGGCGCCGGGGTCCTCGGCACCTCGGGCACGGGCGACGAGGACGGTGGTGCCGGAACCGGCCATGAGCACGATGCCGAGAGCGACGTTCTCGACGTTGGTGGCGACGGCGACGGCCGCGACGGCGTCGCCGCCGAGGCGGGCGACCCAGACCATGCCGATGATGCCGGCGGCGACCGCGGCGAGGAGCTCGCCGTAGACGGGGTACGCGAGCCGGATCAGTGTGCGGCGGTGTGTCATCGACTCCTCCTCGAAACGTGCTACATCGATTCGAGGTAGCTCGATAAGAGGTAGCATGGTGCGGGATCCTGGACAAGCGCGAAGGAGGAGCGGGTGCTGGAGCTGACGATCCTCGGCTTCCTGTACGAGAAGCCGCTGCACGGGTACGAGCTGAAGGACCGCATCCAGGGGCTGAGCGGCCATGTGCGCCCGGTCAGCGACGGCGCGCTCTACCCGGCGATCACCCGCATGGTGAAGGCGGGACTGCTGGAGCGCCGTACGGAACCGGGCGCGAGCGCGGCCCCGCGGCGGATGCTGTCGCTGACCGCGGAGGGCCGGGCGGAACTGTTCGCCCGCCTCCGCGAACCGAAGGACGCCGAGATCACCGACGGCCAGCGCTTCTTCACACTGCTGTCCTTCCTGGGCCTGCTCCCGGACCGCGCGGCCCAGGCGGCCGTCCTGCGTCGCCGCCAGACCTTCCTGAACACCCCCGCCAGCTTCTTCTACAAGGACGGTGCCCCCGTGCGCGCCGAGGAGGAGCGGGACCTCTTCCGCCAGGGCATGCTGCGCATCGCCCGTGCGACGGGCACGGCGGAGAAGCAGTGGCTGACGGAGGCGTTGGCGGAGCTGGACCCCGAGGCCTGACACCCGGCGGCGGCCCCGTCGGTCAGCTCAGCCGGTCCCGCAGGAACGCTCGCCAGGCCGCCGTGAACTCCTCCGGGGTCGTGCCGAGGGTCTCGGTCAGCGCCTTCTCCACCGCGCCCTCGCGACCCGGGTGGGCGCCCACCGCGCGGTAGAAGGCCGTCAGCTTCGCCTCGCCCCAGCGTTCGGCGATCAGCTCGCAGGCCAGCCAGCCGCCCTCGTACGCCCGTGCCAGGGCTTCCGCGTCGCCGCCGAAGGCGAAGGCCTTGTCGTCCGGGAGGACCGCCGGGACGTCGCCGGCCCGGACCGCGCGACGCAGCTCCGGGGCCGCCTGGGCGGCCGTGCGGCCCGTGCCCCGGTACGCGACCCAGTCGGCGAAGCCCTCCGACAGCCACACGGGCGTGGCCGCCGAGGTGGCGGTGCGGGTGGCCACGTGCGTCGTCTCGTGCGTGAGGACGACCTGCTGGCCGAAGTCACCGAGGACCCCGTACGCGTCGGGGTTCACGATCACCCGGTCCGCCGGGGCGTCCGGCCCACCGCCGATCTCCCCGGTCGTGACCGCCGCTATCCCCCGGTAGGAGGCCGCCGGCGCTCCCAGCAGGCCGCCCATGGCGTCCAGCGAGGCGGGGACGAGCACCACGACCCGGCCCGCCCAGGGCGGGGACCAAGCCGCCGAGACGGCCGGCACCGCCCGGTCGGCCGCCGCCGCGATCGCCTTCAGACGCTCCTCCGGCTGCCCGACGCCGAGGACGAGGCTGCGCGCGCCCCGTACCGCCTCCACATCGCCCTGCTGCCACAGCTGCTGGGCGGCGCCCTCGCCCGGCCGGTCGGCGGTCACGTACCAGCGGCCGTCCCGTTCGGTCAGGTCGAGGACGCGCTCCGTGGTGACGGGCCCGGAGTCGTAGCCCTCGACCCGGTACGTGAGGTCGGCGCGGACCGTCGCCCGGTCGCCGCCCGCCCGGTCGACGTCCTTCAGCCGGTAGTCCCACGAGGCCAGTGGCACCTCTGCCAGGTGGTCGAACTCCCTCAGAGCGGCGGACGCGCGCGCCGGGTCGAGCGCGACCGCGTAGGCCGCCTCGTCCCGGGCGAGCAGCGCCCACGCGTGCCGGTCGAGGAGCGTCTGGATCTCCCGGGGCACGGGATCCGGAGGTTCGGGGGACGCGCACCCGGCGAGGGACAGAAGGCCGGCCAGCAGACCGACTGCCACCCGACGTGCCCCTCCATGCCCCTGACCTGCCACGCCATCGATCGTACGGGCAGACGTACGCGCAGGCGTACGGTCAGACTCGCGTCACCGTCACGTGGGACATCATCCCGACCGGGTCGTAGCGCACCCGCGCCCCGGGGTACGGCGCGTGGATCACCTGCCCGTTGCCCGCATAGATCCCGACATGGCTGGCGTCACTGCGGTACGTGACGAGGTCGCCGGGCTGCGCCTGTGAGAGCGGCACCTGTCGTCCGGCGTACCGCTGCGCGGAGGAGGTCCGCGGCAGGCTGATGCCGGCCTGCCGGTAGGACCACACCATCAGGCCGGAACAGTCGAAGGCCCGCGGGCCGGTCGCTCCCCACACGTAGGGCATCCCGATCGCGCTGCGTGCCGCGATCACCGCGGCGGCGGCGCGGGAGGAGGCCGGGCCGAGGTCGGAGAGCGGCGGCAGCTCCTCCTCGCGGTCGGAACGGGAGGCCCGGGCGTCCCCGTCGAACTCCACGCGGTCCTCGGCGCTCAGGGACGCCAGGACCCGGCGGGCCTCGGCGAGCTTCCGCTCGACGGTGCGCTTGTGCTGGGCGACCTGGGTCCGGCTGCGCTCCAGTTCGGCGAGGAGCCGGCCGGCCTCCGTCCGCTTCTGGGTCAATCTCCGCTGCTCGGCCTGGAGCTGGCCGAGCGCCACACCCTGCCGGGCGGCCACCCGGTCGAGCACGGAGGCCCGGTCGAGGTACGAGTCGGGGTCGGAGGAGAGCAGCAGCGCGAGGGCGGGGTCGATGCCGCCGGAGCGGTACTGGGCTCCGGCGACCGAACCGAGCGCGCCCCTCATCCGGTTGATCCGCTCCTGGCCGCGCGCCAGGCCGTCCTGTGCCCGGGAGACCGACCTGCGCAGCGTGTCCGCCCGCTCGTCGGCCTTGTTGAAGCCCTCGGTGGCCCGCTCGGCCTCCTCGAAGAGCCGGTCGACCGTGGCCTTGGTCGCGGCCTCCGGTCCGCCCGGGTCGGCGCTCGCGGGGACGGCACCGAAGGCCGTGGCGGCGGTGGCCGCGGCGGCGGTCAGGACGGTGACCCTCGCGGGTCGTCGGTGGGACGCCACGTATCGCGCTCCGTTCGGCTGTTACCCAGACTGGCGCGGCAGACAGTAGCCGGTGATCACTCTCCGTCCAACGAACGCGCCGGGCACACAAAGTGACGCCCCGCCGGAGACCACAGGTCACCGGCGGGGCGTCACGTCAGCGAAGGATGCGACGAACCACCCGATTGGGCGTCATGTCGGGATGCGTCAGATGCGGACGCCGAACTGGAAGGTGCCCATGTAGCTCATCGACTCGTAGCGGACCGAGGCGCCCGGCTTGGGGGCGTGCAGGATCTGCCCGTTGCCCGCGTACAGACCCACGTGGGACAGGCTGTTGAAGAAGACCAGGTCGCCCGGCTTGAGCTGGCTGCGGCCGATCTTCACGCCGTCGTTCTGCTGGGTGTAGGTGGTGCGGGTGAGCGTGACGCCGGCCTGGCGGTAGGCCCACTGCGTCAGACCGGAGCAGTCGTACGAGTTGGGGCCCTCGGCGCCGGAGACGTACGGCTTGCCGATCTGGGTGGCGGCGGCGCTGAGCGCGGCCTGGCCACGCGCGGAGGCCGGGACCTCGTTGCCGAGGTCGACGCGGTCGCCCGCGGCGCGGCTGGCGCGCTGCTCCTCATCCTGAATCTTGGCGCGCTCGGCGGCAGTCAGGGTGTTGAGGAGCTTCTGCGCCTCGGCGAGCTTGCCCTGGAAGGTCTTCTTCTTCGCGCCGAGGGTCTTGCGGACGTCCTCGAGGTCGGCGAGCTTCGTCGTCGCCTCGGCGCGCTGCTGGGCGAGGGTGCGCTGCTTGGCCTGGATCGACTGGAGCACGTCGGCCTGCTTGGCGCCGAGCTGGTCGATCGCGGACGCCTTGTCGAGGTAGGTGTCCGGGTCGGAGGAGAGGAAGAGCTGGAGGGCCGGGTCGATGCCACCGGAGCGGTACTGCGCGCTGGCGACCGAACCGATGCTGTCCCGCAGGGTGTTGAGCTCCTGCTGACCGCGGGCCACCTTGTCCTGGACGGCCCCGATCTCCTTCTGCAGCTTGCCTCGGCGCTCCTCGGCCAGGTTGTACTGCTCCGTGGCCTCCTCGGCCTCGTGGTGCAGCTTGTCGACCTTCGACTTCACGTCGTCGATCTTCGGCTTCGGAGCCGCCTGGGCGCCGGTCTGGGCGGAGAGCGCGACGGCCGCTGCGGCGGTCGCGGTGAGCACGGTCACACGGGTGCGGCTCGGCTGCTTGGGACGACGGTGGGACGCCACGAAGGCGATCTCCTTCTTCCTCGAGCCGCCCAACCAGGCTGCGGCAGGCGGTTCCTCCGCTGTCATCCCGGATGGATGATCAACCGCGCGAAGGTTCGAGGCCTGACCCTAGTGACCAAGTTGTGATCAGTTCAAATCCTCATGAGCAAAATCTCGCCCACGCGGCACTTTATTTACACAGACCACACAGGCAGTAGCGGCCACTTGACCGTGCGCCCTCCAGAATTCGGGCATTGAGCCCAGGAGTTACGAGGTGTCATGAGGTGCGCGAAAGCCGCTTCAGTAGCAATGCGGACGTGACCGGCCGCGCGCCGGCCTTGGCCACACCGTCGGCGACCTCGCGGTCGGTGGAGACCACGACGACCGGCCGGCCCGGCGGCTCGGCACGCACCAGCTGACGGATCAACTCGTCGGCGGTGACACCGGGCTTGGAGAACAGCACCCGCACCCCGCGCGGCGGGGCCAGCAGGACCGGGGCCGCGAGCTCCGCCCCGTCGAAGACACAGGTGATCTCGGCGCCCGAGCGGGCCGCGAGCGCGGAGAGCCCGCCGAGCAGCCGCAGCCGCTGCTTCTCCAACGGCATCGTCGGATAGCCGGTCTTGGTGACGTTGTAGCCGTCCACGACCAGATGCGCCTGCGGCAGGGCGAGCAGCTGGTCCAGGAGCGCGGGGTCGGTCTCGGAGAGCGCCCGGGCCGCGATGTCCTTCGGCGACATCCGACCGGGCTCCACCGCGTCGACGGTGTCGGCGGGATGGATCGAGACGGGCGGCAGGGCCAGTTCGCGGCGCAGCCCCTGCGCGGCGTCGAGCACGGTGTCGAGCAGCAGGCGCAGCCGCATGTCCTCCACGGAGCGCCCCTCGCGGGCGGCCCGTCGGCTGGCCTCCAGGGCCGCCTCGACCTCGCCGAGCCGGGCCTTGAGCCGCCGGGTCTCGCTCTCGGCGGCCGAGACCTGCGCGGCCGCCTCGGCCCGGAAGCTGTCGATCTCCGACTGCGTGCGACGCAGTGCGGCTTCACCGCGCTTCACATCGCTCTGGGCGCTGCGCAGCTTGCGGTGAAGCGATTCCGCTTCCTTGCGGGCCGCCTCCAGATCGGTGCGCAGCTGCTCGGTCTCCGCGCGGCCGCGCTCCTTGGCGGTGGCGACCTCCTCGCGCAGCCGCTCCAGCTCGCGCCGGCCCGCCTCGTCGGCCCGCTCGGCGTCCGCGCGCTGGGCCTCCTCGCCGGCGGCGGCGACCAGCTTGACCCAGCCGGCGGGACGCAGGACATAGGCGGCCGCGGCGACGTCGACGGGGTCGGCGGCGGCGGGCGGGGCGCCGGAGTCGACGGCCCCGGCCAGCTCGGGCTGTGCCTCTTTGAACCGCTCGCCGATCCGCTGCCGGAAGAGCGGGTCGCCCTCCAGGGCGGCGGCCATGGCGTTGCCCGCGAACTTGGCCCGCCGGCTCGCGGTGAACCGCGCGTACTGCCGCAAGGGTGCCGGAAGCTCCGCGACGGTCAGCCCGCCGAAGGCGTCCGAGACCAGCGCGACGACCCTCCGCCGTACGCCGTCGGGCAGCGGGCGGTCGAGCGTCTCGGCAGCGTCACCTGCCGCGCCGGCCGGTTCACCACCGTGCGCGGGCTGCTCCACGATCCGTCACCCCATTGTCATACGCACCGCTCCGTCAGGAGGCGGTGCCGGGCCTGTCCACGAGTTCGATCTGATCCACCGCGTTGCACCAGCGGCAGCGGACCGACTCGATGGTCTCACTGACCACCTCGCGCTCCTCGACCTTCGGTTCGCCCGCGAGGTCCAGATGGACGTACTCGACGACCTTGGAGGAGCGGGTGACGTCGAACCGGGTCAGATTGCCGCAGAGCGTGCAGCGCCAGCGGGTCTCGGCGGTCGGCAGGGGAACCGTCGTCATCGTGCCGTCCTCTTTCATGATGCGAGTGCGGGTGCCGCGGTGCGCCGTCGAACTGCGGAGGTACTGCCCGTCACCCTACGGCCTCGCAGGTACCCCGTGTCGCGGCGAGGCACTCTGTCCAGTTGAGCACCGTTACGCCATGATCTGTCCATGATCGACCGGCGGCAGACCGACTGGCGGAAGGCGGCCCTCGGCGTCTGGCGGGGCGCCCGGAGCGGACCGGCGGTGACGTACGGCCTCATCGCGGTCTGCTGCTTCACCTTCCTGATCAGCCCGGTGTCCGGCCTCGATCCGGGAAACGGGACCGGGGACACGGCCCTCGCGGCGCAGAGCGCGTACTTCCACCGCTGGGGAGTCGTGCCGGCCGAGCTGATGAGCAGCGAGCCACGCACCGTTCTCACCCCGCTCACCGCCCTCTTCGTCCACGGCAGCTGGCTCCATCTGCTGGGCAACATGCTGTTCCTGTACGTCTTCGGCGCGATGGCCGAGGAGCGGATGGGGGCCGTCCCGTTCCTCCTCTTCTACCTCGGCTGCGGATATCTGGCCCTGCTCGGCTACGCGGCGGCGTACGCGAGCAGCGAGCAGACGCTCGTGGGCGCGTCGGGGGCGATCTCGGGGGTCCTCGGCGCGTTCCTCCACCTCTTCCCCCGCTCCCGGGTGACCAGTCTCTTCCCGTTCCTCTTCTTCCTGCCGCTGCGCTTCCCCGCCTGGATCGTGCTGGTCTTCTGGTTCGTGCTGCAGTGGCTGGCGGCGCGGACGGCCGGGTCCGGGCCCGGGGTTGCCTATCTGGCCCATGTGCTGGGCTTCGCCTTCGGCTTCCTCTACGCCTGGGGGCGATACAGGGGAAGGGTGCAGCGCGCGTAGCACCTCGTCGGCAGGGTGGTGGCGGAAGGCGGGCGGGCTAGAGTGAAGGTCCAAGCCGCGGCGACCGAGGGAGTAAGCCAGCCGTGATCACCGCGATCGTGCTCATCAAGACCAGTGTGGACCGCATCCCGGAGATCGCGGAGTCGATCGCCGCGCTCGACAGCGTCAGCGAGGTCTTCTCGGTGACCGGCACGTACGACCTGATCGCCATGGTCCGCGTGCCGCGGCACGACGACCTGGCGGACGTGATCCCCGGCCGGATCAGCAAGATCCCCGGCGTCGAGGCGACGGACACGCACGTCGCGTTCCGTACGTACTCCCAGCACGACCTCGAAGCGGCCTTCGCCATCGGCCTGGAGTCCTGACTCGGAGGACACCGCGGTGAAGATGAAGGAATCCTCATCGGGGCCTCATCCTGGCGGCCACTCGCGCGCGCCAGCCTGATCGCATGTCCTTCACCCATCGCATGGCCACGCTCGCCGCCGTCGTCGCCATCCCGCTCGGGATAGCCGCGACGAGCTACGCCCTGACCGACGAGCCCGAGGCTCCCCGGGTGCCGCCCGCCGTGCAGCTCGGTTCCACGCCGAGCGGCTCGACACCGAGCTCCACCCCGAGCCCCGGCGGCACGCCGTCGGCCCCGTCGGCTCCGCCGTCCGACGCGGTGGTGCCCGGGCCCTCGGCGACCGGCGACGACGATGACGACCTCGGTGAAGAGGGCTGACCACCGCGTCTCCGCACGCGTCCGCATCCTGCTGTGGCTGCTGCTCGTCATGGCCGTGGCCCTGGCCGCCGTCGCCGTGGCCACCCGCTCGATCCTGCTGCGGGACGTGGACCACCGGATCAACCAGCTCCTGACCCAGGAGACCGGGGAGTTCGCCAACTTCGTGGAGCAGGGCGTCGATCCCGCGACCGGGCGCCGTTTCACCGACCCGGACGCGCTCCTGCGGATCTTCCTCCAGCGCCAGTACTCCGACCCCGACGAGGAGCTCCTCGGCCTGGTGGGCACGAGTGGCCCGGGGCTCCGTGTCATCCGGCAGTCCCGTGACATCCCCGCCACGGTCGCCCTGCACCGCGACCGCGGCTCGCTCGACGCCATCGCCGCGTCCGACGCCTCCTCGGGTCGGATCGAGCGCGCCCGGGGCGAGGTCCGCTGGGCGAAGGTACCCATCGAGACCCCCGGCGGCGCGGGCGACTCCGCGTTCGTGGTCGCCTTCCACGCGGACCGCGAGCGGGCCGTCGCCGACGAGGCGTTCCGTGCCCTGCTCGCCATATCGGGCGTGGCGCTGCTGATGACGACCGGCATCGGCTGGGCCGTCGCGGGCCGCATCCTTGCACCCGTACGAGTGGTACGCGCGACGGCCGCCGAACTGACCGAGCGCGATCTGACCCAGCGGATCCCCGTCCAGGGCCGGGACGACATCGCCGCGCTCGCCGAGACCTTCAACGCGATGCTGGACCGACTTGAACAGGCGTTCGCCGGGCAGCGCCAGTTCGTCGACGACGCCGGGCACGAGCTGCGCACCCCGATCACCATCGTGCGCGGTCATCTGGAGCTGATGGGCGAGGACCCGGCCGAGCAGCGCGAGACCGTCCGGCTGGTGACCGACGAACTCGACCGGATGAGCCGGATCGTGGAGGACCTGCTGCTGCTCGCCAAGGCCGAGCGGCCGGACTTCATCCGCACCGAGCCGGTCCAGCTCGCCGAGCTGACCGCCGATGTCTACGTGAAGGCGCGGGCGCTGGGCGAACGGGACTGGGCCCTCGACGGGGTCGCCGACCGGGAGGCCGTCCTCGACCCCCAGCGGATCACCCAGGCGATGGTGCAGCTCGCCCAGAACGCGGTCCAGCACACCGTGCCGGGGCAGCGGATAGCGATCGGCTCGCGGACGGCCGAGGGCCGGATCGAGCTGTACGTCGCCGACCGCGGCCCGGGTGTCCAGGAACAGGACGCCGAGGTCATCTTCGAACGGTTCCGGCGGGGCACCGCCCGCCGCGGCGCCCGGACCAGCGGCGCCGGCCTCGGCCTCTCCATCGTCCGGGCCATCGCCGAAGGCCATCGGGGCGGCCGCGTCGAACTGCGCCCGACCGAGGGCGGCTGGGGGTCCCCCCGGACGGAGTCTGGGGGAGCCACCTTCGTACTCGTACTCGCGCTCGAGGAGTCACCGTGAACCGCATTCTGATCGCCGAGGACGAGGACCGGATCGCCTCCTTCGTGGAGAAGGGGCTGCGCGCCAACGGCTTCACGACCACGGTCGCCGCCGACGGCGACACCGCCCTCCACCGGGCCGTCACCGGCGGCTTCGACCTGATGGTCCTGGACATCGGGCTGCCCGGCCGGGACGGTTTCACCGTCCTGCGAGAACTGCGCGAGGCCCGGGTGACGTTGCCCGTCATCGTGTTGACGGCCCGTGATTCGGTACGGGACACGGTGGCCGGCCTGGAGGGCGGCGCGGACGACTGGATGACCAAGCCGTTCCGCTTCGAGGAGCTGCTGGCCCGGATACGGCTGCGGCTGCGCACCGCCGCCCGTACGCCCGAGGTGACGGTGTTGCGCAGCGGCGATCTGAGCCTGGACCTGCGCACCCGGCGGGCCAGGGCCGGGGAGCGGACCGTGGATCTGACCGCCCGTGAGTTCGTGTTGCTCGAACTCTTCCTGCGCCACCCGGGGCAGGTGCTCTCGCGGGAGCAGATCCTCTCCCATGTGTGGGGGTACGACTTCGATCCCGGCTCCAACATCGTGGACGTGTACGTCCGGGCGCTGCGCAAGAAGCTGGGGGCGGAGCGCCTGGAGACGGTCCGGGGCATGGGGTACCGGATGCCCTGACGGGCCGGGCCGATGAACCTCCTTTCATGGAGGGCTCATCGGTGGCTCACCGCCCGCTCGGAGAGTGGTCGGTGTGAACCTCTCCCTCGGTCGGCCGGTGTGGCTCTGCCTGTCCTTGAGCCTCTGTGCCCTGCTCGCCGTCCCGGGCGTCGCCCCGGGCCTCGGCGGCGAGGCCCGGCTCACCCTGGCCGTCTTCGCCCTCGCCACCTGCGCCTGGATCGCCGCCCCCGACGACGACACCCATGTCGCCCTCGGCGCGGGGCTCGCACTGACGGCGACGGGGGTGATCAGCGCCGACACCCTGTTCGGCACGCTCGGCGACGAGACGATCTGGCTGCTGATCTGCGCGTTCGTGCTGGCCGCCGCGGTGACCCGGACGGGGCTCGCCGGGCGCGCCGCGGCCTTCCTGGTCAGCGGGGCCCGTACCGTACGCCAGCTGGTCCATCTGACCACCGCGGCCCTGGTCGTGACCGCCTTCGCCGTCCCGGCCACCTCGGGCCGGGCCGCGCTCGCGCTGCCGGTCTTCCTGTCGCTGGCCAAGGCGCTGTCCGAGCGGCGTCGGCTGGTGGTGATGCTGGCCCTGCTCTTCCCCACGGTCGTGCTGCTGTCGGCGGTGGCGACGCTGATCGGGGCGGGGGCGCATCTCATCACGGTGAGCCTGCTCCTGGAGCGGACCGGCGAGCGGATCGGCTTCGTGGAGTGGCTGGTGCTCGGGCTGCCGCTGGCGGTGGCCTCCTCCCATCTGGCCGCGGAGACCGTCCTGCTGACGACGACGCGCCGGGCGGACCGGCGCGAGCCGGTGCGGATCACCGCCGCGCAGCTCCAGGAGCACTCCCCCACCGCGGTCTCGGGGCCGCTGACCACGGAGGAGACCCGGTGTCTGCTGCTGCTCGGGACGGTGATCGCGCTGTGGTGCTCGGAGCCTCTGCACGGGGTGTCGCCCGCCGTGGTCGCGCTGATCGGCGCGGTGGTGGCCTCCTCGCCGATGCTGGGGACCCTACGCCTCAAGGACGGGCTCGGGTCCGTGCCGTGGCCGATGCTCCTGTTCATGGCGGCGACCACCGCGATGGGCGTGGCGCTGGTCGACTCGGGCGCGGCGGGGTGGCTGGTCGGCGGGCTGCCGGACGGGGTGCCCTCCTGGGTGTTCCTCGCCGTGGTCGTGGTGGTCGGCACGGCCGCGCATCTGGTCCTCCAGTCCCGCTCCGCCCGTTCCTCGGTCCTGGTGCCGCTGGTGATGGCGGCGGCGGTCGGCGCCGGGGTCAATCCGGTCGCCGCCGCGCTCGCCTCCACGGCGGCCGCCGGCTTCTGCCAGACCCTGCCCGCCTCCGCCAAGCCGGTCGCGCTGTTCGCCGAACCGCCGGACGGCGTCCCGACCTTCACACCGCGTCATCTGCTGCGGCTCTCCGCCGTGCTCGCCCCGCTCAGCGCCGCGCTGGTGCTGTTCTTCGCCCTCGTCGTCTGGCCGCTGCTCGGCGTGCCCGTCCGTCTGGAGTCCCAGTCATGACCCTGCGTATCGCCGTCGCCCCCAGCGGGTTCAAGGAGTCCCTCTCCGCCCCCGAGGCCGCGGCGGCCATCGCGGAGGGGGTGCGCAGGGCCTGCCCGGACGCCCTGCTCGATCTGATCCCGCTGGTCGACGGCGGGGAGGGTACGGCGCGGGCGCTGGCGGCCGCGACCGGGGGCACGCTCGTGCCCCGGGTCGCGACCGGCCCGCTGGGCGCACCCGTAGGGACCCACTTCGCGCTCCTCGACGACTCCTCCGCGGTGGTCGAGATGGCGGCCGTCGCGGGTCTCTCCCTTGTGCCGCCCGGACGGCGCGACCCGGGCGCCACGACCACCTTCGGGGTCGGCGAACTGATCCGGGCGGCGCTGGACGCCGGGGCCCGCCGCATCCTGGTCGGCTGCGGCGATTCCGGCACCTCGGACGGCGGGGCGGGTGCGCTCCAGGCCCTCGGCGCCCGGCTCCTGGACACCGAGGGGGTCGAACTTCTTCTGGGGGGTGGCGCGTTGAACCGGCTGGCCCGCATCGACACCCATGGCCTCGACCCGCGGCTCGCCTCCACCGAGCTGCTCGTGGCCTGCAATCCGTACAACGTGCTGTGCGGGGAGCGGGGCGTGGCGCGGGTCTTCGGTCCGCAGAAGGGCGCGAGCCCGGAGCGGGTCGAGGAGCTGTCGGCGGCGCTGGAACGGTGGGCCGCCGTCCTCGGCCGCGATCTCCCCGGGCCCGTCGATCTGCGAACCGCCCCGGGCACGGGTGCCTCGGGCGGTCTCGGCGCCGGGCTCGCCGCACTGGGCGCCCGGCTGCTGCCCCGCTTCGAGGTGCTGCTCGACCGGATCGACCTGGATGCCCGGCTGGCCCGCGCCGACCTCGTCATCACGGCCGAGGGCGCCCTGGACGGCCAGACCGTCCGGGGCAAGATCCCCGCCGAGGTCGCCCACCGGGCCAAGGCCCACGGCGTCCCGGTCCTCGCGCTGGCCGGCACGCTGGGGCACGGCGTCCACCATGTACGGGCGGTGGGGGTGGATGCCTACGGTTCGATCCTGCCGGCGCCGATGGCCCTGCCCGAGGCGCTCGTCCGGGGCGGCGAGTTCCTCGCCGACGCGGCCGAGCGCGCCCTGCGGATGGTCCTGGTCGGGACCCGGTTGGCGGCCTGAACCCTACGGGCTCAGCCGCGGTCCGGGACGCAACGGCCGTCCTCGGTGCGGTACTTCCACTGCGCACCGTCCCGGACGAGCTCCTTCACGGCCCGTACGAAGCGCTCCACGTGCTCGTCCGGCGTTCCGGCGCCGAAGCTGACGCGGATGGCGTTGAGCGACTTCTCGCCGGGCGCGGCCTCGGGGGCACCGCACTCGCCCTGGGTCTGCGGGTCGCTGCCGAGCAGGGTGCGGACCAGCGGGTGGGCGCAGAAGAGGCCGTCGCGGACGCCGATGCCGTACTCGGCGGAGAGCGCTGCGGCGAAGTGGGAGCTGTTCCAGCCCTCGACGACGAAGGAGATGACACCGACGCGCGGTGCGTCGTCGCCGAAGAGCGAGAGCACCTTCACCTCGGGGACCTCGGCCAGGCCCTCGCGGACGGTGTCGATCAGGTGCTGCTCACGGGCGACGAGGGTGTCGAACCCGGCCTCGGTGAGCGCCTTGCAGGCGGAGGCGATGGAGTAGACGCCGATGACGTTCGGCGAACCGGCCTCGTGACGGGCCGCGGTGGTGTGCCACTCGACGTCCACTCCGCCGTCGGTGCGGCGGGCGACCTTCTTGGACGCGCCGCCACCGGCGAGGTACGGCTCGGCGTCCTGGAGCCAGTCGGCGCGGCCGGCGAGGACGCCCGAGCCGAAGGGGGCGTACAGCTTGTGACCGGAGAAGGCGACCCAGTCCACGTCCAACTCCCGTACCGAAACGGGGTGGTGGGGCGCGAGCTGGGCGGCGTCGAGAACGATCCGGGCGCCGTGGGCGTGCGCGGCGGCGGCCAGCTCCTTCACCGGCCACAGCTCCCCGGTGACGTTGGACGCACCGGTGACGCAGACGAGGGCGGGGCCGTAGGGGTCGCGGTCGGCGAGGGCCCGCTCCAGGGTCTCGACGGCCTGGGCGTGCGTGCGCGGGGCGTTGAGGTAGGTGACCCGGGCGTCCTTCCACGGCAGGAGCGAGGCGTGGTGCTCGGTCTCGAAGACGAAGACCTGGCAACCGGAGGGGAGCGTGGCGGCGAGCAGGTTGAGCGAGTCGGTGGTGGAGCGGGTGAAGACGACCTGGTCGCCCGGGCGGCAGTCGAGGAACTCGGCGACGGCGACGCGGCTGTTCTCGAAGAGGTCGGTGGAGAGCTGCGAGAGGTACCCGGCGCCGCGGTGGACGCTGCCGTAGTACGGGGCGTAGGCGGCGACGTCGTCCCAGACTCGCTGCAGGGCCGGTGCGCTGGCGGCGTAGTCGAGCGCGGCGTAGGTGACCTCGCCCCCGGTGACGAGCGGAACGGTGACGTCCCGCCCGAGGACCGGAAGCGGGGCGGCGCAGCAGGGGTCGGCGGCCTCGGAGTCGGCGGCGGAGGTGGCGACGGCAGAGGGGGCGACGGCGGTGGCGTTCGGGTACGCGGACATGGCGGTATCTCCTGGCGGGAATGGCAGCGAAGGGCCCGCAGGGCAGCGCGAAGTGGGGTGCCGCGTACGGGTGTTGCCTCAACACACGGTGGTCGTGCGGAGGGTGGGAAAACGGGGCCGAAGGCCCTAGCGCATTCGCTTGCTCACGAGACTGCTCCCTTGAGGACCAGGACCCCAGGGTGTCGCAGGGGTCCGCGCTTGCCGTAGACCTTGCTGCCTACGGCCTGGTCTTCACCCGGGGCACCCCGCCACGGACGGAGGGTTGCCGGACAGCCAGCCGGGGCCTAATGGCTGTCACTCATGACCTGGCACAGAACGTATGCCACGTGATCGCCGCCGCGCAACCCCGTTCCGGATTCCGGAACGGGGTCCGCGCCGCGCTCCTACCTGTTGCTGGCCGCGATCCAGCGCTCCAGCGCCTGCCTCGCCGCCCCCGAGTCGATCGACTCGGCCGCCTTCGCGATTCCCTCGCGCAGCTGCTCCACCAGGGTGCCCTCGCCCGGCTCCAGGGCCGTCAGCGCGGCCGCCGAGTTCAGCAGCACCGCGTCCCGTACCGGGCCGGTCTCGCCCGCCAGGAGCCGGCGGGCGACATCGGCGTTGTACGAGGCGTCGGCACCGCGCAGCGCCTCCACCGGTACGAGCTCGATGCCGACGTCCCGCGGGTCGAAGGCCTCCTCGCGCACCGCACCGTCCCGTACCACCCACACGCGTGAGGTGGCCGTGGTCGTCAGCTCGTCCAGGCCGTCGTCGCCGCGGAAGACCAGCGCCGAGGAGCCGCGCTCGGCGAGCACCCCGGCCATGATCGGGGCCATCCGGGCGTCGGCCACACCGGTCGCCTGCGCCTTGACCCGGGCGGGGTTGGTGAGCGGACCGAGGAAGTTGAAGGTGGTCCGGATGCCGAGCTCCTTGCGGGCCGCCGCCACATGGCGCAGCGCCGGGTGGAACTTCACCGCGAAGCAGAAGGTGATCCCGGCCTCCTCCGCGACCTCGACGACCCGCTGCGGGGTCAGCTGGAGATTGACGCCGAGCTTCTCCAGGACATCGGAGGCACCGCTCGCGCTGGACGCGGCACGGTTGCCGTGCTTGACGACCTTCGCACCGGTACCGGCCACGACGATCGCCGACATCGTGGAGATGTTGACGGTCTTCGCGCCGTCGCCGCCGGTGCCGACGATGTCCACGGACGGGCCGGGAACCTCGATCACATTGGCGTGCTCGTACATCGTCCGGACGAGGCCGGAGATCTCCTCGACGGTCTCGCCCTTGGCGCGCAGCGCGACGGCGAAGCCGGCGATCTGGGCGTCGGTGGCCTCACCGCGCAGGATGCGGTCCATCGCCCAGGCGGTGTCCTCGGCGCTCTGGTCGCGGCCGGTCAGCAGTCCGTCCAGGACGGTGGGCCAGGAGCGGCCCGCCGACGTAGGTCCTCCAGCGGGGGTCGCAGCGCTCATGGCAGCTCCTGGTCAGTGCGTGACGGATACGACTCCACCCTATCGACCCATGGGGACGGCAAAGAGCCCCGTCCATCGAATGGACGGGGCTCCCGCTGTGGCGACCTTCAGGTCAAGTGGATCAGGTGATCAGTGGTGGCCGTGGCCGCTGGTGATCTCCTTGTACTCCTCGGCGGTCGGCTTGGCGATCTGGTGGTCCTCGCCGTAGTAGCCCTTGCTGAGCTTGACCCGGAGCTTCTCCATGCGACCGATCTTGCGCTCCACGCCGTTCTCGTCGACCAGCGGGCCGAGCTCGGCCGGCTTGTTCTGCTCGTGGGCCGTGAGCCTGTGCAGCTCGCCCTGGCTGAGCGGCTGGTGGATCTCGACGAACTCGCCGTGCGGCAGGCGCTTGATGATGCCGGACTCGCGACCGTGCAGCACCTTGTCCTTGTCCCGGCGCTGGAGGCCGAGGCAGATCCGCTTGGTGACGACGAACGCGATGACCGGTCCGACGAAGAAGGAGATCCGGACGAACCAGGTGATCGAGTTCAGCGACAGGTGGAAGTGGGTCGCCCAGAGGTCGTTTCCACCACCGACGAGCATGATCATGTACGCGGTGATCCAGGCGACACCGAAGCCGGTGCGCGTCGGAGCGTTGCGCGGGCGCTGCGCGATGTGGTGCTCGCGCTTGTCGCCGGTGATCCACGACTCGATGAACGGGTAGACCGCGATCGCCGCGAGGACCGCCGGGAAGATCGCCAGCGGGATCATCACGCCCAGGACGAGCGTGTGGCCCCAGAGGTTGATCTCCCAGCCCGGCATGACACGGATCAGACCCTCGGCGAAGCCCATGTACCAGTCGGGCTGGGCGCCGGTGGAGACCTGGTCCGGCCGGTACGGGCCGAGCGCCCAGATCGGGTTGATCGAGGCGACCGCCGAGATGACCGCGATGACACCGAAGACCAGGAAGAAGAAGCCTCCGGCCTTGGCCATGTACACCGGCAGCAGCGGCATGCCCACGACGTTCTTGTTCGTACGGCCGGGGCCCTCGAACTGCGTGTGCTTGTGGAAGAACACGAGGATCAGGTGGGCGACCACCAGACCGAGCATGATGCCGGGCAGCAGCAGGACGTGCGCCGAGTAGAACCGGGCCACGAAGTCGCCGCCGGGGAACTCCCCGCCGAACAGGAACATCGACAGGTACGTGCCGATGACCGGCACGGACAGGATCGCGCCCTGCATGAAGCGGACACCGGTGCCGGAGAGCAGGTCGTCCGGGAGCGAGTAACCGGTGAAGCCGGTGAACATGCCCAGGAAGAACAGCAGGAAGCCGAACAGCCAGTTGATCTCACGCGGCTTGCGGAACGCGCCCGTGAAGAACACGCGCATCATGTGCACGAACATCGCCGCGAGGAAGATCAGCGCGCCCCAGTGGTGGATCTGCCGGATGAGCAGACCACCGCGCACATCGAAGGAGATGTGCATGGTCGAGTTGAACGCCTCGGACATCAGCTGACCCTGGAGCGGGACGTAGCTGCCGTGGTACTCCACCTCGTTCATCGACGGGTGGAAGAACATCGTCAGGTACACACCCGTGAGGATGATGACGATGAAGCTGTAGAGCGCGACCTCACCCAGCATGAAGGACCAGTGGTCCGGGAAGATCTTGCGCATGTTGGCCTTGGCCAGGGAGTAGATCCCCAGGCGGCCGTCGGCCCAGTCGGCGACCCGCTCACCGGCGGGCGCCTTCTTCTTGGTGTCGGTCACAGTGCTCATCCGCGCTCCCAGAAGGACGGGCCGACGGGCTCGTCGAAGTCGCCGAGCGCCTCGAGGAAGCCCTTGTCGTTCACGCCGATCCGCAGCTGCGGGAGGGCGTGACCGGCCGGGCCGAAGATGACGCGGGCGCCGTCGGAGAGGTCGAAGGTGGACTGGTGGCACGGGCAGAGCACGTGGTGCGTCTGCTGCTCGTACAGGGAGATCGGGCAACCCACGTGGGTGCAGATCTTCGAGAAGGCGACGATGCCCTCGTGCGACCACTCCAGCTCGCGCCCGTCCTTGATGTCGTCCGGCTGGATGCGGACGATCATCAGGGCGGCCTTGGCGATCTGGACCTGGAAGTCGTGGTCGTGCTCCGAGAGGCCCTCGGGCATCGCGAAGGTCAGCGAACCGACCGCGACGTCCTCGGGACGCAGCGGCTCGTGCGTGTTCATGTTGATGAGCTGCTTGCCCTGGGCCCACAGGGTGGACCGGAGCTTCTTCTCGGGCAGCGGACCCATGTCACGCAGCAGCACGAGACCGGAGAGCGGTACGAGCGACAGCGCGCCGAACATGGTGTTGCGGATCAGCTTGCGCCGGCCCATCTGGGACTCGGCGGCACCGGCCGCGAAGTCCGCCATGACCTTCGCCTTGGTCTCCGGCGATGCCTGGATCGGGTGACGCTCGTCGGCGACCTCCACGTCGGACATCAGGGTGCGGGCCCAGTGGACCGCGCCCGCGCCGATGAAGAACAGCGCCAGGCCGAGCGTCCATCCCAGGGCGAAGTTGAGCGCGGACACCCGGCCGAACGGCCAGATGTACACGATCTTGTCGACCGGGAAGATCACGTACGAGGCGATGAAGCCGATCGTGGCCAGCATCGACAGCGTGAACATGAAGGCGACCGCACGCTCGGACCGCCTGGCGGCCCGCTCGTCGATGTCCTGGATGCGCGGCTTGTGAGGCGGAAGGCCCGGGTCGGCGAACGGGTCGTCGAGGACCTTCACCGCGCCGTGCGCGGTGTCCTGCTCAGCGGGCAGGTTCTCTTCTGGAATCTCTTGGCTACTCATGACTTCTTGGCCTTAGCGGTGTGGGCCGCGACCCAGACGGCAACTGCGATCAGCGCACCCAGACCGAAGACCCAAGCGAACAGACCCTCGCTGACCGGGCCGAGGCCGCCGAGCGAGAGCCCGCCGGGGCTGTCGGCCTTTTCGCCGTTGACGGCCTGGACGTACGCGATGATGTCCTTCTTCTCCTTCTCCGGCATGGTCGTGTCCGGGAAGGAGGGCATGTTCTGCGGGCCGGTCTGCATGGCCTCGTACAGGTGCTTCGGGCTCACGCCTTCGAGGTTCGGGGCGTACTTGCCGTGCGTCAGCGCGCCGCCCTCACCCGTGAAGTTGTGGCACTGGGCACAGTTGGAACGGAACAGGTCGCCACCACGGGCGATGTCGGCACCGTCGGGGCTGTACTGGCTCGCCTTCGGCGTGGTCGGGCCGGCGCCGAGGGAGGCGATGTACGCCGCGAGCTGATCGATCTCAGCCTGCGTGTAGATGACCTTCTTCTTCGGCACCTGGGCGCCCGGCTGCTGGGCCGGCATACGGCCCGTGCCGACCTGGAAGTCCACGGAGGCCGAGCCGACGCCGACCAGGGAGGGGCCGTCAGTGGTGCCCTGACCGCCGGTTCCGTGGCAGCTGGCGCAGCCGACGGAGTAGAGCTTCTTGCCCTCCTCGATGGCGAGGGACTGGGCGGTTTCATCGGCCTTCGCCGTGCCCGCGGGCGCGAACGCGGCGTACAGCCCCCCAGTGGCCGCCAGCGCGAGAAGTAGGACGACGACCGCCGCCAGCGGATGGCGTCGTCGTGCGGAGAGCTTTTTCACGGATTACCCCGGTGTCAGGATCTTCTGCGTCGATGCTTGCTGGATGTGCTCGGGTCCCGGGACCCGATTACTTGATCATGTAGATCGTGGCGAAGAGGCCGATCCAGACGACATCGACGAAGTGCCAGTAGTAGGACACGACGATGGCGGCGGTTGCCTGCTCGTGAGTGAACCTCTTGGCGGCGTACGTCCGGCCCAGGACCAGCAGGAAGGCGATGAGACCGCCCGTCACGTGCAGGCCGTGGAAACCGGTGGTCAGGTAGAACACGGAGCCGTACGGGTTCGACGAGAGCGAAAGACCCTCGTGCTTGACCAGCTCGGTGTACTCGAAGACCTGGCCGCCGATGAAGATCGCACCCATCACGAACGTGATGATGAACCACGTCCGGAGCTTCTTCACATCGCCCCGCTCCGCGGCGAAGACGCCGAGCTGGCAGGTGAGGGAGGAAAGCACCAGGATCGTGGTGTTGGTCGCCGAGAACGGGAAGTTCAGGGCAGATGCCTGTTCCTCCCAGAACTCGGGACCGGTCACCGATCGCAGGGTGAAGTACATCGCGAAGAGGGCCGCGAAGAACATCAGCTCGGAACTCAACCAGATGATGGTTCCGACGCTGGTGAGGTTCGGTCGATTGACCGACGGGTGCGCGTGCCCGGTTTCTACTGTCGTTACTGTCGCCACGACCGACATTATGTCGGTCGCTTATCCCGCCCTCACTCCGGGGGGTGCCGTTCGGAGTGTCAGGGGCGTGTGTCCAGCCCGAACGGCCCATCGAAGGGGTCTCCCTGGCGGTGTCGAACCGGTGTTGACGGGGTGTGGGACGGAGTAGCATCCGCCGCATCGGTTGATGACCTTCACGGAGGAACGATGCAGTCGAGCGCCACGGTCCTGGTCTACAGCGACGACGCGAACACCCGGGAGCAGGTGCGCCTGGCTGCGGGGCGCAGGCCCGCTGCCGACGTTCCGCCGGTCGAGTTCATCGAATGCGCGACACTCCCGGCCGTGCTGAAGCGCCTGGACGAGGGCGGCATCGACGTCTGCGTCCTGGACGGCGAGGCCGTGCCGGCGGGCGGGATGGGCGTGTGCCGGCAGATCAAGGACGAGGTCTTCCACTGCCCGCCGGTGCTGCTCCTGATCGGCCGCCCGCAGGACGCCTGGCTGGCCACCTGGAGCCGCGCGGACGCCGCTGTCACCCTTCCGGTGGAACCGGTCGAGTTCGCGGCGTCCTTGGCGGCCCTGCTGCGTTCGCGGCTGTCCATCGACGTCTGACGGCTAGATGGACGGCTGCAGGCGGGTCGGGTCGGGCTGGTGGGCGGCGCTCTTGGCGTCGGCCACCAGGGCGCTGCCCTGACGCCACTTGTCCCAGGCCAGGTTCCAGTCGCCGAAGCCGTTCCCGAACGTGTCCATCGTGTCGCCGAAGCTGTTGACGGTCTGCACGATGTCGCCCGGACGGACGGTCTCGAAGAACCAGGCCGCGTTGCCCGTCGACATGCCGACACAGCCGTGGCTGACGTTCGCGAACCCCTGCGAGCCCACGGACCAGGGCGCGGCGTGGACGTACTCACCACTCCAGGTCACCCTTGTCGCGTAGTAGACGGGCAGGTCGTACGACTCCGAGCTGCCCTCCGCGATGCCGACGCTGGTGCCCCGCATCCGGACGAAGTACTCCTTGCCGAGCACGACCTTGATGCCGTTACGGGTGGAGAAGCCCGGTTTGCCGGTGGTCACCGGCATGGTCTTGATCACTTCTCCGTTGCGCCGCACGGTCATGGAGTACGAGCCCGCGTCCGCGACGGCCTCGATCCGGTCGCCGATCTTCAGCGTCAGCGGCTTCGACTCCCCGCCGTACAGCTTGTCGCCGATCTTGACGCCGGCGAGGTTGCCGCTGACCGAGACCGACGCGCCCGCGGGCCAGTACTCCTTCGGGCGGAAGTGCAGCTTCTTGTCGTCCACCCAGTACCAGGAGCCCTCGACGGCGGGCGTGGAGCGGACCTTCAGGGCCCGTTCGACGACCGCCCGGGCCGCCTTGTCCTTGACGGGCATGCTGAGGGCGGCCGTGATGGGCTGTCCGACGCCGTACGTGCCCGCCTCCGGGCCGAACGTCGCGGTCAGGCCCCTCTTGGCCGGGGCCGTCTCGAAGGTGAACGTACGGGTGCCAGGGGCGCCGTCCTCGTCCTCCGTGGAGACCTTGACGGTGTAGCGGCCGCCGGCCGTCAGGGAGCCCGTGGAGCGCCAGCGCTGGCCGTCCGCGGTGAGCTCGCCCGCCAGGTGGTGCCCGGTCTCGTCGATGGCCGTCACATCGGTGATGCGGCCGTCGTCGCCCTGGGCCGTGATCTCCAGCGCCTTGTCCGGGTCGGCCTTCTTGCCATCGGCCGGGGCGTTGAAGGAGACCTGCTCCGCGGCGTCGTAGGGCTTCGCCGACAGCGGGTGGCCGTCGGTGCCCGCGCAGGCACCGGCGCTGGCGGTGACCATGAGGGCCAGAAGAGTGCAGCTCAGAACAGTCCGAATGCGCGGCGTGTCGTTCATGACATCACCGTAAGAACATTCCTCGCACCCAGCGCGTCGAGTACTGCAAACGAGGGGCCCGGTCACTTCGGTGACGAAGTGACCGGGCCCCTCGGAGTGTTACGGGGTACTGCTACTGGTTCTGGTTCTCACCGCGGTAGAACTCGAACACCCAGCCGAACAGGCCGACCAGGATCAGCGGAGCCGAGAAGTACAGGATCCACCAGCCCATCGCGACGGCGAGGAAGGCGAGCGCGCCACCGGTGGCCAGCGAGAGCGGCTGCCAGCTGTGGGGGGCGAAGAAGCCCACCTCGCCGGCCTCGTCCGCGACGTCGGCCTCCTTGTTGTCCATGGCCATCTCGTCGACACGCCGGGCCGTGAAGGCCAGGTAGTAGCCGACCATGATGCAGAGACCGAAGGCCAGGAACAGTGCCGTCGTACCGACCGGCTCCTTCGACCACACGCCGTAGAGGATGGCCATGGCGAGCACGAAGATGCTCAGCCAGATGAACAACCTGCCCTGGAACTTCACTTGCCGGCCTCCTTGCCACCCGTGAGGGCCACGGCCTCGTGCGGCTTGTTCTCGAGCTGGTCGACCGCCGCGATCTCAGGGTGGTGCAGGTCGAACGCCGGGGATTCGGAACGGATCCGCGGCAGGGTGAGGAAGTTGTGCCGCGGCGGCGGGCAGGAGGTCGCCCACTCGAGCGAGCGGCCGTAGCCCCACGGGTCGTCGACCTCGATCTTCTTGCCGTACTTGGCGGTCTTCCACACGTTGTAGAGGAACGGCAGGATCGACAGGCCGAGCAGGAACGAGGAGATCGTCGAGACCGTGTTCAGCGCGGTGAAGCCGTCGGCGTCGAGGTAGTCCGCGTAACGACGCGGCATGCCCTCGGCACCCAGCCAGTGCTGCACCAGGAACGTGCCGTGGAAGCCGATGAACAGCGTCCAGAACGTGATCTTGCCGAGCCGCTCGTCCAGCATCTTGCCCGTGAACTTCGGCCACCAGAAGTGGAAGCCGGCGAACATCGCGAAGACCACGGTGCCGAAGACGACGTAGTGGAAGTGCGCGACGACGAAGTACGAGTCGGAGACGTGGAAGTCCATCGGCGGCGAGGCCAGGATGACGCCGGTCAGACCACCGAAGGTGAAGGTGACCAGGAAGCCGATCGTCCAGAGCATCGGCGTCTCGAAGGACAACGAGCCCTTCCACATCGTTCCGATCCAGTTGAAGAACTTCACGCCTGTCGGTACGGCGATGAGGAACGTCATGAAGGAGAAGAACGGTAGGAGGACGCCTCCGGTGACGTACATGTGGTGGGCCCACACGGTCACGGAGAGACCGGCGATCGCGATCGTCGCGGCGATCAGACCGATGTAGCCGAACATCGGCTTGCGGCTGAAGACCGGGATGACCTCGGAGACGATGCCGAAGAACGGCAGCGCGATGATGTACACCTCTGGGTGGCCGAAGAACCAGAAGAGGTGTTGCCACAGCAGCGCGCCGCCGTTGGACGCGTCGAAGATGTGCGAGCCGAACTTGCGGTCCGCCTCAAGCGCGAAGAGCGCGGCGGCGAGGACCGGGAAGGCGAGCAGGACCAGCACACCGGTCAGCAGCACGTTCCAGGTGAAGATCGGCATACGGAACATCGTCATGCCCGGAGCGCGCATGCAGATGATCGTGGTGATGAAGTTGACCGAGCCGAGGATCGTGCCGAAGCCGGAGAAGGCCAGACCCATGATCCAGAGGTCGGCGCCGACACCCGGCGAGCGGACGGCGTCCGACAGCGGGGAGTAGGCGAACCAGCCGAAGTCGGCCGCGCCCTGCGGGGTGAGGAAGCCACCCACGGCGATGAGCGAGCCGAAGAGGTACAGCCAGTACGCGAACATGTTCAGCCGCGGGAACGCCACGTCGGGCGCGCCGATCTGCAGCGGCATGATCCAGTTCGCGAATCCGGCGAACAGCGGCGTCGCGAACATCAGCAGCATGACCGTGCCATGCATCGTGAACGCCTGGTTGAACTGCTCGTTCGACATGATCTGCGTGCCCGGACGGGCCAGCTCGGCGCGCATGAAGAGCGCCATCACGCCGCCGACGCAGAAGAATACGAACGACGTGACGAGGTACATCGTGCCGATCGTCTTGTGGTCGGTGGTCGTCAGCCACTTCACCACGACGTTGCCGGGCTGCTTGCGGCGTACCGGGAGCTCGTTCTCGTACGAGTCCTCAGCCGCGGCCGCACCCTGGGGTTCGTTGAGGATGCTCACAGTTGGTTCTTCTCCGCATTCCTGGCCGGGTCCGTCTGCTCGATGCCAGACGGGATGTAGCCGGTCTGCCCCTTCTCCGCCAGCTCCTTCAGGTGCTGCTGGTAGCGCTCCGGAGAGACCACCTTGACGTTGAAGAGCATCCGGGAGTGGTCGACACCACACAGCTCGGCGCACTTGCCGAGGAAGGTGCCCTCCTGGTTCGGGGTCACCTCGAAGGCGTTGGTGTGCCCCGGGATGACGTCCTGCTTCATCAGGAAGGGGACCACCCAGAAGGAGTGGATGACGTCACGGGAGGTCAGGACGAACCGGACCTTCTCGCCCTTCGGCAGCCACAGGGTCGGGCCCGGGTTGCCGGTCTGCGGGTTCCGGTTACCGGGGATACCGGCGTCGTAGACACCGCCGGCGTTCGCCGGGAAGTCGTCCTGGAACTTGTCCGGAATGGCGTCGAGGTTCGGGGCCGTCTGCGCGTCACCCGTCACACCCGGCACGTTCTCGATGTAGTTGAAGCCCCAGCTCCACTGGTAGCCGACCACGTTGATGGTGTGGGCCGGCTTGTCGGCGAGCGACAGGAGCTTCGACTCGTCACGCGCGGTGAAGTAGAAGAGCACCGACACGATGATGAGCGGAGTGACCGTGTACAGCGCCTCGATGGGCATGTTGTACCGCGTCTGCGGCGGTACTTCGACCTTGGTGCGGCTGCGCCGGTGGAAGATGACGGACCACAGGATCAGCCCCCAGACCAGCACGCCCGTGACGAGCGCAGCCGCCCACGAGCCCTGCCAGAGGGAGAGGATCGTGGGAGCCTCTTCCGTGACCGGGGTGGGCATACCAAGGCGGGGGAAGTCTTCCCAGTTGTACGAGCAGCCAGTGGCTGTCGCCAGGATCAGGCCCGCAGTCAGCACCTGCGGCAGCTTCCGCCGCATCGGGCGCCGCGACGAGCGGTCGGAGCCGTTGGGACTCACGTAGCGCCTTCCCGAGAGTCTCGGCCCGCGCTGGTCGGCTACGGCCGTCTCGCTGGTCGGTCGCCGCCCCTGGCCGCGGGCAGGGGTTTGGATGTTTATGCGGACCAAACCCTACTGGACGCTATTTGGGGTCGCGCGGGGAGGGTGCCCAACGCGCCGTCCGACTCCCCGAAGGGGTGGACGGGATCATTCCGCGGAGGGTCTCCGAGGGGGTCCCGGGCACGCGATCGGCGGTGCGGGCCGGGCATCTGACGGGGACTTAAGGGACGAGAGGCTAGCTTTGTCCGGTGCCCTACTTCGACGCCGCCTCCTCCGCCCCACTGCACCCCGTAGCCCGCCAGGCGCTGCTCGCCTCCCTGGACGAGGGCTGGGCCGACCCGGCCCGGCTCTACCGCGAGGGGCGGCGGGCCCGGCTGCTCCTGGACGCGGCGCGGGAGGCCGCGGCGGAGGCGGTCGGCTGCCGCCCCGACGAGCTGGTGTTCACTCCTTCGGGGACGCGCGCTGTTCACTCCGGAATCTCCGGCGCCCTCGCGGGGCGTCGGCGTGTCGGAACGCGGCTCGTGGTGTCGGCGGTCGAGCACTCCTCCGTCCTGCACGCCGGCGAGGCGCACGCGGCGGCGGGCGGGTCGCTGACGGAGGTCCCGGTGGACCGGTCCGGCGCGGTGGACCCCTCCGCCTTCGCCGCGGCCCTGACGGAGGGGACGGCCCTGGCGTGTCTGCAGTCCGCCAACCACGAGGTGGGGACGGTGCAGCCGGTGGCCGAGGTCGCGGAGGCGTGCCGGGAGGCGGGGGTGCCGCTGCTCGTGGACGCGGCGCAGTCACTGGGGTGGGGGCCGGTGGACGGCGGCTGGTCGCTGCTCGCGGCAAGTGCACACAAATGGGGCGGACCGTCGGGGGTGGGGCTGCTCGCGGTACGGAAGGGCGTGCGGTTCGCGCCCCAAGGACCCCCGGACGAGCGGGAGTCGGGGCGGGCGGCCGGTTTCGAGAACCTGCCGGCGATCGTGGCCGCCGCGGCGTCGCTGCGGGCGGTACGGGCGGAGGCGGAGGCTGAGGCGACACGGCTGCGGGGACTGGTGGACCGGATCCGCGCGCGGGTGCCGGAGCTCGTGCCGGATGTGGAGGTGGTGGGTGACCCGGTGCGCCGACTCCCCCATCTCGTCACCTTCTCCTGTCTCTATGTCGACGGGGAGACCTTGTTGCACGAGCTGGACCGGGAGGGTTTCTCCGTTTCGTCCGGTTCGTCGTGCACCAGCTCGACGCTGACGCCCAGCCATGTGCTGCGCGCGATGGGGGTGCTGAGCGAGGGCAACGTCCGGGTGTCGCTGCCGATCGGGACACCCGAGGCGGACGTGGACCGTTTCCTGGAGGTGCTGCCGGGCGTCGTCGCGGGGGTACGGGAGCGGCTGGGCGCCCCGGAGGCGGTGACCAGGGCGGCGTCCTCGGGCTCGCTCGTGGTGGACGCGCTGGGCAAGCGCTGCCCGATCCCGGTCATCGAACTGGCGAAGGTGATCGACGACGTCCCTCTCGGCGGGACGGTCACGGTTCTCGCCGACGACGAGGCGGCCCGTCTGGACATCCCGGCGTGGTGCGAGATGCGTGGCCAGGAGTACGTGGGCGAGGAGCCGTCCCCGAAGGGCGGCACGGCGTACGTGGTGCGGCGGGTGGCGTAGCGAGTCGCCGCCCGGGCCCCGCGGCCCGAGCGGCGTGCGCCGTCCGGGCCGGGGGTGTGGGCAGAGCCCTCGGCGTCAGGCGAGGTGCGCCTGGACCTCGGCCGCGGCCTCGTCGCCGTACGCCTTGGTGAAGCGCTCCATGAAGTTCGCGCGGCGCAGCGTGTACTCCTGGGTACCCAGGGTCTCGATCACCAGCGTCGCGAGCATGCAGCCGACCTGGGCCGCGCGCTCCAGACTGACGCCCCAGGACAGACCGGTCAGGAAGCCCGCGCGGAACGCGTCGCCGACGCCCGTCGGGTCGACCTTCGCATCCTCCTCCGCGCAGCCGACCTCGATGACCGGGTCGCCCACGCGCTCGATACGGACACCGCGCGAGCCGAGGGTGGTGACCCGATGGCCGACCCGGTCCAGGATCTCCGCGTCGCTCCAGCCCGTCTTGGACTCGATGAGGCCCTTCTCGTACTCGTTGGAGAAGAGGTAGGTCGCGCCGTCGAGGAGGGTGCGGATCTCGTCGCCGCCCATCCGCGCGATCTGCTGCGAGAAGTCCGCGGCGAAGGCGATCCCCCGCGTCTTGCACTCCTCCGTGTGGCGCAGCATCGCCTCGGGGTCGTCGGCGCCGATCAGGACCAGGTCGAGGCCGCCGACGCGGTCGGCGACCGACTTCAGCTCGATCTGCCGGGCCTCGCTCATCGCGCCGGTGTAGAAGGAGCCGATCTGGTTGTGGTCCTTGTCCGTGGTGCAGACGAACCGGGCGGTGTGCAGGACCTCGGAGATCCGCACCGAGCCGGTGTCGACGCCGTGGCGGTCGAGCCAGGCGCGGTACTCGTCGAAGTCGTAGCCCGCGGCCCCCACCAGGATCGGGTTGCCGCCGAGCTGGCCCATGCCGAAGCAGATGTTCGGGCCGACGCCTCCCCTTCTGATGTCGAGGTTGTCGACGAGGAAGGAGAGGGAGACCGTGTGGAGCTGGTCCGCTACGAGCTGGTCTGCGAACCGTCCGGGGAAGGTCATGAGGTGGTCGGTGGCGATGGAGCCGGTGACTGCGATACGCACGGCTGGGCGCTCCTGCGGGACGGAAAGGGGTTGACAGTTCACGCTACCGGGCGGGAGGCGCCCTGCCGAACAGTGGAAACTACCCCAGAGTAGGTCTTTTCCCCGGAGTCATGGCGTGCGTACGGTGCGCGTATGTCCACGTACCCCGCTCCTCGTGAGCATCAGGAGTCCGAGTTCAGCCTGGCCCAGCTGCGCGGCGACAGTGCGCGCATGGCCCCCCACTGGGTGGTTCCGGCGGCCGATGCCCCCGCCCCCGTCTCCCCCGCCCTCATCCACGGTGTCGTCGTCCCGCCCGCCTCGGCGCGGCTGATCGACGCCACCTCGGAATACGGCGACTGAGGGACGGAACCACCCGCTCGCCCATTCCGTCCCACTGATGTCTCCCGGGGAGATGCCTTCCGGGTCAGGGACGAAGGAGCGATGTGGTGAGCGGTACGGAGAACCGGCGGATGCGGCACCGGCCGATGCTCGTCGCCTCGGTGGCGGCGAGCGTCCTGCTCGTCGGGGGCGGCGGGGTGTATCTCGCCGCCACGGCGGCCGACGGCGATGCCACCCGGCCCGCAGGGGCGGCCGCTCCCCCGCCGCTGAGGCTCGACGGCAAGAGCGGCGGCGACGGCGGGCCCGGTATCGCGCCGGGTGAGCCCGACCCCAACGGCGGTGGCGCCGTCTACAAGGCCGAGAACCCCCTGCCCCATGGGCCCTCCTCGGCCGCGGTCCACCGGCCCGAGGGCCGGGTCACCTCGGCGGAGGTGACCCGGCTCGCCCAGGCGCTGGGCATCGCGGGCGCGCCGCGTCTTGAGGGCGGGGTCTGGAAGATCGCCCCGGAGAAGGACGGCTCCGGGCTGCGGCTCGACGTGGCCGCCGAGGCGCCGGGCAGCTGGACCTTCTCGCGGTACGACGGGGGCCCGGTCGGCGACACCTGCCTGAAGGGCAAGGCATGCCCGCCTCCGGGCGAGGCGAAGCCCCCGGGCGGTGGGCCGGTGAGCGAGGCGGCGGCGAGGGCGGCGGCCACTCCCGTACTGAAGGCGATCGGCCAGGAGGACGCCAAGCTGGACACCAGCCAGCTGATGGGCGCGGTACGGGTGGTCAACGCCGATCCGGTCGTCGGCGGGCTGCCGACGTACGGCTGGTCGACCGGGATCCATGTCGGCCCCGGCGGTGAACTGGTCTCGGGCAGCGGACAGTTGAAGGACCCGGTGAAGAGCGACAGCTATCCGGTGGTCGGGGCGGAGAAGGCGCTGGAGGAGCTGAACAAGACGTCCTCGGGGCCGGGCTCGATCGGTATCGGCGGCTGTGCGACGGATCCGCCGGCCGGCACGGAGGGCGGCGCGGACACTCCGGCGACGACCTGCAAGCCGGATGCGAAGCCGCAGGAGCTGGCGGTCACCGGCGCGGTCTTCGGGCTCGCGTCGCAGTTCGTGGACGGTGAGCGGGCGCTCGTACCGTCGTGGCTGTTCACGGTGGAGGCGGAGGCCGGCGCGAAGCCGTACACGGTCGTACGGACGGCGGTGGCTCCGGAGCATCTGGCGCCCCCGGCGAAGCCCAGTCCGACGCCGCCCCCGACGCAGGATCCGGGCGAGGGCACGGCGCCCGAGCGGCAGCTCACGTCGTACCGGGTCGACGGCACCGGCACGAAGCTGTCGGTGACCTTCTGGGGCGGGGTGTGCAGCGAGTACACCGCGACGACCAAGGAGCGGGCCGACAAGGTGGCCGTACGGGTGACCGAGCGGCCGATCGAACCGGGCAGGGCGTGCATCGCCATCGCGGTGGAGGTCACCCGGACGGTGACCCTCGAGCAGCCGCTGGGCGGCCGGACGGTCGTGGACGCGAGTGGGGAGCCCGTACCGCGCAAGTGAGGCACACACGGCAGCACACGTACGAAGGCGGCCGCCCCGGAACTCCGGGGCGGCCGCCTTCGTACGTACGACCGACGACTTAGCTGAACGAGTCGCCGCAGGCGCAGGAACCCGTGGCGTTCGGGTTGTCGATCGTGAAGCCCTGCTTCTCGATGGTGTCGACGAAGTCGATGGAGGCGCCGCCCAGGTACGGGGCGCTCATGCGGTCGGTGACGACCTTGACACCGTCGAAGTCCTTGACGACGTCGCCGTCGAGCGAACGCTCGTCGAAGAAGAGCTGGTACCGCAGGCCGGAGCAGCCGCCGGGCTGTACGGCGACGCGCAGCGCCAGGTCATCGCGGCCTTCCTGGTCGAGCAGGGCCTTGACCTTCCCCGCGGCGGCGTCAGACAGGAGGATGCCGTCGCTGACAGTGGTCTTCTCGTCCGATACGGACATCTGCTTCTCTCCCGGGTTGTACGGAGACTGCTTGCCGACGGTTGCAACCGGCGGGGCCCCGGATTCATTCCGGGCGAGGCTCGGCTTTCACGTCTTGTCCCTTTCATGCTCGCACACCCGCTCGCGGACCGGTTAACGGCAAGATCCGATCCGTGGACCGCGAATTCGTCACATCGACACTATGGACATCGTCAAACTGACGTGAAGCGGTTATGATAGATAGCGTCATTTAGACGAAAAGGTCTTCCGTAGAAAGAAAGGGTGCGTGACGTGACCACCGCCCAGCCCCTGGACGTCCAGCCGACGCCGCTCGCCCTGCTGCTGCTCGGCCGCGAGGCCGACCCGAAGAGCGAGCGCGGAGTGGAGTGTCCCGGCGACCTTCCGTCGCCCTCCGACCCGGACCTCGTGGAGCGCGCCCGCGCAGCGAAGGAGAAGCTCGGGGACAAGGTCTTCGTCCTCGGCCACCACTACCAGCGCGACGAGGTCATCCAGTTCGCCGACGTCACGGGCGACTCCTTCAAGCTCGCCCGCGACGCGGCGGCGCGCCCGGAGGCCGAGTACATCGTCTTCTGCGGTGTGCACTTCATGGCCGAATCGGCCGACATCCTCACCACCGACGACCAGAAGGTCATCCTCCCGGACCTCGCGGCCGGCTGCTCGATGGCCGACATGGCCACCGCCGAGCAGGTCGCCGAGTGCTGGGACGTGCTGACCGAGGCCGGGATAGCCGAGCAGGTCGTGCCCGTCTCGTACATGAACTCCTCGGCCGACATCAAGGCCTTCACCGGCAAGCACGGGGGCACGATCTGCACCTCGTCGAACGCCAAGCGCGCCCTGGACTGGGCCTTCGAGCAGGGCGAGAAGGTCCTGTTCCTGCCCGACCAGCACCTGGGGCGCAACACCGCGGTGCGCGAGATGGGCATGTCGCTCGACGACTGCGTCCTGTACAACCCGCACAAGCCGAACGGCGGCCTGACCGTCGAGGAGCTGCGGAACGCCAAGATGATCCTGTGGCGGGGTCACTGCTCGGTACACGGCCGGTTCTCGCTGGACTCGGTCAACGACGTGCGCGAGCGGATCCCGGGCGTGAACGTGCTCGTGCACCCGGAGTGCAAGCACGAGGTCGTGGCCGCCGCGGACTACGTCGGCTCGACGGAGTACATCATCAAGACGCTGGAGGCGGCCCCGGCCGGCTCGAAGTGGGCGATCGGCACGGAGCTGAACCTGGTCCGCCGCGTGGCCAACGCGCACCCGGACAAGGAGGTCGTCTTCCTCGACAAGACGGTCTGCTTCTGCTCGACGATGAACCGGATCGACCTGCCGCACCTGGTGTGGGCGCTGGAGTCGCTGGCCGAGGGCAACCTGGTCAACCGGATCGAGGTCGACAAGGAGACGGAGAGCTTCGCGAAGCTGGCGCTGGAGCGGATGCTCGCGCTTCCGTAACCTCGCCGCGCCGGTCCCGTACGCCGAAGGGCGCCCCGCATGGTTGTGGGGCGCCCTTCGGCGTGTCTATGCTTCCGCGCGGCGGGCCCTGAGGGCCGCGCCGAGCGCCTCCAGGGCCGGTACGGCCGTGTCGAGCGCCGCGCGCTCGGTCCGCGACAGCGTCGCCAGCGCGTCGGCGAAGATCTCCGCCCAGGCGTTCTCGATCAGGGCCATGCCCTGCTCCGCCTTCACGGTCGGCCGCAGTCGAGTGACCCGCCGGTCGCGCGGGTCCTTCTCCTTCTCCAGCAGCCCGCCGTTGACGAGGCCCCGGACCGTCGCGCTCACATTGCTCGCGTGCAGCCCCAGCTCGCGGGCGAGCACGCCCACCGTCACGCCCGGCTCGGCGTGGACGTACCTCATGAGCTCCAGCTCGGAGGGCGGCAGCCGCCAGAGCCCCGCCTCGTCCATGCCCTGGAAACGCAGGACGCGGGAGAGGGCGTAGAGGGCGGGGGTCAGGGCCCGGGCCTCCCGGAAGAGGTCGGGGTCCACATCGTCGTTCTCCGTCTCGCTCACGGCACCATGCTACCGTTCTCTATAAATATATAACTATCCACTTCTGGGGGTCTCATCGTCATGGCCTTGCTGACCTGCGCGCTCGCGCTGCTGTCGTTCGTCGGTCCGCTGTCCACCGACATGTATCTGCCGGCGTTCCCGCGGATGGCGGAGGAGTTCGGCACGGACGCCTCCGGGGTGCAGCTGACGCTGACCGCCTTCCTGGTCGGAATGACCCTCGGGCATCTCGTCTTCGGGCCGCTCTCGGACCGTTACGGCAGGCGGGGGCCGCTCCTCGCCGGGGCGGTGGTGTGCGCCGTCGCGACCGCGCTGTGCGCCCTCGCTCCGGGGCTGTGGTGGCTGGTCGCGCTGCGGTTCGTGACCGGCTTCAGCGGGGCGGCCGGGGTCGTCATCGGCCGTGCGGTCGTCGCGGACGTCACCGAGGGCGCGGCGGCGGCGCGGCTGATCGGCATCCTGATGGCCCTCGGCGGCATCGCTCCGATCGTCGCGCCGCTGGCGGGCGGAGCGGTCATCGAAGCGTTCGGATGGCGAGGGGTCTTCTGGGTCCTCGCCGCGATCGCCGCGGTGGTGGCGGCGGGGGTCGTGGTCGGCGTACCGGAGAGCCTGCCGAAGGAGCGCCGGCGGACGGGCGGCCTGGCGGAGTGGGGGCGGCAGCTGCGGGGCGTGGTGGGCGACCGGGCGTACGTGGGGTACACGTTGGCCTTCACCTTCGCCTTCGGCACGCTGTTCTGCTACATCGCCGGGTCGCCGTTCCTGCTGCAGAACGTGCTCGGGCTCGACGTCAGGTCGTCGTCGGTCGCCTTCTCCGGCGGGGCCGTCGTGGCGACGCTCGCGAGTGCCGTGAGCGCGCGGGTGGTGGGCCGGGTGGCCCCCGAGCGCCTGCTGGCCGGCGGGCTGGTGGCGATGGCGGCGGGCTCGGGCGCGCTGCTGGTCGCGACCGTGGCGGGCGTTCTGTCGGTGGTCGTGTGCCTCGCGCTGGTCGCGGTGGTCTGCGGGGGCCTGGGATTCGTGATCGGCAACGCCGCGGCGCTGGCGATCGGGCGGGTGCCGGAGGAGGCCGCGGGAACGGGCTCGGCGCTCCTGGGCACGACCCAGAGCGCCCTGGGCGCGGTGGTGGCCCCGCTGGTGGGCCTGGGCGGCGCGGGGACGGGGGTGCCGCTGTTCGTGGGGATGACGTTGTGCGGGGCGCTGGCGCTGGCGGCGGGTGCGTGGGCAGCCCGTTCGGGTGCGGCCGGTCGCGGTGACCGGGAGAAGTCCCCCACCCCGCCCCTTCCCCAAACCCTGCCGGGGGCATAGGGCAGGGGCGCGGTGTGCCGCCGGGGCGGCGGGGCGGCGGGTGCGGGGGCGCCTCGTGCTGGGCGCGAGCAGCCGGGCCCCTGGCCCCGGACGTACCGACGCCAGGGACCCGAGCCGGACGCCGGAGGCCCGGCGGAACGACCGGACAGCGCCACGCCGCCCCTGCGGGACGGCGGCGAGGTGCTCGCCTCACGCTGGGGGCGAGCACCCGGGCTCGGAGGCCCCGGACGTACCGACGCCGGGGACCCGAGCCGGACGCCGGAGACCCGGCGGAACGACCAGGCAGCGCCGCGCCGCCCCTGCGAGGCGGCGGCGGGGTGCTCAACTCGCGCCGGGGGCGAGCACCCGGGCCCCTGGCTCCGGACGTACCGATGCCGGGGACCCGGGCCGGACGCCGGAGGCCCGCCCGACGCCAGAGGCCCGGTGGGCACGATCGGTGTCCGCCGGGCCTCCGGTCGCGTCCGCGTGGGCGTCAGATGTCCAGCGCGTCCAGCAGCGTCGCGTCCGCGGGGGTCACGTCCGGCTGGGCGGGGTTGTCCAGGGAGCCGTCGCGCTTCGCCTTCTTCGCCGCCTTCTTCTTCGCGCGGCGCTCCTTGCGGAGCTCCACCATCGCGTAGAGCGTCGGGACCAGCAGCAGCGTCAGCAGCGTCGAGGTGATCAGACCGCCGATCACCACCACCGCCAGCGGCTGGGCGATGAAGCCGCCCTCGCCGGTGATCCCGAGCGCCATCGGGAGCAGCGCGAAGATCGTCGCCAGTGCCGTCATCAGGATCGGGCGCAGACGGTGGCGGCCACCCTCGACGACCGCCTCGACGACGCCCAGGCCCTGGGCCCGGTACTGGTTGATCAGGTCGATCAGGACGATCGCGTTGGTGACCACGATGCCGATCAGCATCAACATGCCGATCATCGCCGGGACACCCATCGCGGTCCCCGTCGCCACCAGCAGACCGATCGCGCCGGTCGCCGCGAACGGGATCGACACCAGCAGGATCAGCGGCTGGATCAGGGACTTGAAGGTCGCGACCAGGAGCATGAAGACGATCGCGATCGCCGCGAGCATCGCCAGGCCCAGGTTGACGAACGCCTCGGACTGGTCCTCGGAGACACCGCCGATGGAGGCCGTCGCGCCCTCCGGCAGGTCGAGCGCGTTGATCTTCGACTGGAGCGCCGTGCTCACCGCGCCCGTGTTGTCACCGGTCGGCTTGGCCGTGATCGTCGCCGCGCGGGCACCGTCGATCCGGGTCATCGAGACCGGGCCGGGGACCAGCTTGACCTCGGCGATGTCGCCGAGCTTGACCGGGCCCAGCGGCAGCTTCTTGAGGCCGTCCATCGTCGTGGCCGGGTTCGCCGAGGTCAGGACGACGTTCCGCTCGGTGTCGTCGAGGATCGCCTTGCCTGCGGGGGTGCCGCGGACCGCCTGGGCGACGGCCATGCCGAGCGTCGTGTCGTCGAAGCCGAGGTCGGCCGCCTTCGCGTTGGCCTTGACGGAGATCCGGGGCACGGACTGCGACAGGTCGCTCTGGACGTCGGTGACGTCGTCGAGCTTCGCGACCTCGGCCTTGACCGCCTCGGACGCCTTCTTCAGGGTGTCCGCGTCGGAGGCCTTGACCACCACGCTCAGGTCCTGGCTGCCGAAGCCGTCGCCCGCCGCGATCGTCGTGTCGCCGATGCCGTCGAGCTTGCCGAGGGCCTCGTCGATGGCGTCGCGCGTCTTCTCGTACGACGCCGAGTCCTCCAGCGTCAGCTGGTACGAGGCCTGATTGGCGCCCGTGCCGCCGCCGAAGGCGGCCATGAAGCCCGAGGAGCCGACCGTGACCTGGTAGTCCTTCACACCGTCGGTGGAGGCGAGGACCTTCTCCACCTTCTGTGCGGCCTCGTCGGCCGCCACGAGGCTGGTGCCAGGAGCCAGCTCCTGCTTGATGCTCATGACCTCCTGCTCGCCCTGGTCGAAGAAGTTGGTCTTCAGGAGCGGGGCCATGCCGAAGGTGCCGACCAGGACGACGATCGCGATCGCCACGCTGGTGAGGCGGCGCCGGGTCGCGAAGCGCAGGACCGGGACGTACAGGCGCTGGAGGCGGCTCTTGTTCTCCTTCTCCTCCGCGAGGCGCCGGGCCTCGTCCGGGTCCGCCGACGTGCCCTTGGGGGCGCGCAGGAACCAGTACGAGAGGACCGGGACGACGGTGAGGGAGACCAGGAGCGAGGCGAGCAGCGCGGCGGTGACCGTCAGGCTGAACGAGCCGAACAGCTCACCGACCATGCCGCCGACCAGACCGATCGGCAGGAAGACCGCGACCGTGGTGAGGGTCGAGGAGGTCACGGCGCCGGCGACCTCGCGGACCGCCGTGAGGATCGCCGACTCGCGCTCCTCGCCGTAGCCGAGGTGCCGCTTGATGTTCTCCAGGACCACGATCGAGTCGTCGACGACCCGGCCGATCGCGATCGTGAGGGCGCCCAGGGTCAGCATGTTGAGCGAGAGGTCACGGGTCCAGAGCACGATCAGGGCCAGGACGACCGAGAGCGGGATGGAGACCGCGGTGACCAGCGTCGAGCGGATCGAGGCCAGGAAGACCAGGATCACGAGGACGGCCATGACGAGGCCGAGCGCGCCCTCGGTCGTGAGGCCGGAGATCGACTTGGAGACGGCCGGGCCCTGGTCGGAGACGACCGTCAGCTCGGCGCCGGCGCCGAGGTCCTTGCGGAGCTCGGGCAGCTTGTCCTTGACGGCCTCGGAGATGGCGACGGCGCTGCCGTCGTTGTCCATGGTGGCCAGGACGGCCAGGCTGGGCTTGCCGTTGGTACGGGTGATGGAGACCCGGGAGGACTCCTCCTGCTTCACCGTGGCCACGTCGCCGACGCGGACGGCCTTGCCCTGCTCGGGCTTGATGCGCAGGTCCTGGATCTGCTGGAGAGAGGTGAAGCCGCCGCCGACCTGGACCGTGCGGCTCTTGCCGGCCTCGGAGAACGAGCCGGCCGGCACCGTCGCGCCGCCCGCCTGGAGAGCCTGGGCGAGCTTCATGGAGTTCAGCCCCGCCGCCGCGAGCTTCTTCTCGTCCGGGGTGACGGAGACCTGGAGGTCCTGGACGCCGTCGATGGAGACCTGGCCGACGCCGTCGATGTCCTCCAGGGCCGGGACGACGGTCCGCTCCAGCTGGCCGGCGAGGGCCTGCTGGTCCTTGTCGGAGGTGACCGCGAGGACGACGGTCGGGATGTCGTCCGTCGAACCGGCGACGACCTGCGGGTCGACGCCGTCCGGGAGCACCGCGCGTGCCCGGTTCACGGCCTGCTGGACGTCGGCGACGAGCTGCTTGGTGCCCTCGTCGCCGTAGTCGAAGGTGGCCATGATGACGGCGTTGCCCTCGGAGGCGGTGGAGGTGACGCCCTTGATGCCGTCGACGGCCTTGATGGTGTTCTCGAGCGGCTCGACGACCTGCTTCTCGACCACGTCGGGCGACGCGCCCTGGTAGGGAGCGAGGACCGAGACCATCGGGAGCTCGATCGAGGGCAGCAGTTGCTGCTTCAGCTGCGGTATCGCTATCGCCCCGAAGACGATGGCAACGATGGACATCAGCCCGATCAGGGCCCGTTGCGCGAGGCTGAATCTGGACAGCCAGGACATGGGGTCTCTCTTCTGTGGCGTACTCGGCAGGCGGGCGCCAGGACGTTCCAGGGGTGCCCGCTTACACCTTCAGCCATGGGAAGCCCCGGATCCTCGGCCCCCGGGTCCAATTCCTTATCCCGCGCATACCGCGTCTGGAGTACGCCGGGGTACTCCCTCACTCCACCCTTGGACGTACCAGGCCGGACTCGTAGGCCGTGACCACGAGCTGGGCGCGGTCGCGGGCGCCGAGCTTGGCCATGGTCCGGTTGACATGCGTCTTGACCGTGAGGGGGCTGACCTCGAGGCGTTCGGCGATCTCGTCGTTGGAGTGGCCGCCGCCGACGAGGACGAGGACCTCCCGTTCGCGGGTGGTGAGGGCGGCGAGACGCTCGGAGTACCCCGGCGCGTCCTCACCGTTCTCGGAGTCCGAACTGCCGCCCTGCGCGAGGAACTTGGCGATCAGACCCTTGGTCGCGACGGGCGAGAGCAGGGCCTCTCCCGCGGCGGCGATCCGGATGGCGTTGAGCAGCTCCTCCGGTTCCGCCCCCTTGCCGAGGAAGCCGGAGGCGCCGGCGCGGAGCGACTGCACGACGTACTCGTCGACCTCGAAGGTGGTCAGCATGACGATCCGTACGCCGGACAGCTCCGGGTCCGCGGTGATCATGCGGGTGGCGGCGAGCCCGTCCGTGCCGGGCATCCGGATGTCCATCAGGACGACGTCGGCCCCCGTGGTCCGGGCGAGCGCGACCGCCTGGGCCCCGTCGGCGGCCTCGGCGACGACCTCCATGTCCGGCTCGGAGTCCACGAGCACCTTGAAGGCGCTGCGGAGCAGGGCCTGGTCGTCGGCGAGCAGCACCCGGATGGTCATGTGTCCTCCCCCGTACGAACCGTTACGGGCAGTATCGCCTGGACACGGAAGCCGCCGCCGTAGCGGGGTGCCGCGGTCAGCGTGCCGCGGAGCGCGGTGACGCGCTCCCTCATGCCGATCAGTCCGTGCCCGCCGGTGTCGGCGGGCGTCGCCGGCTGCGGAACTCCGTTGTCGAGGACGGTGATCTCGACGGTACGGCCGACCCTGACCACGCTCACCTCGGCCTTGGCGTCCGGGCCCGCGTGCTTCTGCACATTGGTCAGCGCCTCCTGGATGATCCGGTACGCGGCAAGGTCGACGGCGGCCGGAAGCTCGCCGTCGTCGTCCGCGCGGGCCAGCTCGACGGGGAGGCCCGCGTTGCGGAAGGTGGCGAGCAGCTCGTCGAGGACGGCGAGGCCGGGGGCGGGTTCGGTGGGCGCCTCGGGGTCGCCGGACTGGCGGAGCAGACCGACGGTGGCGCGCAGCTCGTTGAGGGCGGAGCGGCTGGCCTCGCGGACGTGCGCGAGGGCCTCCTTGGCCTGGTCGGGGCGTCTGTCCATGACGTGGGAGGCGACCCCGGCCTGGACGTTGACCAGGGCGATGTGGTGGGCGACGACGTCGTGGAGGTCGCGGGCGATGCGGAGGCGCTCCTCGGCGACCCGGCGCCGGGCCTCCTCGTCACGGGTCCGTTCCGCCCGCTCGGCGCGCTCGCGGATGGCGTCGACGAAGGCGCGGCGGCTGCGGACGGCGTCGCCGGCAGCCGCGGCCATGCCGGTCCAGGCGAAGACACCGAGGTTCTCCTGGGCGTACCAGGGGGTGGGGCCGAAGAGCATCGAGGCGCCCGTCAGGACGCCCATGGTGAGCAGTCCGACGCGCCAGGTGGTGGGGCGGTCGGTGCGGGCGGCGACGGTGTAGAGCGCGATGACGGCGCTCATCGCGACCGGGGCCGGACGGTCGTCGGTGATCAGCTCGACGAGGGTGACCCCGCCGGTGAAGGCAAGGACGGCGAGGGGGTCGCGCCGCCGCAGGACGAGCGCGGCGGCGCCGAGCACCATGAGGAGGACGCTGGTCGCGTCGGGGGTGCGGTCGCCGAAGGTGGGCCCGTTGGGGCTGCCGTGGGGGTCGGCGAAGGATCCCGTGACCATGCAGGCGAGCACGGCGAGGGCGAGGCCGGCGTCGAAGGCGAGGGGGTGCGCCCGCAGCCAGTGCCGGGCCTGCGAGAGGCCGCTGTCGAGGGAGGTCACGGAGCAACGGTACGGGGTGGTGGACACGGCAGCGCCCCGCTTCCCTGTGCGGGAGGCGGGGCGCTGCCGCTGATGTCGGAGGCGTCAGCCCGGGATCAGACCGTCGTCGGAGAGCATCTCCCGGACCTCTTCGAGCGTCGCGTCCGGTTCCGGAAGAATCAGTTCCGAGGGTTCCAGTGCGTCGTCGGGGAGCGGTTCGCCGAGGCGGCGGACCGCGTCGAGCAGGGCCGAGAGCGTACGACGGAAGCCGTCGGTGTCTCCCGACTCCATCTCGGCCAGCAGTTCGTCGTCCAGCTTGTTCAGCTCGACGAAGTGACTGTCGGCCAGCTCCCACTGGCCCTCCCCCATGATCCTTACGATCATGACGCGCCGTCCTTACTGCTTGTCGAACCTGGGGTTGGAGGACTTCTGGGCCTGGTCCTGCGGCGTTCCCGTACCGCCCTCGATCGCCTGCTTCGAGTCCGAAGGGCCGCCCGCCAGCTCGGCCTTCATCCGCTGGAGCTCCAGCTCGACGTCCGTGCCGCCGGACAGCCGGTCCAGCTCCGCCTGGATGTCGTCCTTGGCCAGGCCCGACTGGTCGTCGAGCGCGCCCGAGGCGAGCAGCTCGTCGATCGCGCCGGCCCGGGCCTGCAGCTGGGCCGTCTTGTCCTCGGCGCGCTGGATCGCCACGCCTACGTCGCTCATCTCCTCCGAGATGCCGGAGAACGACTCGGCGATCCTGGTCTGCGCCTGCGCGGCGGTGTAGGTCGCCTTGATCGTCTCCTTCTTCGTACGGAAGGCGTCGACCTTGGCCTGGAGTCGCTGCGAGGCCAGCGTGAGCTTCTCCTCCTCGCCCTGCAGCGTCTGGTGCTGCACCTCGAGGTCGCTCACCTGCTGCTGCAGCGCCGCCCGCCGGGACAGCGCCTCGCGGGCCAGGTCCTCACGGCCGAGCGCCAGCGCCTTGCGGCCCTGGTCCTCCAGCTTGGCGGACTGGCCCTGGAGCTGGTTCAGCTGCAGTTCGAGACGCTTGCGCGACGTCGCCACGTCGGCGACGCCCCGACGGACCTTCTGCAGGAGCTCCAGCTGCTTCTGATAGGAGTAATCGAGGGTCTCGCGCGGATCCTCGGCCCGGTCGAGGGCCTTGTTTGCCTTCGCGCGGAAGATCATCCCCATACGCTTCATGACACCGCTCATGGGCTTCGCGCGCCCCCTTCTGACGGACTCGGCTCAAGCACTCCAACAGGATCCACAGTACGGTCCCTGCCTCCATTACCGCACTGTTCGGGGCCGGATGTGCTCCTCCCCAAGGACGACTACGCATGCGCTCTCTCAGGCCCAGGGTGTAGATGGACCTCAGGGAAAGCGTGCGTGTCGTCCGTGCGTACCCCCACAGACGCAGGCCGATACCGGATCGTTCCCGGCCGGACTGGGGTCCACACCCCCCACCACGTACTCTGGGGAATGTGTTCCGTAGCCGTTCCAAGGAAGAGAAGGCCCCCACCGACAAGGTGACGGCGGACCTCTCCAAGCAGCCCCGCGACCCCGAGGCCCCCAAGGGCCGCCCGACCCCGAAGCGGAGTGAGGCGCAGACCCAGCGCCGTCGCGCCGCGACGGTGCCGACCGACCGCAAGGAGGCCGCCAAGCGCCAGCGCGAGGCCCGCCGTACCGACCTGGCTCGTCAGCGCGAGGCGCTGGCCAGCGGCGACGAGCGTTATCTGCCCGCCCGTGACAAGGGTCCGGTCCGCCGCTTCGTGCGCGACTTCGTCGACTCGCGCTTCTCCATCGCGGAGTTCTTCCTCCCGATGGCCGTGGTGATCCTCGTCCTGTCGATGATCCGCGTCCCGGCGCTGCAGAACATCTCGCTGCTGCTCTGGCTCGGTGTGATCGTGATGATCGTCATCGACTCGATCGGTATCTGGCTCCGTCTGAAGAAGCAGCTGAACGAGCGCTTCCCGAACGAGCCGAAGCGGGGTGCCGTGGCCTACGGCCTGATGCGTACGCTCCAGATGCGCCGACTGCGACTGCCGAAGCCGCAGGTCAAGCGCGGAGAGCGGCCCTGAGCACGAACGGCTCCGGTTCCGGCGCGGGCAGCGGTCCGCTGCTGCCCGCGGCCTCCCCGTGGCCGAGCGGGTACGGGGGGTTGCGCGAGACCGTCCGTCAGGAGCTCATCGCGCGCCAGCTCGACGAGCAGATAGCCGGCCGCTACCCGGTGGGGCAGCGGCTGCGGATCCTGGACGCGGGCATGGGGCAGGGAACCCAGGCCCTGCGGCTGGCCCGGGCGGGTCACACGGTGACCGGCCTGGAGGCCGATCCCGAGCTGCTCAAGGCCGCCCGGGACTCGCTGGCCACCGAACCGGCCGGGATCCGTGAGCGGGTCCGGCTGATCGAGGGCGACGGCCGCGAGACCGGTGTGCACTTCCTGCCGGGCAGCTTCGACGTGGTGCTGTGCCACGGTGTCCTGATGTACGCGGACGCGCCGGACGCCCTGCTCGCGGGCCTCGCCCGGATGCTGGCTCCCGGCGGTCTGCTCTCCCTCGTCGTACGGAACGCGGACGCGCTGGCCATGCGGCCCGGCCTGGCCGGGGACTGGTCGGGCGCGCTGACCGGCTTCGAGTCGGACACGTACACCGACGACAACGGATTCAAGGTGCGGGCCGACCGGCTCGACGCGCTGACGTCGACGCTGGCGGGGATCGCCGCACCGCTGCACGCCTGGTACGGCGTGCGGGTCTTCACCGACGGCATGGCGGGCGACGTGGGCCTGCCGGCCGCCGAGGAGCTGGAGCGGCTGCTCGCCGCCGAGGACCGCGCCGGGCGGATGGAACCGTACCGCCGGATAGCGGCGCTGCTCCACCTGTGCGGTGTCCGGGGCTGACTCCCCGCGCCCCTGATCGGCCGCCTCCACCGAGGCGTACGGATCGGACGAACCTGAAGCGGGGCGGCGAGCGGCCGGGACCCTGGAGGGCGCCGGCCGCAGGGAGTTCTACGCCTCCGCGTTCAGGGACATCGTGTAGATCTTGGTGTCGTCCTCGAAGAGGGTGGCCTGGTCCGCTCCGCCCTCGAGGAGGTCCTTCCAGACCTCACCGATCCAGGATTCGGCGTCGCCCTGGGTCGTCCACTCCTCCGGTTCCACCGCGGGAGCGGTCTCCGCGCCGTCGGACTTCTCGAACCGCCACGTCCATGCCATGTCCGCCTCCTGAGGCTCACCGGATGATCGGTTTCCTGCCCGCAGCGTAGCCGGGCGCGCACCCCTCGCGGTGACGCGGGAGGATCAATACGTGGAACTGACTCTGCTCGGCACCGGCGCCCCCATCGGGCTCCCCCGCCCCGACTGCCCCTGCGCCGTGTGCGCGTCCTCCCGCGGCGACCGGGCGCGGGCCGCCACCGCGCTGCTCGTGGACGAGGCGCTGCTGCTCGACCTGACGCCGGGGGCCGCGCTGGCCGCCGCCCGAGCGGGGCATTCACTGGTCGGCGTACGGCAGGTGCTCCTGACGCATCCGCACGACGGACCGGCCGTGGAGGTGCCGGCCGGGCTGCCGTCCGCGGGACGGGTGCCGGACGGACGGGAGTTGACGCTGATCAGCGGGCACCGGGTGCGGGCCGTGCCGATGGACTCACCCGGTACGGGGTACGAGGTGACGTCGCCGGAGGGCGAGCGGCTGCTCTATCTGCCGCCGGGCGGCTCCCCCGCCGGACTGACCGACGATCACCACCGTCCGTACGACATGGTCGTCATGGACGTCACGGGCCGCCCGGACGCGGTGGCCAGGCTGCGGGCGACCGGAGCGGTCTCCGCGAGCACCGATGTGATCGCCGTCCATCTCGACCACGACGTGCCGAACGGCGCGGAGCTGGACCGGCGCCTTGCGGCGGCCGGGGCGCGGACGGTGCCGGACGGCACGACCCTGTACATCGGCGAGTACCACGCCGTGCCCGACGTCCCGCGCCGCACGCTGGTGACCGGCGGCGCCCGGTCGGGCAAGTCGGTGGAGGCCGAGCGGCGCCTGGAGACGTTCCCCGAGGTGCTGTACGTGGCGACCTCCGGGACTCGCGAGGGCGACCCGGAGTGGGCGCAGCGGGTGGCCCTGCACCGGGACCGGCGGCCCGGCTCCTGGCGTACGGCCGAGACCTGCGACCTCGTACCGCTCCTTGCGGAGGCCGAGGGCCCGGCGCTGCTGATCGACTGTCTGTCGCTGTGGCTCACGGACGCCATGGACCGGGTGGAGGCCTGGGACGACGAGCGGTGGGCGGACGGCGGGCAGGAGGCGCTGCGGGAGCGGATCGGCGAGCTGGTGGCGGCGGTGCGGGCCACGTCCCGTACCGTCGTCGTGGTCACCAACGAGGTGGGCTCGGGGGTCGTGCCCGCCACGGCGGCGGGGCGGCGTTTCCGGGACGAGCTGGGCCGGCTGAACGCGGCCTTCGGCGACGAGTGCGAGCAGGTACTCCTCGTCGTCGCGGGACAGGCTCTGGTGCTGCGCGGGTAGGGTGCGATCACCGATGGCCACCGCCGACGTCACAAGGAAGAGCCTTGAACCTGGACGACTTCTCCGATCTGATCGAGCGCCCCGACGGCGGGATACGGCGTGACGCCGAGGAACGCCGGGAGCGGTTGATCGTTCCGCCCGGTGCGCTCGGCCGGCTCGACGAACTCGGCGAGTGGCTCTCGGCGGCGCAGGGTTCGGTCAAGGTGCGGGCGATCGAGCAGCCGCGCGTGGTGCTCTTCGCGGGCGATCACGGGGTGGCCTCGCTCGGGGTGTCCGGCCGTCCGGCCGGGACCGCCTACGAGCTGGTCCGCTCGGTCCTCGAGGGCGCGAGCCCGGTGGCGGTGCTCGCCCGCGCGGCGAACGTCCCGGTGCGGGTGGTCGATGCCGGTCTGGACTGCGAGCCGGAGCTGCTGCCGGCCGAGGTGGTACGCCACCGGGTGCGGCGCGGCAGCGGCCGGATCGACATCGAGAACGCGCTGACCACTGAGGAGACCGAGGCGGCGGTACGGCTCGGCATGGCGATCGCCGACGAGGAGGCCGACTCGGGCACGGATCTGGTCGTGCTCGGTGATCTGAGCGTGGGCGGTACGACGCCGGCCTCGACCCTGATCGCGGCCCTGTGCGGGACGGACGCCTCGGTGGTGACCGGCCGGGGCGGCGCCGGGATCGACGACCTGGCGTGGATGCGCAAGTGCGCGGCGGTCCGTGACTCGCTGCGGCGCGCCCGGCCGGTCCTGGGCGACCAGCTGGAGCTGCTCGCGGCGGTCGGCGGGGCGGACCTGGCGGCGATGACGGGCTTCCTGCTGCAGAGCGCGGTGCGCCGGATGCCGGTGATCCTGGACGGTGTGGTGGGCGCGGCCTGTGCGCTGGTGGCGCAGCGGGCGGCGTTCCGCGCGCCGGACTGGTGGCTGGCGGGTCAGGTCAGCGGTGAGCCGGCGCAGGCGAAGGCGCTGGACCGGATGGCACTCAACCCGCTGCTCGACCATGGCGTCTCTGTGGGTGAGGGAACCGGGGCCATGCTCGCTCTTCCCCTCGTCCAGGCCGCCGCGGCGCTCGCCGCGGAGCTGCCCGAGCAGCCGGAACTGACCATTCCGGATGACGCCGGGGCGGACTCCCCGGACGAGGAGAACTAGTCGGATCACGGCGCCGGAGGCAGTCGTTCCGCCACGCGCGGACGACTGCCTCCGGCGCCCCGCCATGGCAAGTGATGCCCCATATGATCGCTTTTCATGGGAGAGGTCCGTTTGTCCACCGAAGGAACGCCCCGGGGCACCGTCCGTTCGCGGCGCAGCGCCGCGTTCGCCGTCTGGTACCTGCGCGCCGTCACGTTCATCAACTTCCTGAGCGCCGTGTGGGTCTCGCTCGGCCAGGACCTCCGCAGACACAACACGGACGACTACTTCACTCCGTACATGCTGACCGCGGGCTTCGCCTCGGGTGTCTTCACGCTCTTCCTGGCGATCACCATGCGCCGCCGCAAGCGCGCCGCATGGATCCTCAACATCGTCCTCAGCGGACTCTTCCTCGCGCTCTTCGCCCTCGCGATGGCCTTCCCCGAGATCCGGCAGCACGCCCAGAACTGGATCTCGCTCGTCATCACCGCCGCGTTCGTCCTCGCACTGCTGCTCGGCCGCAAGGAGTTCTACGCGAAGGGCGACCGCTCCAACCCGCCGGCCGCCGCCGTCGTGGCGGTCGGCGGACTGCTCGTCACCTCCCTGCTCGCCGCCGTCCTGGTCACCGTCACGAACACCGCCACCGGCGGCTCCACCTTCCTGGAGCGCTGGCGGTACGGCGTGATGCGGCTGATCACCCTGGCCGCCGACGACTCGCGCTTCGACGGGATCGCCACCCCCGGCTGGGTCGACGTCACCATCAACGTGCTCTCCACGCTTCTGATCATCGCCGTGCTCTATGCCGCGTTCCGTTCGCGCCGGGCCGTCGATCCGCTGACGGAGGGCGACGAGGAGAAGCTCCGGCTGCTGCTCGACAAGTACGGCGACCGCGACTCGCTCGGCTACTTCGCGCTGCGCCGCGAGAAGAGCGTGGTGTGGTCCCCCAGCGAGAAGGCCGCCATCGCCTACCGGGTGGTCGGCGGGGTCTCGCTCGCCTCCGGCGACCCGATCGGCGACCCCGAGGCCTGGCCGGGGGCGATCGAGCCCTGGCTGGCCGAGGCCCGCGAGCACGGCTGGGTCCCGGCGGTGATGGGCGCGAGCGAGGAGGCCGGCACCATCTACGCCCGGCACGGCCTGGACGCCCTGGAGCTGGGCGACGAGGCGATCGTGGAGACCGACGAGTTCACCCTCGACGGGCGCGCCATGCGCACGGTGCGGCAGGCGTTCAACCGGGTCAAGCGCGCCGGGTACGAGGTGCGGATCCGGCGCCACGAGGACATTCCCGCCGACGAGATGGACGCGCTGCTCCGCAAGGCGGACGACTGGCGCGACGGGGCCACCGAACGGGGCTTCTCGATGGCGCTCGGCCGGCTCGGCGACCCGCGGGACGGCCAGTGCGTGATGCTGGAGTGCACCGACGGGCAGGGCGAGTTGCGGGCGGTGCTGTCCTTCGTGCCCTGGGGCCCCAAGGGCCTCTCGCTGGACCTGATGCGCCGTGACCGGGACTCCGAGAACGGCCTGATGGAGTTCATGGTCATCGAACTCCTCCAGCGCGCCAAGGAGATCGGGATCACGCAGGTGTCGCTCAACTTCGCCATGTTCCGTTCCGTCTTCGAACGTGGCTCGAAGCTCGGGGCGGGACCCGTGCTGCGGATGTGGCGTTCGCTGCTCAGCTTCTTCTCCCGCTGGTGGCAGATCGAGTCGCTGTACCGCGCCAACGCCAAGTACCGACCGATCTGGGAGCCCCGCTTCATGCTCTTCGAGAAGAGCGCCGATCTGCTGCGCATCGGCCTCGCCGCGGGTCGCGCCGAGGGCTTCCTGGAAGCCCCCGGGCTGCCGAAGTGGATGCACCGCAAGCACCTGGAAGGCCGGCGTTGAGGTCCGCCGTCCGGGACTTCGCGCACCGCGAGTGGGGCCCGCTGTACACCGCCGTACGGACCACGCTCGCCACCAAGAGGTGGAGCGCGATACCGATGACGCTGGCCGCCGTGTGCCTCACGGCGCTCTTCCAGCTCGTGCAGAACCAGGACTGGGGCTACCAGCCGGTCCAGAACATCGGCTCGGTGAGGGCCGAGGACCCGCTCTGGCTCGCGCTGCTGCGTACCCCGCTCTCGCTCTTCGTCCCGGCGCTCGACCTGCCGGTGTGGGGCGCGCTGGCGCAGGTCCTGCTGGTGTTCGGCATCGCCGAGATCTGTCTGGGGCGGTGGCGGACCCTCGCCATCGCGTATCTGGCGACGCTGGCCGGGACGTTGTACGCACGGGTGGGCATCGCGCTCGGCCCGGACAGCCCTCTCGGGCTGCCCGCCTCGGACGCCCAGGTCGTCGACACCGGCCCCTCGGCGGCCGTGGTCGGCCTCGCCGTCTACGTCTGCCGGCGCTGTCGGGCCCGCTGGACCGGGGCGCTGGTGGTCGTCGCGATGGTGGTGGAGGTGCTGATCAAGAGCAACCTGGCGGGCAAGGAGCATCTGGCGGCGATCGCCGCGGTGCTGGTGCTCGTGGCGGCCACGGCGTGGCGGGAGCGCCGTCAGCCGCCGTCGGACCCAGGGCCGGAGCCGCGGCCGGGGACCCGCTCCTGGAAGCCGCCGATCAGGTCCTGAGCCCGCCGTCGGATCCGGTCCCAGCGCCGGTCGTGCCGGTAGGTGCGCAGCCGGGACTTGGCGCGGGCACGGTGGCGTCGCCGGTAGAAGTGGCGGGACCACCAGGAGCCGGGCCGGGCGAGCCGTACCGCTCCGACGATCGCGACGAACGGCACCAGCGTCCCCAGCACCGCGATCCGGAACTTCCCCTTCACCAGGGCGATCAGGACGAAGAGGAAGTTCACCACGAGGGTGAGGACGACGGTGGCCCGGTTCTGGCGTTCGTCGGGGGTGAGTTCGTTGACGCCGAGCGGCGAGAAACCGCCGAGGACCAGCACCACCAGGGCGGCGGTCAGGACGACGACCTCGACGCTCTTGCGGCCCTGGTCGCTCCAGTAGACGTCGTCGAGGTGGAGGATCAGCGCGAACTCGTCGAGGACGAGGCCCGCGCCGATCCCGAAGACCGCCGCGAAGACACCGGCGGCGACCCCCTCCCGGCCGCTGGCGACCGCGCCGAAGCCGCCGACGACGGTGAGAACAACGCCGGGCACGACATGGTGGATGTGCAGCCCGCCGGCGGACTGCACATTGCCGAACGGGCCCTTCCCCGCCCGGATCATCCGCACGATCATCCGCGTGACCAGGAAGGTCACCACGAAGGAGAACAGGGCGATGAGCAGCGGGAGCTTCCCGGGCTCGACGAAGTTGACGTAGAACCAGTGACCCATGCCACCCGCTTCCGATATGTACGTGATGCGCAATTTACAGCGTCGGGCCCTGCCTTACCCTGCCCGGATGGACGGCCTGCGTTTCGCCTTCGGCACCCTCACCGTGCTCCCCGCCCGCATCACCCGCTGGGACAGGGACGCGGCGCGCGCCGGCATGTTGTGGGCCCCGCTCGCGGGCCTCGTCGTGGGCCTCTTCTCGGCGGCACTCGGCGGCCTGTTCCTGCTGTTCGGCTCCGGCCCGCTGCTCGCGGCCGTCGTCACCGCCGCCGTACCGGCGCTGATGACCCGGGGCCTGCACCTGGACGGCCTCGCGGACACGGCGGACGGGCTCGGCAGCGCCAAGCCGGCGGAGGACGCGCTGCGGATCATGAAGCAGTCGGACATCGGCCCGTTCGGTGTCATCGTGCTGCTCTTCGTCCTGCTCGCCCAGGTCGCCGCGCTGTACCGGCTGTACGAGGAGAGCTGGGCGTACGGCACGGTCGCCGCCGCCCTCGCCGCGACCGTCGCCCGCCTCGCCCTCACCCACGCCTCCCGCCACGGCGTCCCGGCGGCCCGTCCGGAGGGCCTGGGCGCGATGGTCGCCGCCACCGTCCCGGTGCGCTCGGCCGCGCTGGTCACCGGGGGCGTGCTCGTCCTGTGCGCGGGCGCGGGCGCGCTCTTCTCCCCGTACGACGCGATCCGTCACGTCCTGGCGGCAGCGGCGGGGCTCGGCGCGGCGACGCTGCTGCTGCGGCGGTGCGTACGGAGGTTCGGCGGGGTGACCGGCGATGTGTTCGGAGCGGTGGAGGAGACGGCGGGGACGGTGGCGCTCGTCGCGCTGACGCTGGGTTGATCGTTCCGTGACCTGCCGGAGGACAACCTTCCGCAGGTCCGCCCGGTCATGAAGGCGTGATCAGACGCCTTGCTCGTACCGCTGCCGCGCTCGCCGCCGCCTCCCTTTCGCTCACCGCCTGCGGCGGCGACGACGGAGGGACCGCGAAGCCGGCCCCCCATCCCGTGTTCTCCGAGCCGCTCGACCGGCAGGTCTTCCTCGCGCTGCGCCACACCCAGAAGGCCGGCAGCGCCGAGCTCCGCCAGAGCGTCACCTTCACCTCGCGGCACGGCAAGGCCGTCCAGACCCTCACGGGACGCGTGGACTTCACCGGCAGCCGGGGCGAGGCGGCGAGCGCCTGGCGCGTTCCCCGGCAGTTCCCGGAGGACGCCCGCGCGACGATCCTCGGATCCCTCCCGGGGCGGACCACGGGCGACACCTCCAGCCGATACACGGTGGACACCCAGACCATCAACTACCGTGCCGCCTCGGCCGGCTACTGGCTGCGGTACTCGGGGGACATCAAGCCGCTCTGGGGCGTCGACTCGATCAGCCACCTGCGCGGCTCCGAGGCCGCGGTCGGCGGCACGCTCCTGGAGGCGCTCGGGACCGCGGAGGCGACGGCCCGGACGGGCACGGCAGGGCGTTCGTACACCGCCTCGTTCCCGCTGAAGGCGGCCATGAATCTCTTCCCGTACGACCTGCGGACGGAGTTCGTCCCCGTCCCGCTGAACGACACCGTGAAGACCGCCCAGATCCCGGTGACCGTCGACGTCGACGCGGACGGCCGGGTCACGCGTGCCCGGGCCGATCTGTCCGCCCTGCTCAGCAAGGAGAAGGACAGCGCCCTCGCGGACGTCACCGCACTCCACGCCGAGCTCACCCTGGCCGGATTCGGCGCCTCGAAGCCGACGGCCGCGGCGACGCCCACCGAGCGCACCCTGGACGCCGGCACGGTGGTGATCCCCACGTACGACGCGAAGGCCGGGGACTGCATGGACTTCAACACCGGTCTGCGCCAGAACCGGTTGGTGGCCCGGGTGCCCTGCACCGGCTCCTACGACGGCAAGATCCTGGGACAGCACAAGCTCGCGGGCGGCTGGCCCGGCACCGAGTCGGCGATGTCCAGGGCCGAGCGGGCCTGCGCGGACACGGCCGGCGACCGGTCCTGGTACACCTGGTCGACCGGGCGCGAGTGGACGGACAACGGCGAGGGCCGGGCCACCTGCTACTCCGTCACCCGCGGCTGACCGTCGCCCCATGGGTCATCCGGCCGGCTCCAGGGCGTGCGGGAGCGTGCCCCACGGGTGGGCTCCCGTACCCGGGACCGTGCAGTGGACGCGGGTGGTCGGCAGGGCGTGGCGGGGGGCCGCGTAGACCAGATGGCAGTAGTGGTCGGCGACCGGGAGGTCGAGGGCGCGGTAGGAGTCCCAGGGGCCCTCGAAGGTGACCAGCAGATCGGCGAGCGCGGCGTAGCCGGGGTCGGGGTGGGCGCCGTGGTTGAGAACCAGTGTCCGGGCCCCGGCGGCGCGGGCGGCGACGCCGATGCGCCGGAAGTGCTCGAGGGCCTCGGGCGCGGTCGGCACCTGGTCGAGGAACGCCCCGTCGGCGCCGTACCAGTCGCGGTGGCGGAGCAGGTCGGCGACGACCTCGCCGTGCGGTCGGCGGCCGTACGCGGTGTCGACATAGCCGAGCACCCGCGCCCCGGCGGCGCGGAGCCGTTCGGCGACGACGGCGAAGGCGGGATCGGCGGTCCGCCCCGCGCCGTTCGCGGGGTTGAGGACGACGCCGTACAGCGACGGCGCGGCCTCGATCACGGCGTCCCAGGCTTCGGGCCGGTCCGCCGGATGCTCGTAGAAGGGCACGAGGAGAGAAGGGTTCACGGTCGTCGGTCGTCCTAGGCGCGGTGGGCTGTCGGGCGTATGAGCAGGGCGCCGGCCAGGACGGCCAGGACGGTGGCCGCTACGCCGGCCGCGGCGGGGCCGGCCGTCGGGGTGAGGGTCTGCGCCACCGCGGCGAGCGTGCACACCGCGGCCGCGCTGCGGACCGCGCCGAAGGCCTGGAGGAGCAGGGCGAGCCAGAGCACGATCCCGACCAGCAGCAGCCCGAGGAGCCGGATCCCGTCGAGCGCCGGGGCTCCCGGCCACAGCAGGGTGCCGACGGAGGCCAGGGCGAGCAGGACGGCGAGATACGCGCCGAGGCAGTGCGCCAGCGTCCCCGCGGCCGCCCGCCGGAACGCGCGGGCGCTGGTGAGGGTGCGCAGTCCGGTGAGGGTCTCGCTTCGGAAGCGGTGCAGCAGCCACTCGGCGGGCCCCATCGACAGGGTGAGCGCGAGCACGGGCGCGGCGCCCGTCACCAGGGCGTCGCCGGCCCCCGCGTACAGCACCAGCAGGCCGGTGCCGAGGCCGAAGAGGCCGTACGGGAGGGAGGCGACGAGCGGCGGGCCGGAGCGGGGCCTCGGTCCTGGGCGCAGCACGATCGCCGCGAAGGTGACCGTGGTCGCCAGGGAGAGGACGAGCAGCCCGGCGCGGAGGGCGTCGGGGAGGTCGTACCAGAACGCGGGCACCGCTCCGGCGAGCGGCAGCAGGGCGCAGAGCAGGGCGCGTTCGCGGCCGAGGACGAGCAGGACGGTCGCGGCGCCGAGGTACAGGGACTGTCCGGCGGCGAACATGACGACGCGCCACGCCCCGGGCCCGGAGGCGGCGAGGGCGACGGCCGAGCCGACGAGCGCGCCCGCCGGGGCGCCGAGGAGCAGGGCGCGGGCGGCCGCCCGGCGTTCGCCGAGGCCGAGCCAGGAGTACGCGCGGTGGGCCAGGGCCTGGTTCCACACCCATCCGGCCACGGCCGACGCGAGCAGCGGGCCCTTGCCCGGCCCGGCCAGGAGCGGCGCCGCGAGGACGTACGCGAGGCCGGGCAGGGCGAAGACGAGTCCGCGCAGCAGGCAGCCGACGAGCCCGCTGTGCCAGGGCCCGGTGGGCGGGGCCTCCGGCTGGGGATGGCGCCGCTCCACGCGCGCGTAGAGGTCCTCGGCGAGCGCGAAGGAGTCGGCGCGCCCGTAGGTGAGGCGGATGTGGTCGTCGGTCAGGCCGTCGGATTCGAGGATCGCGGCTATCTCGTCGGGGTGCACGGCGCCGGCGGCCAACGCGTCGAGCCGGTCGGCGAGTTCGTCGAGCGGATCGACGGCGAGGGCACCCTGGTCGAGCGGATCCTGATCGAGCGGATCCCGCACGAGGAGCCCCTGCTCGGCGCCCGGCCTGCGAGGGCGTGGGATCACCGGCAGGGTGTCCTGCATCGTGCCGTTCTTGAGCCACAGCGAGCCGCTCACGAAAGGGAGCCTCCGCCGACGAGTTCCTGGCGCCAGGGGTCGGTGAGGCGCACGGTCCAGTCCGTTCCGTCGCCGAGATCGACCGGGGGTGTGACGGGCTGCCCGGCGAGTTCGCGGTAGATCTGGCGGAAGCCTTCCACCGAGCGGTGCAGGGTGAAGCGGTCGACGACCCGCTGCCGGGCCCGGCGGCCCAGTTCGGCGCGCCGCTCCCCGTCGTGCAGCAGCTCCGTCATGGCGGCGGCCAGCACGGCGGGTTCGCGGGGCGGGACGACGAGTCCCGTGTCGCCGACGGCCTCCCGTACCCCGCCCACATCTGTGGACACCGTGGCCCGGCCGCAGGACATGGCTTCGATCAGGGAGAAGGGGAAGCCTTCGCTGATCGAGGACAGCGCCACCACGCTCCCCGCCGCGTAGGCGCCGGCCACGTCGGAGACCCTGCCCTCGAAGGTGATGCCGTCGGCGACGCCCAGTTCGGCCGCCAGCTTCTCCAGGCCGGTCCGGTAGTCCTCGTTCCCGGCCGGTACCGGGCCGAACAACCTCAGCCTCAGCTCCGGGAGTTCGGCGCGGGAGATCGCGTACGCCCGGATCAGCGTCTCCAGGTCCTTGATGGGGTCGATCCGGCCGCACCAGCTGAGGGTGGGGACCTCCGGCTCGGGTCCCGCGTAGGGGAAGGCGTGCGGGTCGACGCCGTTGTAGACGGTCCGGATGCGGGCGGCGGGTGCGCCGCCGCGCTCCTCCCAGCGCCGGTTGTACTGGTTGCAGGGGGTGATCAGGTCGGCCTTGCGGTAGCCGAGGGTGTTGAGCTCGCGGTAGAAGCCGAGCATCAGGGCCTTGACGGGCCAGCGTTGGGCCTCGGTGCGGTAGCCGAGGTAGCGCTCGCGCAGATAGATGCCGTGTTCGGTGAGCAGGAAGGGCACTCCTTCGAAGTGCTGGGCGGCGAGCGCCGGCAGCGTCGCGAGGCCGCTGGAGACGGCGTGCGCGACGCTGCTGCCGGATATCCGGGCGGCGAGCGGCCGCAGCGCGTGCTCCAGCAGGTCGGTGGCGGTCAGCGCGTCGTGGACGGTGGGCCTGGCCGCGGCCGTCGGTAGATGCGGCATGGTCCAGATCCACATCAGGGAGCGGAGCATGCTCTCGGAGCGCAGGGCCGCGGTGAGCCCTCCGCGCCGGGCGAGTTCGGCCAGGGCGTAGAGGCCCTCGCCGAAGTCACAGCCGGCGCCGGGGTCGAGTATCGAGAGCAGGAAGCGCTCGTAGATGTCGACCGAGCGGCGGCGCGCCCGCCCGCGCGGGGCCCGCCCCCGCTCCGGGGTGGGGCCCCAGAGCGGGAAGGCGGTGTGCCGTCGGACGTTGGACGGCAGCTCCCAGGTGACCGGTTCGCGGCCGCTGCCGGTGAGGGCGAGGACCTCGAAGTCGACCTCGGGCATCCCCCGGACGAGCTGGTCGCACCAGGTGCTGACTCCCCCGTGGACATGCGGATAGGTGCCCTCGGTGAGCATGGTGACGTGACGGCCACTGCTCGGCATGTGCGTTTCCCCCAGAACGTACGGTCAGTGGTCAGTGCGCGAAGCGGTCGGCGGGTCTCAGACGGTCGGGAGCCGGAGCGTGGTCGCGCTCTGCAGGGGCTCCGGGGCCGTCCAGGCCGAGCGCGTTCCGGCGTAGGCCGTCCCGAACACCGCGGTGCCGAGGAGGAGTTGCTTGCGCGTGCCCTCGGGGACGGTGATCGGCGCGGTCACGCCGGCGGGCGCCTTGACGGTGACGGTGGTACCGATGCGGTACGCGGTGACCTGGCCGGCCGCGAGCGCCTGCTCCCAGGAGGCGCGGCGGTTCAGCTCGGTGCCGACGTCACGCTGACGGGGGTTCACCAGCGGGGTGTTGTCGGCGAAGAGGGCCCGGTAGTCGGCGAGCACCCGGTCGAGGACGGGGTAGAGGATCCGCTCCTCGGCGAGGTTGGACTGGTGGACGTAGTGCGGGCGCGGGTCGTTCGCCACGATGTGGGAGAGGGCCGTGCGTGCCTCCTGCGGGACGATGTGGGAGGCGTACCCGGTGGCGGTGTCGAGCGGGGCGGGCAGGCAGGTGGAGGCCGGGTTGGCCTCGCAGATCCCGCTGCCGCCGTCGGCACGCGAGGTGTAGATCCAGTTGTACTCGTCGGCCATCTCGGCGGCCGTTCCCACGTTGTAGTAGACGTTCATGGGGTGGCGCGGGACGGTCTTCGCGGCGCCGACGGCGCGCTGTCGGGGCTCGCGGGAGTTGTCGCTCGCGATCCACTTCACGCCGTTGTCGGAGAGCGCGCCGGCCAGGTTCGGGTTGTCGGCGCTCTGTTGCGGGAGGGTCTTCAGACCGGAGTGCTCGCCGGTGACGAGTTCGGCGCGGTCGACGGAGATGCCCTTGGCGACGGCCCAGTTGTGGTTGTCGCGGATCTGTCCGGAGATCGCGCTGCGGTTCGTCCACAGGGTGGCGCCGGTGGCGTTCTTGGCGCACTGCCAGGGGACGGTGGCGTTGTCCTGGACGCAGCCGAGGAAGGGGTGGGTGTAGGTGTGGTTCACCCAGCGGTACTGGGCGCGGTCGGCGATCAGCTGGGTGGCGAGCGGGTCGGCGCCTCCGTGCTCGGTCTTCCACTGCTCGCCCTGGCCGCCGTTGTAGACCATGTCGAGGGTGAAGCCGGAGGACTTCTGCCAGGTGGCCGCGTACCGGGCGTCCTCGGCGGTCATCCGGACGGGGTTCACGCCGTCCCCGTCGCCGCCCACGCAGTCGAAGTCTCCGGGGGTGCAGTTGCGGGCCGTGTCCCAGCGGGCGTCGGGGGCGAGGACGTCGTCGACGTGGACGGAGAAGTAGCTGCGGCTCTGGCCGAGGTGGACGCCCTGGGTGAGCCATTCGACGATGCCGCGGGCGAGCGCCCGGAACTGCCGCTGGTACTGGTTGTAGGCGAAGGTGACGACCAGTTCGCGGCGTCCGTCGTGGGCGTACTCGCCGATCAGGCTGGCCCGGCCGCCGCCGTCGACGGGGATGTCGAGGTAGCTGGTGAAGCCCTCGCGCGGACGGCCGGCGTAACCGTAGCTCTCGGAGATCGCCGGGTCGTTGTCCTCGAAGGTCAGCGGCCCGTCCAGGTGGCGGAAGGGCCCGGCCCGGCCGGCCGCGGTGACGGAGGCGGCGGCCCCGTCGAGAGGACCGGACAAACCCCCTTCGCTGGTGTAGTCGAGACCGACGCCGGGGTGGGCCCAGGTGTACGCGTCGACCTGCGGGATGCCGAAGGTCTTCTCGTACGCGGTGAGGGCCGCCTGCTCGGCGGAGTCGGGGCCGAAGGCGGACTCGTGGGGCAGGACGACGCCCTGGTACTTGGCCCGGGGGCGCCCGGAGACCGTGTCGCTGAGGAATCCGGCGTTGATGACCGGGCGGCCGGAATCGGCCAGATCGACCCGGCGGTACGGGACGCCTGTGGAGCGCAGTTCGGAGGTGATCGCCTCCACGGCGCTGCCGCCGTCGTCGACGACCAGGACGGTGAGGTCGATCCGCGGAACCGCTTCGGCCGCGCCGGCCCCCGCGGACGGGAGGACGGTGGCCAGGAGCGCGGCGGCCAGCAGGGATGCCGTCCTGGCTGTTCTGGGCATACGGGATCCGGCAGAGTCCATCTGGTGGTGTCCCCCCTCGACAGGCCCGACCGCTTAGGGAGGACCTGTGGAGATGATGCGGATGATGCAAAGGAGCGGCTGCTGCCCTTGCGCGAATGAGGCGAGTGTGACCGAGCTCTCCGACACTGAGGGGTAAACGTGAAAGAGACACCACGGATGAGTGAATCACCGTCGCCGTGAGCGAAGACGAAGAGCGAGCGTAGGCTCGTTCTCGGCGTTCCCCGGGCCGAAATACGATGCGGCGGGCACGGTCGGCCCATCCCTCGACCGCCACAGAACTCAATGGAAGCGAGATTTCACCACCGTGACTGCTCTCACTCTCAGCACTGCCGGCGCGGCGACGCTGCGCGCCGACGCCCTTGTCGTCGGCGTAGCGAAGTCCGGAAAGGGTCTGCTCGTCGCCCCGGGCGCCGAGGCCGTGGACCAGGCGTTCGACGGCAAGCTCGCCGCCGTCCTGGAGACCCTGGGCGCCGCGGGTGCCGAGGGAGAGGCCACCAAGCTGCCCGCCCCCGCCGGCCTGAAGGCCCCCGTCGTGCTCGCCGTCGGCCTGGGCTCCGCACCCGAGGACGGCCAGGCGTACGGCGCCGAGGCCCTGCGCCGCGCCGCCGGCACCGCCGCCCGCACCCTGACCGGCGCCAAGAAGGCCGCGTTCGCGCTGCCCATCACCGCCCCCGAGGACGCCGAGGCGATCGCCGAGGGCGCCCTGCTCGGTGCGTACGCCTACACCGCGTACCAGGAAAGCAAGAACGGCAAGGACGCGAAGAAGCCGCTGGCCGAGGTCACCCTGCTCGGCGCCAAGCCGCGTGACAAGGCCTTCAAGGCCGCCGCCGAGCGTGCGCTGGCGCTCACCGAGGAGATCAACCGCGCCCGCGACCTGATCAACATGCCGCCGAACGACCTCTACCCCGAGACGTTCGCCGCCATCGTCACCGCCGCGGGCAAGGAGCACGGCCTCAAGGTGCAGGTGCTCGACGAGAAGGCGCTCGACAAGGGCGGCTTCGGCGGCATCCTCGGCGTCGGCAAGGGCGCGGTCCGCGGCCCGCGCCTGGTCAAGATCGCCTACACCCACCCGGAGGCGGAGAAGACCCTCGCGCTGGTCGGCAAGGGCATCACCTACGACTCGGGCGGCATCTCCCTGAAGCCGGCCGGCCACAACGAGACGATGAAGTGCGACATGAGCGGCGCCGCCGCCGTGTTCGCCGCGGTCGTCGCCGCCTCCCGCATCGGCCTGGCCGTCAACGTCACCGGCTGGCTGGCGCTGGCCGAGAACATGCCGTCGGGCTCGGCCACCCGCCCCGGCGACGTGCTGCGCATGTACAGCGGCAAGACCGTCGAGGTCCTCAACACCGACGCCGAGGGCCGGCTCGTCCTCGCCGACGCGCTGACCAAGGCATCGGAGGAGAACCCGGACGCGATCGTCGACGTGGCGACGCTGACCGGCGCGATGGTGCTGGCCCTGGGCAACCGGACCTTCGGCATCATGGCCAACGACGACGACTACCGCACCGCGATCCACGAGATCGCCGAGGAGGTCGGCGAGCAGTCCTGGCCGATGCCGCTCCCGGCGGACCTGCGCAAGGGCATGGACTCCCCGACCGCGGACATGGCGAACATGGGCGAGCGGATGGGCGGCGGCCTGGTCGCCGGTCTGTTCCTGCAGGAGTTCGTGGGCGAGGGCATCACCTGGGCCCACCTCGACATCGCGGGCCCGGCCTTCCACGAGGGCGCTCCGTACGGCTACACCCCCAAGGGCGGCACGGGCTCCGCGGTCCGCACCCTGGTGAAGCTGGCCGAGCGGACGGCCGACGGCGAGCTCTGAGCCGTCGTGTGACGTACACGGCCCCGGGGACCCGCTCCCCGGGGCCGTATCCGTTGCGCCCTCGACGAAATCCGTAGGTTCGTACGCCTCTGTTACCCGGCCGTACGGACGATCCCCCCGTCTCAGACACCGGCCCCGCGTCCCGCCTCCCGGCAACAAGTGCGAAGATGGGTTCTCGGCAGGACAGGGCCCCCACCACAGGGCCGAAATAAAAGCGGCCGAACACCAGCCGACAGGCCGGTCAATCCCCCCCGGAAGCGGGACAGGGTGCCGGCGAGCGGCGCACATGCATGGAGGACGTGACGTGGCGAACGACGCCAGCACCGTTTTCGACCTAGTGATCCTCGGCGGCGGTAGCGGCGGTTACGCCGCGGCGCTGCGCGGAGCGCAGCTGGGCCTGGACGTCGCACTGATCGAGAAGAACAAGCTCGGCGGCACCTGCCTGCACAACGGCTGCATCCCGACGAAGGCCCTGCTCCACGCCGGCGAGGTCGCCGACCAGACCCGCGAGGCGGAGCAGTTCGGTGTCAAGGCCTCCTTCGAGGGCATCGACATCAAGGCCGTCCACAAGTACAAGGACGATGTGATCTCGGGCCTCTACAAGGGTCTGCAGGGTCTGGTCGCCTCCCGCAAGGTGACATACATCGAGGGCCACGGCCGCCTCTCCTCCCCGACCTCCGTCGACGTGGACGGCCGCCGCGTCGAGGGTCGTCACGTCCTCCTCGCCACCGGCTCCGTACCGAAGTCGCTGCCGGGCCTGGAGATCGACGGCAACCGCATCATCTCCTCGGACCACGCGCTGACCCTGGACCGCGTCCCGGAGTCCGCGATCATCCTCGGCGGCGGTGTCATCGGCGTCGAGTTCGCCTCCGCGTGGAAGTCCTTCGGTACGGACGTCACCGTCATCGAGGGCCTGAAGCACCTGGTCCCGGTCGAGGACGAGAACAGCTCCAAGCTTCTTGAGCGCGCCTTCCGCAAGCGCGGCATCAAGTTCAACCTCGGCACCTTCTTCCAGTCCGCCGAGTACACCGACAGCGGCGTCAAGGTCACGCTGGCCGACGGCAAGACCTTCGAGGCGGAGGTCCTGCTCGTCGCCATCGGCCGCGGCCCGGTCTCGGCCGGTCTCGGCTACGAGGAGCAGGGCGTCGCGATGGACCGCGGCTACGTCCTCGTCGACGAGTACATGCGTACCAACGTGCCCACGATCTCCGCGGTCGGCGACCTCGTCCCGACCCTGCAGCTCGCGCACGTCGGCTTCGCCGAGGGCATCCTGGTGGCGGAGCGACTGGCCGGTCTGAAGACCGTTCCGATCGACTACGACGGCGTGCCGCGGGTGACGTACTGCCACCCCGAGGTCGCCTCCGTCGGCATCACCGAGGCCAAGGCCAAGGAGATCTACGGCGCGGACAAGGTCGTCGCCCTGAAGTACAACCTCGCGGGCAACGGCAAGAGCAAGATCCTGAAGACCGCGGGCGAGATCAAGCTCGTCCAGGTCAAGGACGGTGCCGTGGTCGGCGTCCACATGGTCGGTGACCGCATGGGCGAGCAGGTCGGCGAAGCGCAGCTGATCTACAACTGGGAGGCGCTGCCGGCCGAGGTCGCGCAGCTCATCCACGCCCACCCGACGCAGAACGAGGCGCTCGGCGAGGCGCACCTGGCGCTGGCCGGCAAGCCTCTGCACTCCCACGACTGACGCTCACGTCATCCACGGGCGCGACGACCACTTTCCGCAATTCGTTAGGAGCAACTGAAACCATGTCGGTTTCCGTAACCCTGCCGGCGCTCGGCGAGAGCGTCACCGAGGGCACCGTCACCCGCTGGCTCAAGGCCGAGGGTGAGCGTGTCGAGGCCGACGAGCCGCTGCTCGAGGTCTCGACCGACAAGGTCGACACCGAGATCCCCGCCCCCGCCTCGGGCGTCCTGGCCTCCATCAAGGTCGCCGAGGACGAGACCGTCGAGGTCGGCGCCGAGCTGGCGATCATCGACGACGGCACCGGTGCGCCGGCCGCCGCCCCGGCTCCGGCCGCCGAGCAGGCCCCGGCCGCTCCGGCTGCTCCGGCGCCGGTCGCCGAGGCCCCCGCCGCCCCGGCCCCCGTGGCCGAGGCCCCCGCCGCGGCTCCGGCCGGTGCCGCCACCGGTACGGACGTCGTCCTGCCGGCGCTCGGTGAGTCGGTCACCGAGGGCACCGTCACCCGCTGGCTGAAGTCGGTCGGCGAGGAGGTCACGGAGGACGAGCCGCTGCTCGAGGTCTCCACGGACAAGGTCGACACCGAGATCCCGGCCCCGGCTTCGGGTGTCCTGCTGGAGATCGTCGTCGCCGAGGACGAGACCGCCGAGGTCGGCGCCAAGCTCGCCGTCATCGGTGCCGCGGGTGCCGCCCCGGCCGCCCCGGCCCCGGCTGCCGCCCCGGCCCCCGCCGCCGCTCCGGCTCCGGCCGCCCCGGCTCCGGCCGCGCCCGCCCCCGTGGCTCCGGCCGCCCCGGTCGCCGCTCCGGCTCCGGTCGCGCCTGCCGCCCCGGCCCCCGCTCCCGTTGCCGCTCCGGCTCCGGTCGCGCCTGCCGCTCCGGCCGTCTCGCCGACTGCTCCGGAGGACGAGGGCGCGTACGTGACCCCGCTGGTCCGCAAGCTCGCCGCGGAGAACGGCATCGCGCTGGCGTCCGTCAAGGGCACCGGCGTCGGCGGCCGTATCCGCAAGCAGGACGTCCTCGCGGCCGCCGAGGCCAAGAAGGCCGCCCCGGCCCCCGTCGCCGCCGCTCCGGCCGCCGCTGCGAAGGCCCCGGCCCTCGAGGTGTCCCCGCTGCGCGGTCAGACCGTCAAGATGACGCGGATGCGCAAGGTCATCGGCGACAACATGATGAAGGCGCTGCACGGCCAGGCCCAGCTGACCTCGGTCGTCGAGGTCGACATCACCAAGCTGATGAAGCTGCGCAACCAGGCGAAGAACTCCTTCGCCGCCCGTGAGGGCGTCAAGCTGTCCCCGATGCCGTTCTTCGTGAAGGCGGCGGCCCAGGCACTGAAGGCCCACCCGGTCGTCAACGCCCGGATCAACGAGGACGAGGGCACCATCACGTACTTCGACTCGGAGAACATCGGCATCGCCGTGGACTCCGAGAAGGGTCTGATGACCCCGGTCATCAAGGGTGCGGGCGACCTGAACCTCGCCGGTATCGCCAAGAAGACCGCGGAGCTCGCGGGCGCCGTCCGCGCCAGCAAGATCACGCCGGACGACCTCGCCGGTGCGACCTTCACGATCTCCAACACCGGCTCGCGCGGTGCGCTGTTCGACACGATCATCGTGCCCCCGAACCAGGTCGCCATCCTGGGCATCGGTGCCACGGTCCGTCGTCCGGTCGTCGTGAACCACCCGGACCTGGGTGAGACGATCGCGATCCGCGACATGACGTACGTCGCGCTCTCCTACGACCACCGCCTGGTGGACGGCGCCGACGCGGCCCGTTACCTGACGGCCGTCAAGGCGATCCTGGAGGCCGGCGAGTTCGAGGTCGAGCTCGGCCTGTGAGCGCAAGCTACTGAGCTGTAACAAGCCTCACCTGCGGCGCCCCCACCTGGAAGTGTTTCCGGGTGGGGGCGCCGCCGTATTGTCTTGGGTGTCAACGCGTCCCTAAGGAGCGGCTTCATGAGCGTGCCCGTCGTCCACTCGCTGCGCGAACAGATCCGCGAGCACATCGTGGAGGGCATCGTCAGCGGTCGCTGGAAGCCGGGCGAGCGGATCGTCGAGCGCCGTATCGCCACGGAGCTGGAGGTCAGCCAGACGCCGGTGCGTGAGGCGCTGCGCGAGCTGGAGTCGCTGCGGCTGATCGAGTCGTCGCCGAACAAGGGCGTACGGGTACGGAACCTCACCGCGGCCGACCTGGAGGAGAGCTACCCGGTCCGGGCCGGTCTGGAGCAGATCGCGGCGGAGCTGGCGGCGACGCGTCTCGCGGCCGACTGCTCGACCCTGGAGCCGCATGTGACGGCCCTGTACGAGGCGGACCGGACGGCCGACGGAACGGCGCAGGTACGGCACACGGTGGCCTTCCACCGGGAGCTGGTGAAGGCCGCGGGGAACAGCGTGCTGCTGCACACCTGGGAGGGCCTGGGCATCGAGGTGTTCACGGCACTGTCGATCCGCTGGCTCGGCACGGTCCAGAAGTCGTACGCGGAGGAGCACCAGGAGCTCGTGGAGGCCTTCCGCCGCGGCGATCCGAACATCGGCGCCCTGGTCAAAGCCCATGTTCTGGGCTGCGCGCCGAGAGCCTGAATCAGCCTCGTCCCCCTGCGAAACGCCCCGAGTACTTCCTGAGCACCTCCTGAGCGGACCCATCCCCGGTGGGTCCGCTCATTCGTGCGACCCCTCTCTCATCCGCCTTCTCACCTGCGAAAACAAGGCACCCGGTGCCCCTTTTCGCGGCACCCTGTGCCGACTTTCTCGATCTGAAGAGGTTTTCCCCTTCAACCCTTTGATCGATCATCGATCGGCGGCTTACAGTCTTCGGCGGGCCGCTACCCGGCCCTTCGCCCTGTCCTGCCAGACAAGGCACCCCTTCTCCACCCCCACCTGTCCGGAAGGCGGCGATCATGACCGATCCCGTAGGCAAGATTCCGAGCGAGCTCGACCAGCTCCCGGACCGTGACACCGAGGAGACCGCCGAGTGGGCGGCCTCCCTGGACGCCGTCACCAAGGCCGCCGGCCCGCACCGGGCCGCCTACCTGATGCGCCGCACGCTGCAGCACGCCGAAGGCGCGGGCCTCGCCCTGCCCAAGCTGCTGGAGACGGACTACGTCAACTCCATCCCCACCTCCGCGGAGCCCGTCATCGACGGCGACGAGGAGATGGAGCGGAGGATCACCGCCTGGAACCGCTGGAACGCGGCCGCCATGGTCACCCGCGGAGCCAAGCACGGCGTCGGCGGCCACATCGCCACCTTCGCCTCCGCCGCCTGGCTCTACGAGACCGGCTTCAACCACTTCTTCAAGGGCAAGGAGTCCGGCGACGCCGCCGGCTCCGGCGACCAGCTCTACATCCAGGGCCACGCCTCCCCCGGCATCTACGCCCGCGCCTTCCTCGACGGCCGCCTCAACGAGGCGCACCTCGACAACTTCCGGCAGGAGTCGGGCGGCAACGGCCTCCCCTCCTACCCGCACCCGCGCCGCCTCCCCTGGCTGTGGGAGTTCCCGACCGTCTCCATGGGTCTGGGCCCGCTCTCCGCCATCTACCAGGCGCGCTTCAACCGTTACCTCACCAACCGTGGCATCAAGGACGTCTCGTCCTCGCACGTGTGGGCGTTCCTCGGTGACGGCGAGATGGACGAGCCCGAGTCGACCGCGGCACTCGCACTCGCCGCCCGCGAGGGTCTGGACAACCTGACCTTCGTCATCAACTGCAACCTGCAGCGTCTCGACGGCCCGGTCCGCGCCAACTTCAAGATCGTGCAGGAGCTGGAGGCCCAGTTCCGCGGCGCCGGCTGGAACGTCGTGAAGTCGCTGTGGGGCGGCGCCTGGGACGAGCTGTTCGCGCTCGACACCACCGGCGCCCTCGTCCGCCGCCTCCGCGAGGTCCCGGACGCGCAGGTCCAGACGTACCAGACCCGCGACGCCGCCTACATCCGCCAGGACTTCTTCGGCTCCGACCCGGCGCTCGTCGCGATGGCGCAGCTGCTGAGCGACGACAAGATCCTTGAGTGCTTCCACCTCTCGCGCGGTGGCCACGAGCCGCGCAAGGTCTACGCCGCGTACAAGGCCGCGCTGGAGTTCAAGGGCGCGCCGACGGTCGTCCTCGCGCAGACCGTCAAGGGCTTCACCCTCGGCGAGGGCTTCGCCTCCAAGAACGCGAACCACCAGATGAAGAAGCTCTCGGTGGATGAGTTCAAGAACATGCGCGACCTGCTCGGCCTGCCGATCTCTGACGCGCAGTTCGTCGACGGCGTGGTGCCCTACGGCCACCCCGGCGCCGACTCCCCCGAGGTCCGCTACCTCCAGGAGCGCCGCGCGGCCCTCGGCGGCCCGGCCCCGGCCCGCCGCGTCCAGCCGCTCGCCCCGCTGCCGGCCCCGGCCGAGAAGGCGTTCGCCGCCTTCGACAAGGGCTCCGGCACGCAGTCGATGGCGACCACGATGGCGTTCGTCCGCCTCGTGAAGGACCTGATCCGCGACAAGGAGACCGGCAAGCGCTGGGTCCCGATCGTCCCGGACGAGGCCCGTACCTTCGGTATGGAGTCGCTGTTCCCGTCGCTCGGCATCTACTCGCCGAAGGGCCAGACGTACGAGCCGGTCGACCGCGACCAGCTGATGTACTACAAGGAGGCCGTCAACGGCCAGATCCTCAACGAGGGGATCACCGAGGCCGGCTCGATGGCGGACTTCATCGCCGCTTCGTCGTCGTACGCGACGCACGGCGAGGCGATGATCCCCTTCTACATCTTCTACTCGATGTTCGGCTGGCAGCGCACCGCCGACCAGATGTGGCAGCTCGGCGACCAGCTCGGCCGCGGCTTCCTCGTCGGCGCCACCGCAGGCCGTACGACGCTGACCGGTGAGGGCCTCCAGCACGCCGACGGCCACTCCCCGATGATCGCGGCCACCAACCCGGCGGCGCTGTCGTACGACCCGGCGTTCGCCTACGAGGTCGCGGCGATCGTCAAGGAGGGTCTGCGCCGGATGTACGGCGAGGCCGCCGAGGGCGAGGACCAGAACGTCTTCTACTACCTCACGGTCTACAACGAGCCGATGCCGCAGCCGGCCAAGCCCGCCGGTGCCGACGAGGGCATCATCAAGGGCCTGTACCGCTTCAACACGGCGGAGTCGGCCGGCCTGGACCTGCCGGCGGACGCCTCGCGGATCCAGCTGCTCTCCTCCGGTACGGCCATCCACTGGGCCCTGGAGGCGCAGAAGCTGCTCGCCGCCGAGTGGGGCGTGGGAGCCGACGTGTGGTCCGCGACCTCGTGGACGGAGCTGCGGCGCGACGCGCTGGAGGCCGACGCGGCGCTGCTGCGCGGCGAGGAGCAGGTCCCGTACATCCGCAAGGCGCTGGAGGGCGTGGAGTCCCCGGTCCTCGCGGTGTCGGACTACATGCGTCAGGTCCCCGACCAGATCGCCCAGTGGGTCGAGCAGGACTGGTCCTCGCTCGGTGCGGACGGCTTCGGTCTCTCGGACACCCGTCAGGCGGCCCGTCGCCACTTCGGTGTCGACGCGCAGTCGATCGTGGTCGCGGCCCTCGCCCAGCTCGCCCGCCGCGGCGAGGTCCCGGCCTCGGCCGTGAAGGAGGCGCGCGAGCGCTACGGCCTCTGACGAGGTCCGACTGTCGGTGCGGGCACGCATGATGGGGTCATGCGTGCCGCCCGGCTGATCAAGATGGTCCTGCTGCTCCAGTCCCGTCCGTCGATGACGGCGGCCGAACTGGCCGCGGAGCTGGAGGTGTCCGAACGGACCATCACCCGCGATGCCCTCGCCCTCTCGGAGGCGGGGGTTCCGGTGTATGCGGACCGGGGTCGGGCGGGCGGGTACCGGCTGATCGGTGGGTACCGCACCCGTCTGACGGGCCTGGCGCGCGGCGAGGCCGAGGCGCTGTTCCTGTCCGGGCTGCCGGGCGCGCTGCGGGACATGGGGCTCGACGACGCGGCTTCGGCGGCCCGTCTGAAGGTGTCCGCGGCGCTGCTGCCCTCCCTGCGCGACGCCCCGGAGTCGGCGGCCCAGCGCTTCCATCTGGACGCCCCCGGCTGGTACCAGGAGCCGGAGACGCCCGAGTTGCTCGCCCCGATCGCGGAGGCGGTCTGGGACGACCGGACGATCTCGGCCCGCTACCGGCGCGGGGACAGCGAGGTGGAGCGCGAGCTGGCGCCGTACGGCCTCGTTCTGAAGGCCGGGGTCTGGTACCTGTGCGCGCGCTCGGGCACGGCGTTCCGTACGTACCGGGTGGACCGCTTCGCGGCCGTGGCCCTCGGCGAGGAGCGTTTCGAACGGGACGAGTCGTTCGACCTGCCGGCCTTCTGGGCGGAGCGGGCCGCGGAGTTCGCCCGGTCGATCCTGCGTGCCGAGGTCGTGCTCCGGCTCTCGGAGGCGGGGGCGCGTCGGCTGCCGTACGCGACGGACCGCGCGGCGGCCGAGGAGGCGCTGGCGGCGGGCGCGAAGGACGCCGAGGGCCGGGTGACGGTGACGCTCCGCGTGGAGAACGAGCAGGTCGCCTTCAGCCAGCTGCTCGCACTCGGCCCGGAGGCGGAGATCCTCGCCCCCAAGCCTCTGCGGGCCCGCTTCGCGGAGGCGGCACGGGGTCTCGGGGCGCTCTACGACTGAGCGGGGCCTGGGCCGCGGGGCCGCGGCCCCGGGGCGCACGGGTCAGCGGCTGGCGGCCGCCCTCATGACGCGCGCCCCCGCGCCCTAGCGGTAGTCCGCCACGTCCGGCTCCCCCGTTTCGCCCGCGATCATGAAGCCCCACGCGTCCGGCTGGGAGCCGTCGGCGTCCGTGAAGCCGTACTCCTTCGCGAGCCGGCCGCTGTCGAGCGACCGGCCGTTCCAGCGGGCCCGTTCGGGGTCGGCGGCGAGCGCCGCCACCGCCCTGCCGACGTACACCGGCGACTCGGCGATCGCGAAGCCGGGGATCCTCTCGACCGCGTCGCGCCAGTTCTCCTCCGTGACCTCGAACGCGGCGAGCATCTGCTCGGACCGCAGCCAGCCCGGCGTGAGCGCGACGGCCGTACCGCCCACGCTCTCGAGATCATGGGCGAGCGCGAACGCCATCCGGAGAGGCGCGCACTTCGCGAGGTCGTAGAAGAAGTTGTTCCGGAACCGGGTGTTGTACTCGGCCGTGCCGTCCGTCATCTCGACGACCAGGCCACCGGGGTTCCTGATCAGCAGGGGCAGCGCGAGGCGGGAGGTGATCGCGTGCGTCTTCACTCCGAGCTCCAGCATCCGCAGCCCGCCCGTCAGGTCGGTCTCCCAGACCTTCTTGTCGAACTCGATCAGGTGCTCGCCGCCCCAGACGTCGTTCACCAGGACGTCGAGCCGGCCCTGCTCCTTGTCGATCCGTTCGACGAGCGCACGAACCTGGTCGATCTCCAGATGGTCGGTGGGAACGGCGATGCCCTCGCCGCCCGCCGCCGTCACCAGCTCGGCCGCCTGCTCGATGGTCTCGGTCGTACGGCCGACCTCGCTGACCTTCTCCCGGGTGGTGCGCCCGGTCACGTACACGGTGGCGCCCGCCGTGCCGAGCTCCACGGCGATAGCCCGTCCGGCGCCCCGCGTCGCGCCCGCGACCAGTGCGATCCTGCCGCTGAGCGGCTTCGTTTCCGTCTCCATGGAACGAGCGTGACAGGAAAGTACGACATCCCCTGTCCGGTTTCATTTTGGTTGTTTCCGGGTGCGTCGCCCCCCTCCAAGGTCGATGCTTGGTCCGTGATGGACGAGACGGAGTTCTGGGAGATCATCGACTCCACCCGCGAGGCCGCCGAGGGCGACCCCGAGGAACACGCCGACCTGCTCGTCGAGCGGCTGCTGCAGCTCGACCCCGACTCCGTGCTCGACTTCGCCCGCCACTTCGAGGCCCGCTACAACCGCGCGTACCGCTGGGATCTGTGGGGCGCGGCCGCGGTGCTGCTCGACGGGGCGAGCGACGACGCCTTCGACTACTTCCGCTGCTGGCTGATCGGGCAGGGCCGCGAGGCCTTCGAGGGCGCGGTGCACGAACCCGACGCGCTGGCCGAGCTGCTGGTCGACTTCGACGAGGAGATCGACGGGGACGGCGAGGAGTTGGGCTTCGCCGCCGACGAGGCGTACGAGCAGCTCACAGGCGCGGAGGCGCCGGATCTGGGGATTCCGCCGCAGCCGGCGGAGCCGGAGGGCGTGGCGTTCGACCTGGCGGACGACGCGGTCCTCGCGGCGCGCTATCCACGGCTGTGGGAGCGCTTCGGCGCCTAGGCCGCGGGCTCCATGGAAGAGGTACGAACCCGGGGGTCCGTCCCCACCCCGGGTCCGTACCGGTCCGTCAGCCGAGCCGCAGCTCGGGGTCCACCTGGCCGAGGATCATGTCCGTCCGCGCCGGGAGCGCCTCGTGGAGGGTGTCGGGCTGCGGGACCACCCAGTACTTCCCCTCCGCGACCTGCGCGAAGACCCGCTCGGCGTGCTCCTCCGGCGTCAGCCCGTGCTCGTCGCTGAGCGTCTGCAGCCGATCGGCGAAGCCGGTGACCTCGGGCGCTTCGGACGCGCCGGGGCGGGCCGCCCGGAAGATCTCGCTCTTGACCGCGCCGGGGGTCACCACGGACACCTGGATCGGGGCGCCCTTCATCCGCATCTCGTAGTGCAGCGACTCGGTCAGCGCGAGCGCGCCGAACTTGGTGGCGCTGTACGGCGCCATGAGCGGGCTGGGCAGCAGGCCGCCGATGGAGGACACGTTCACCACCCAGGCCTGCTCGCCGCGCTCCAGCATCCGTGGGACGAAGGAGCGGATGCCGTTGACGTAGCCGCCGATGTTGACCCGGAGCATGGCGTCCCAGCGGTCGGCCGGGATCTCCCAGGAGTAACCCATGGCCATGATCCCGGCGTTGTTGACCAGCAGGTCGACGGTGCCGAAGCGGGTGTACGCGTGGTCGGCGAGGGCGTCGACGGCGGCTGGGTCGGCGACGTCGGTGACGACGGTCTCGACCTCGGGCCGGGTGTCGGTCGCGCGCACCTCGTCGGCGAAGGCGGCGAGGCGTTCGGCGGCGATGTCGGCGAGCACCAGTTTCATACCGAGTCCGGCGGCGTGGCGGGCGAGCCCGGCGCCGATGCCGGAGGAGGCGCCGGTGATGACGGCGGTCCGGCCGCCGAAGACACGTGCGGCGAGGGAGGACATCAGAAGTGGGTCCCGCCGTCGACACGGACCTCGGTGCCGGTGATGAACTTCCCGTCCTCGCTCGCCAGCATGGCCACGACGCCGGCGACGGTCTCCGGTCCGGCGAAGCCCTGGCCGAGGGCGGGGGCGAGCTTGGCGAAGAGGGACCAGTCGGTGTCCTCGGGCAGGCCGGGGCCGACGGACTGGCGGCTGGCGCCGGTGCCGTCGGTCATGCCGGAGGAGATGGAGCCGGGCTGGACGGCGGTGAAGCGGATGCCCTGCTTGGCGTACTCGGCAGCGAGGGCGTGGGTCATGGACTGGATGCCGCCCTTGCTGGCCGCGTAGGCGGCCATGTACGGGTGGGCGAACATCGCCGAGGTGGAGGAGAAGTTGACCACGGCGGGGCCGTTGCCCTCCAGGAGCGCGGGGATCGCCTCGCGGATCACCAGGAAGGTGCCGGTCAGGTTGGTCCGGAGGACCTGCTCGAAGGAGTCGAGGCTGGTCTCGTGGGTGTGCGAGGAACGCAGGATGCCGGCCGCGTTGACCAGGACGTCCAGGCCGCCCAGCGTCTCGACGGCGGTGGCGACGGCCGCGCGTACCGAGGCCTCGTCGGCGACGTTCAGGACGACGGTGGTCAGTCGGTCGCCGGCCGCGTCCGTCTTGGCGACGGTGTCCTTCAGGCCGTCCTCGCTGATGTCCGCGGCGACGACGGTGCCGCCCTCGGCGAGCATGCGCAGCACGGTGGCCTGGCCGATGCCGGAGCCGCCACCGGTGACCAGTGCGCGGCGTCCTTCGTAGCGGTTCATGTCCTGTCCGACCTCTCGACGACGAGGGCTCTCGGTGGCGAGCCTCGCGATGTACGGACACCGTACGTCCAAGTGGCACGGTTTGCCATACCTGCATGAAATGCATGGTCGGCAGAGGTGGGGCGTACCCTTCGTACGGTGAGCACCAAGCCCCCCTCCCTGACGGAGCGCCGCAAGGCCGCCACCCAGCTCGACATCGCCCGGGCCGCCGCCGAGCTCTTCACCGAGCGCGGCCCGGACGGCACGACGGCCGAGGACATCGCCCTGCGCGCCGGGGTCGCGCTGCGGACCTTCTACCGCTACTTCCGCTCCAAGCAGGACGCCGTCGCCCCGCTCCTGGCGGGCGGCGCGGACCGCTGGCGTGAGTCGCTCGCGGCGGCGGAGCCGGGTTCGACCGTGCCGGCCGCGCTGGAGCGGTCGATCAGGGAGGCGCTCGCGGCGGCCGACGAGGAGGCCGCGGAGGGGCTGCGGTGGACGCGGGGGCTGCTGCGCGCGGCCGCCGCGGACCCGGCGCTGCGGGCGGTCTGGTACCGGGTCAACCAGGAGTCGGAGGAGAAGCTGCTGGCCGTGGTGGCCCAGCTGGCAGGACCGGACGCCGACCCGCTGGAGGTACGGCTCGCGGCGGCGGCGGCCACCGACGCGATCCGGGTGGCCCTGGAGGCGTGGGCGGAGACGGACGCGCCGGTACGGGGCAAGGGGGCACCGGCCGAGCTGGCGGTGCGGTGCCTGCGCGAACTGATGGGCGGGATGGCCCCGTTGACACCCCGGGAGGGCGGGCGCGCCTAGGGGGTGTCCGGCGGGTCAGGGCCGGATTGGACGCGGCGTCTGGTGCCGTGCCAGGCGCCGCGGCCCCGGCCGTGATCCGCCGGACACCGCCTAGGCCCCGGCCGTGATCCGCCGGACACCGCCTACGGCGTGACCGCGCGGCCCATCAGGACGTCGTCGACGTACGCGCCGTCCAGGAAGAACTCGCCGGGCAGGACGCCCTCGACCACGAAGCCCTCGGACGTGTAGAGGGCGCGGGCGGGCTTGTTGTGGCCGAGGACGCGCAGGGTGAGCCGGGTGCCGCCCTGCCGCCGTGTCTCCTCCATGGCGGCGCGCAGCAGCGCGCGGGCCACGCCCCGGCCACGGGCGTTCTCGGCGACGGCGAGGCCCTGGATCTGGCGGACGTGCGCGTTGCACGCGAGCGGGGTCGGCGGCACGAGCCGCAGATAGCCGACGACGGTCCGGCCCTGCTCCGCGACCAGATAGTCCTCGGGCCGGTGCCGCTCGTCGAAGAACGGTCCGTACGGGGGTTCCGGCGCGGGCATCACGGCGTGCAGCGGCGACCAGGTGGCGCGGTCCAGCTCCCCGAGGGCGTCCTCGTCGGCGGGAAGGGCCCGTCGTATGTGCGTCTCCGGCACGATCATGTCGGCAACTGTGCCATGTGCGGACCGGGGAGGGCAGGATGTCCCCATGCAACGCTCCCGAATCGCGGTCACCGGCGCCTCCGGACTCATCGGCTCCGCCCTGGTGCGTTCGCTGCGCGCCGACGGCCATCAGGTGTCCCGCCTCGTGCGGCGGCCCGCCCGGACCGCGGACGAGGTCGAGTGGGACCCGGCGCGGCTGTACGTGGACGCGGCGGGGCTCGTAGGCGTCGACGCGGTCGTGCATCTGGCGGGCGCCGGCGTGGGTGAGCGCCGCTGGAGCGAGGCGTACAAGAAGGAGATCCGCGACAGCCGCGTGCTCGGTACGACGGCGATCGCGCAGGCCCTCGCCTCGCTCGCCGATCCGCCGAAGGTTCTGGTGTGCGGCACGGCGCTGGGCTACTACGGCGACACCGGCTCGCGCGCCGTGGACGAGAGCGCACCCGCGGGCGAGGGTTTCCTGCCCTCGGTGTGCGTGGAGTGGGAGGCCGCGGCGGCCCCCGCCGAAGAGGCCGGTATCCGGGTCGCGTACGCCCGCACGGGTCTGGTGGTGGCCCGCGAGGGCGGGGCGTGGGGCCGGCTCTTCCCGGTCTTCCGTGCCGGTGTGGGTGGCCGGATGGGCGACGGCCGCCAGTACTGGAGCTTCATCTCGCTGCACGACGAGGTGGCCGCCCTGCGGCATCTGATCGAGACCGACTCCCTCTCGGGCCCGGTGAATCTGACGGCCCCCGAACCGGTCACCAACCGCGAGGTGACGGCGGCGATGGGCCGTGTGCTGCACCGTCCCACGGTCTGCGCGGTCCCCGCTCCTGCCCTCAGGCTCGTACTCGGGGACTTCGCCCAGGATGTGCTGGGCAGTCAGCGGGTGCTGCCGGGCCGGTTGTCGGAGTCCGGGTTCCGGTTCGCGTTCCCCACGATCGACGAGGCGATCCGCGCCGCCGCCTGACGACGGGCGGGAGCACGGCGTGTGCGACCCGTGCTTCGTGCACCCCGCCGCGCGCGGCTGGCACCCGTGGGAGCGCTGCCTAGGCTGGCAGGCCCTGAATGCGAACGCGGGCATTCCTGGGGCCTGTTGGGGGCATAGGCACCCCACCAGCCGCGCCGACCTGGGGAGGGGCACGTGCTCAGTACCGCACGCCATTCGGACGTCGTCACGGACGTCGTCGTCGTGGGAGCCGGGATCGCGGGGCTCGCGGCCGCCCACCGGCTGACCAGCGCCGGAATCGGCGTCACGGTCCTGGAGGCCGGGCCGCGGGTCGGCGGCCGGATGGCCACGGACGACGTCGACGGCTTCCGGCTCGACCGGGTCGGGCCGCTGCTGACCGCCTCGTACGCCGAACTGTCCCGCACGCCCGGTCTGGGCGGGGTGACGCTGCGGCCGTTCGCACCGGGGGCGCTGGTGCACAGCGACGGACGGTACGTCAGGGTCGGCGAACCGTTCCCGCACGCGCCCTGGCGCGTGGGGGTCGCGCGGGGCGCCCGGGGTACGGCGAGGGGGTCCGCTCAGGGCCCTTGGGGCGCAGGGTGGGGGTCCCCCCACGCGCCCCGGCGCGTAGGGGGAGCTTTCACAGTGGCGCGCGCCCTTGCGAGCGCCCCTCGCCATCCGGCCGCCTCGCTCGACCAGGCGCGGCTCGGAGCCTCGCTGGCGCGGCTCGCGGCCACACCGGCGCAGCGGCTGCTGACCCGTCCGGAGCGGGCCGCGCGCGAGGCCCTGACGGCCAGGCTGCCGACCCGTACCGTCCAGGGGGTGCTGCGGCCCCTGGTCGCCGCGCTGCTCGGCGACCCCGATCTCGCCACGTCCAGCCGCTGGGCCGATCTGGCGCTGCGCGCGTTCGCCCGGGGGCGGTTGTGCGTGCCGGAGGGGGGCTCGGCGACGCTGCCCGACCTGCTGGCCACGACGCTGCCGTCCGGCACGGTCCGTACGGGCGTCCGGGTCACGGACATCGCGGTCGACCGGGTCGCGACGGCGGAGCACGGGGTGTTCCGGTGCCGCTCGGTGGTGCTGGCGACGGGCGCCCGCACGGCCGCCGAGCTGCTGCCCGGGCTGCGGACACCCGCCTTCCACCCGGTCACCGTGCTGCACCACACCGCTCCGGCCGCGCCGACGCCCGACCCTGTGCTGCTCCTGGAGTCCGACGTGGGCGGCCCGGTGGCGTACACGGCGGTGATGAGCGCGGTCGATCCCACGCGGGCGCCGGCGGGCCGGGTGCTTGTCACCTCGACGGTCCTGGGCACTCCGCCGGACGACACCGAGCGGCGGGTCCGCAAGCACCTCGCGACGCTGTACGGCACGTCGACGGACGAGTGGGAGCTGCTGGCCCTCCACCACACCCCGGACGCGGTTCCCGCGATGCCGCCGCCGCACGACCCGCGCCGGCCGGTCCGGCTGCTCGCGGGCCTGTACGTCTGCGGCGACCACCGCGACACGTCCACGCCGCAGGGCGCCCTGTCCTCGGGCCGCCGCGCGGCCCAGGCGGTCCTGGGAGACCTGGGCGTCCGCGCCCGCGAGGAATCGACGACGGAGGCGGCCTGACGCCCACACGCGCATGGCAGTCGCCCCGCCGCCCCTCACGTGCCCACAACGGATGGGGGCGAGGGCGGGGCGGCGGGCGTGCGCCCACACGGGGGGCACCGTGGGCGCCTTGCCCGTCCGTGTCAGCCGATCGCTGCCACGCGGTCGCGGTACGTGCGGACCGCCGCCGCGTCGCGGTACGGCTCCAGGCGGCGTTCGAAGTCGCGTACGTACTCCACCGCCCGCGCCGAGCGCATCTCGGACGCCTGCTGCGCCGCCTCCGCGCCCAGCGCGCACGCCTGGTCCAGCTCGCCGAGGCCGAGCCGGGCCGAGGCGAGGACCACGCGGCAGAAGAGCCGGCTGCGGGCGAAGCCGGGCGCGCGCAGCTGCAGGGAGCGTTCGGCGTGCTGCGCCGCCGGGCGGTACTGCTGGAGGTCCCGGTGGCAGTGGCCGAACTCGTCGGCGAGCTGCGCCTCGTCGAAGGGCCGCGCCCAGTACGGCACGTCGTCGCCCGGCCGGCCCGCCTCCAGGGCCCGCTCGGCCCGGGCGAGGGACGCGCTGCACGCCCGCGCCTCGCCGAGCACACCGTGCCCACGGGCCTCCACCGCCTGCAGCAGCGCCTGGACGACGGGCGGCGCGGAGGAGCCCACGCCCTGCTGGGCGACGCGCGCCAGCTGCACTGCCTCGCGCCCATGGCCGAGGTACACCGCCTGCCGGCTCATGGTGATCAGGACGTACGAGCCGTACGCGCGGTCCCCCGCCGCCTGCGCGAGGCGCAGCGCCTGGACGAAGTACCGCTGGGCCAGGCCGTGGGCGGCGATGTCGTACGAGGTCCAGCCGGCCAGCCTCGTCAGGTCGGCGGCCGCGGCGAAGAGGCGCCGTCCGACGGACTCCCCGTACGTGCCGCGCAGCATCGGCTCGGCCTCGTGCTCCAGGTAGCGCACGAGGGCCTGGCGGGCGTGACCGCCGCCGTAGGCGTGGTCGAGGGTGCGGAAGAGCTCGCCGACGGAGCGGAGGGCGGCGATGTCACCGCTGGAGACCCGCTGCCCGGGGCCCCGGTCGGTGCCGCGCTGGCGGGGGAGGGAGACCCTGCCCTGCGGCGGGACCCGGGGGTCCTGCGGCGGACGGCGCGCTTCGGTGGCGAGCCGCACGCCGTCTCCGCCCGGACGCGCCTCCGCGCCGTGCCGGGCCTCCGTCGCGAGCCGACCGTCCGAGCCGAGGCGGCCGTCCTGACCGAGCCGACCCTCCGGGCCGAGACGGCCGTTGGGCGCCGCCATGTCCCCCCGGGCGACCCGCTCGTCCGCCCGGCCGATCAGCCAGTCGCGGCTGGGGACCACGAGCCCGGCCGGGGTGAAGGCGATCTTGCGGAGTTCGACATGGCTGCCGGAGTCCTTCCGCCACAGCCCGCTGACGATGTCGACCGCCTCCTCGGGCGTCGCCGCGAACTCCAGCCCCGCGTAGACGGGGGCGCAGGCGTCCAGACCGAGGTCCTGCGCGGAGAGGCGACGGCCCAGGCGCCGGGTGAAGACCTCGGCGATCAGTGCGGGGGTGGTGCCCCGCGGCTGCTGACCGCGCAGCCAACGGGTCACGGAGGTCTTGTCGTACCGCAGGTCGAGTCCGTGCTCCAGGCCGAGCTGGTCCACCCTCCTGGCCAGGCCCGCGTTGGAGAACCCTGCTTCGGCGATGAGCGCGGCGAGCTGGCGGTTCGGGATGCGCTGCGGGGGTCGTTCCGTCATCAGCTGTGCGGTCTCCTGCCTTCCGGGCCCCGGAGCAAGCCGGTATGGACCCTCATGGAACGGCGTGAATTTAGCGGCCCTCACTGCCCATACCGCCTCCTTCGCCCCACATTCATCCGATCGTGTGAGGATCGGGGCCGTCGCTGACGCAAACGTCCTCGTCCCCGGCCCTCCGCACCTGCCGGACGGCTTTCCGCGGCGCGGCCGTACAGTGGCATGGGCGCGAATGACGCATGGTGCCGAGCCGGCCCCGGGACGATCCCCGGAACCCGGCACCGGCACCCAGGAGGAGGCACTGCCGTGAGTGAGCTGCGATTCGTCCGTCTGGGCTTCGGCGACGACGCCGTCGAGTACCAGGTGGCCTGGGACAAGCAGCGCGAGGTGCACGCCGCCCGGTTCGCCGACGAGATCACCGACACCTGTCTGCTTCTGGAGCACCCGCCCGTGTACACGGCCGGCCGGCGCACGGAGGAGAGCGAGCGTCCCCTGGACGGGACGCCGGTCGTCGACGTGGACCGCGGCGGAAAGATCACCTGGCACGGCCCGGGTCAGCTCGTCGGCTACCCGATCATGAAGCTGCCCCGCCCGGTCGATGTCGTCGCGCACGTCCGTCGCCTGGAGGACGCGCTGATCCGCACCGCCGCCGAGTTCGGCGTGGAGACCACCCGGATCGAGGGTCGCAGCGGTGTGTGGGTGCTCGGAGATCCGGTGGAGCAGCGCCCGTCACTCGGAGGTCTTTCGCTGGACTTCGACCCGCGGCTGAGCGACCCGGAGTTCGATCCGCGGCTCAACGGCCCGGAGTACGCCCCGTCCAACGCCGGCCAGCGCCGCGAGGACCGCAAGCTCGCCGCGATCGGCATCCGGGTCGCCAAGGGCGTCACGATGCACGGCTTCGCCCTGAACGTGAACCCGGACAACGCCTGGTTCGACCGGATCATCCCCTGCGGGATCCGGGACGCCGGCGTGGCCTCGCTGGCGAGCGAGCTCGGCCGGGACATCACGATCGAGGAGGTCCTGCCGGTGGTCGAGAAGCACCTGCGGGCGGTCCTGGAGAACGCGGAGCTGAAGCCGCGCGAGATCGGGACGTCTCCCGTAGAGGCGAACGCCTAGGGAATGCCGGGCTCTGGCCACAGGTTGCCCAGGCGTAAACAAAACCGCATGAACAACGGGCGTACCCTGGTGTGCGCCGAAGAATCGAAGCTACAGGGAGCCGGTCGTGTCCGCAGTCGCACCCGACGGACGCAAGATGCTGCGCCTGGAGGTCCGTAACGCCCAGACCCCCATCGAGCGCAAGCCCGAGTGGATCAAGACCCGGGCGAAGATGGGTCCCGAGTACACGAAGATGCAGAGCCTCGTGAAGAGCGAGGGCCTGCACACGGTCTGCCAGGAGGCGGGCTGTCCCAACATCTTCGAGTGCTGGGAGGACCGCGAGGCCACCTTCCTCATCGGCGGTGACCAGTGCACGCGGCGCTGCGACTTCTGCCAGATCGACACGGGCAAGCCCGAGGCGCTGGACCGTGACGAGCCCCGCCGTGTCGGCGAGTCGGTCGTCACGATGGACCTGAACTACGCCACCATCACCGGCGTCGCGCGCGACGACCTGGAGGACGGCGGCGCCTGGCTGTACGCGGAGACCGTGCGCCAGATCCACGAGCAGACCGCGGGCCGCGCCGACGGCCGTACGAAGGTGGAGCTGCTCGCCCCCGACTTCAACGCGGTGCCGGAGCTCCTGGCGGAGGTCTTCGCCTCCCGCCCCGAGGTCTTCGCGCACAACGTCGAGACGGTGCCGCGGATCTTCAAGCGGATCCGTCCCGGCTTCCGCTACGAGCGCTCTCTGGACGTCATCACGAAGGCCCGTGACTACGGTCTGGTCACGAAGTCGAACCTGATCCTCGGCATGGGCGAGACCCGTGAGGAGATCAGCGAGGCGCTGCAGCAGCTGCACGCCGCGGGTTGCGAGCTGATCACGATCACGCAGTACCTGCGCCCGTCGGTGCGCCACCACCCCGTGGAGCGCTGGGTGAAGCCGCAGGAGTTCGTGGAGCTGAAGGAGGAGGCCGACGAGATCGGCTTCTCCGGTGTGATGTCGGGCCCGCTGGTCCGTTCCTCGTACCGTGCCGGCCGGCTCTACCAGCAGGCGATGGAGAAGCGCGGCGAGACGGCGACCACGCCGACTGTGTGAATCCAAGCACAAGTAGTTACCGGCCAGTAGTGGCCGAATTCGTCGCGGCCCGTACGCCCCCGCAGGTCAGGGGGTACGTACGGGCCGCGTCAGCGTTCACGGGTTCGTACGGATGGCCGCATCAACGTTTCATCATTGTTTGACCACCGAGTCACGCGCTGGTAACACCAATCTGTGAGCCTGGCTTCACACACCGCCACAACACGAGCGACATCTCACGCTCTGCCCCCCCACCTCATCTCATCCATGCTTGAGGGAGGACCCCGTCATGCAGGCCGCGACCCACGTCCGCGCCACCGCGATCCCGTCCGTCACCGATGCCCTGCGGGCCGTGGAGGCCGTACTGCTCGGCAGCGGCCAGCGGACCGCCCGCCGCAACGCCTGGACCTCCGTCCTGGAGGACCGCCGCCGAGCCAAGGACCGGGTCGAGGCCCAGCATGTGATGGAGGCGGTGGCTGGCCGCGCCTCTCGGGCCACGTAAACTTCAGGACATGGCGAGGACTGCAAACACGGGCAGCGGTGACGCTGCGAACCAGGGGCGACTGAAGCAGATCGCCCTCACGTACAAGATGACCCGAAAGGCCGACCCGAAGGTCGGGCTTGTCGTCGCGGGCGTGGGCATCGTCGTACTCGGCGTTCTCCTCGCGATCGGCTTCCTGATCGGGCACCCGGTCTACCTGGGCATCCTGGGCTTCATCCTGGCGCTGCTGGCGATGGCGATCATCTTCGGACGACGTGCCGAGCGCGCGGCCTTCGGTCAGATGGAGGGGCAGCCCGGCGCGGCGGCCGCCGTCCTGCAGAACGTCGGGCGCGGCTGGACGACGACCCCGGCGGTCGCGATGAACAAGAGCCAGGACGTCGTGCACCGCGCGGTCGGCAAGGCCGGCATCGTGCTGGTCGGCGAGGGCAACCCGAACGGCCTGCGGTCGCTGCTCGCGGCCGAGAAGAAGCGGATGGCCCGGATCGTCGTGGACGTTCCGGTGACCGACATCATCGTCGGCAACGGCGAGGGCCAGGTGCCGCTGAAGAAGGTCCGTACGACCATGCTGAAGCTGCCGCGGGTGCTCTCCGGCCCGCAGGTGACGGCGACCAACGACCGGCTGCGCGCCATGGGCGACCTGATGAGCAACATGCCCCTGCCGAAGGGTCCGATGCCGAAGGGCATGCGGATGCCGCGCGGCGGAAAGATGCGCTGACGATCTCTGTAAGAAGAAGGGGCGCCCCGGAACCGATCGGTTCCGGGGCGCCCCTTCTTCGTCCTACGCCGTTCGTCCTACGTGTGTCAGATCCGGACCTGTACGGCGCCGGAGAGGCGGTCGTGGAGGCCGCGGCCGTCGCGGTCCCAGATGAGGGCCGGGATGGCGAGGCAGACCAGGATGCTGCGGGCGACGACGCGGAGGAAGCCGAGCCGGCCGCCGTTCACCGAGGCGACACGGAGGCCGAAGAGCCGCTTGCCGGGGGTGAAGCCGACGGTGCCGACCGTGAGCACGCTCAGGGCGAGCAGGATGATGAGGGCCCAGTTGCCGGTCGCCTGGCTGTAGCCGTCGGTGAGCAGGCCGTATGCGATCAACATGCACAGAGCCCAGTCGACGGCAAGGGCGCCGATCCGCCGGCCGGGCCGGGCGATCGAGCCGGGCCCCTCCTCGGGAAGCCCGAGCTGCTCCCCCCGGTAACCGAAGTCGACGCCTGCGTCCTCGGCCGCCGCGCGGGGTCCCGAGAGCCACGATCCCATTGCTTGCCTGTTGTCCACGCGTCCACGGTACTGCGCCCGTTTTTGATCACTTCGGCCCGGGTCGCGGTCGGGCGCGGACGGCGCTTCGCGATGCCGAGCGCGGCCGCCCCGGTTAACTTGGGCGAAACAAATGGGTCACGCTTGAGAAATCCCGTCTGCCTATGGTCGGGTCCAGCGTGTGCCACCGCACTGGCCGCATGACCGAGCTGCAACCCCGCCCCTCCCCGGGCCGGGAGTAGGAGGAGTTGGATGTTCCAGAACGCCGACGAGGCCAAGAAGTTCATCAAGGACAACGACGTCAAGATGGTCGACGTCCGTTTCTGTGACCTTCCGGGAGTGATGCAGCACTTCACGATCCCGGCGACGGCGTTCGACCCGTCCGACGAGCTCGCCTTCGACGGCTCGTCGATCCGCGGCTTCCAGGCCATCCACGAGTCCGACATGGCGCTGCGCGCCGACCTGTCGACGGCCCGCCTGGACCCGTTCCGCCGCGACAAGACGCTGAACATCAACTTCTTCATCCACGACCCGATCACGGGCGAGCAGTACAGCCGTGACCCGCGCAACATCGCGAAGAAGGCCGAGGCGTACCTCGCCTCCACCGGCATCGCCGACACCGCGTACTTCGGCCCCGAGGCCGAGTTCTACGTCTTCGACTCGGTGCGCTTCAACACCACCGCCAACGAGGGCTTCTACCACATCGACTCCGAGGCCGGCGCCTGGAACACCGGTGCGGTCGAGGACAACCGTGGCTACAAGGTCCGCTACAAGGGCGGCTACTTCCCGGCCCCGCCGGTCGACCACTTCGCCGACCTGCGCGCGGAGATCTCCCTGGAGCTGGAGAACGTCGGCCTCCAGGTCGAGCGCCAGCACCACGAGGTCGGCACCGCCGGCCAGGCCGAGATCAACTACAAGTTCAACACGCTGCTCGCCGCGGCCGACGACCTGATGCTCTTCAAGTACATCGTGAAGAACGTCGCCTGGCGCAACGGCAAGACCGCGACCTTCATGCCGAAGCCGATCTTCGGCGACAACGGCTCGGGCATGCACGTCCACCAGTCGCTGTGGGCCAACGGCGACCCGCTGTTCTACGACGAGACCGGCTACGCGGGCCTGTCGGACACCGCCCGCTACTACATCGGCGGCATCCTGAAGCACGCCCCGTCGCTGCTCGCCTTCACCAACCCGACGGTGAACTCGTACCACCGCCTGGTCCCGGGCTTCGAGGCCCCGGTCAACATGGTGTACTCGCAGCGCAACCGCTCCGCCGCCATGCGCATCCCGATCACGGGCTCGAACCCGAAGGCCAAGCGCGTCGAGTTCCGCGCGCCGGACCCGTCCTCGAACCCGTACCTCGCCTTCTCGGCGCTGCTCCTCGCGGGCCTCGACGGCGTCAAGAACAAGATCGAGCCGGCCGAGCCGATCGACAAGGACCTGTACGAGCTGGCTCCCGAGGAGCACGCGAACGTCCAGCAGGTCCCGACCTCCCTCCCGGCGGTCCTGGACGCCCTCGAGGCGGACAACGAGTACCTGCAGGCCGGCGGTGTCTTCACCTCCGACCTGATCGAGACCTGGATCGACTACAAGCGCACGAACGAGATCGCCCCGATCCAGCTGCGCCCGCACCCGCACGAGTTCGAGCTGTACTTCGACATTTAAGATCGCCGCAGGTCAGAGCAGGTTCTCGCTCTCCTGGGCCGTCTGTGGGCCGTCGGCCGTGCTCTTCTTCCACTGGAAGGCGCGGCCGACGGCCTTTCCTTGTTCACCGCCAATGAGCCGCGTGCGTATCACGCGGCCACAGATGACGCGTACCTTCGCATCCTCCTGCACGTCCGGCGCCTCGACTGCGAAAGCGGGCGTCGTGAACCGTACGGCCGCAATCGGCTTCACCGTCGGCCACGCCGTCGAGCAACCGGAACCACGCCAGGCGACCGCCGAGGAGGCGTCGCTTCTCGGGATCCAGAAGGCCGCTCTCGTCACGCACATCCGGAGGACCAAGGCTCAGCCCGAGTGTCGACGCAAGTATGAGACTGTGCCAAGCGAGCAAAGAAAAGCAGGGCTTGCCGTTCGCCTGTAGGGGACGGGTAGGGCGGAGAACAGTCCTCGCGCATGCGTGTTCGTGGGCGTCGATGTTGAAAGCGTCCCTTGAGCCTGAGACTTGATCGTCTACGATCGCGGGAACTCAGCACGCCGGGGAGCGTCGGGTGCCACATCAGTGCCCGCGGTGGCCCGGCGGGTTGAGGCGTTCGTGCCGGATGTAGCAGGAGGGCTCGAAGCCGGGCCCTCGTAGCAGAGGATCATTGGTGCCGAGCCACATACGCTCCTTTTGGGTGACGTCCCCAGGGCAGGGTGAGATCGCGGCCTCCGCCTGCCCACCTGCCAATGACGAGGCCTTGGCTGACGATGCTGCCATAGTCCGGACCTTGTATTCGGCTGTAAGCCGTGGGACGGAATCGCTGGTCTTCCACGGCCGGGTGCCCGCGAATCAGTACGCGGTCATGCGTGCCCCGTTCCAGGAAGGTGACTTCCCCGGACCCGTCAAGTACGGGTACCTCAACGTCGGCATGGTGGAGACGGGACCTGCGGAGCTCGTGGGCAGGACGGTCTTCAGCCTGTACCCGCACCAGACCCGTTTCCGCATCCCAGCCCACTCCCTCACGCCCGTACCCAAGGCTGTGCCGCCAGAACGTGCGGTGCTTGCCGGGATCGTCGAGACCGCGCTCAACGCACTGTGGGACGCGCCACCGCGGATCGGTGACCGGATCGCCGTGGTCGGTGCAGGCACGGTCGGCTGCTGTGTGGCCGCTCTCCTGGCTCGCATTCCCGGGGTACGCGTGCAACTCGTCGACATCGACCCGACCCGCGCGGACGTCGCCGCGGCGCTCGGCGTCGCCTTCGCCCCTCCCATCCATGCGGCCGACGACTGCGATCTTGTCTTCCATGCCAGTGCCACTCAGGCAGGGCTTCAGCGCTCTCTCGAACTGCTTGCTCCCGAAGGCTCCGTGATCGACCTGAGCTGGTATGGGGACCAGCCGGTGACCCTGCCGCTCGGCGAGTTCTTCCATTCGCGGCGTCTTTCGCTGCGCAGCAGCCAGGTCGGCGCCATACCGCCGAAGCAGCGCGGTCGGTACACAACAGCCGACCGGATCGCTCTGGCGCTCGATCTCTTGCGGGACCCGGTGTTCGACGTGCTGATCACCGGCGAGTCCGACTTCGACGACCTCCCGCAGGTCATTGCCGATATCGCGGACGGCAGGCTGCCCGGACTATGTCACCGAATCCGCTACGACCCTTTTTGACCTGGCCACACCGACAGATCGACGCTGATTGCCCCTGTCATGACCGACACCGACGTTCTGGAGAGGCCTTGTTCACCGTCACAGTTCGCGAGCACCTCATGATCGCCCATAGCCTCCAGGGTGAGATCTTCGGCCCCGCGCAGCGACTGCATGGAGCGACTTACCTGGTCGACGCCACCTTTCAGCGCGCGGAGCTGGATGCCGACAACTTGGTCGTCGACATGGCTCTGGCAGCGACGGAGCTACGCGGAATCGTCGCGGCGCTCTCATACCGCAACCTCGACGAGGATCCCGACCTCGCTGGGACCAACACAACAACGGAGTTCTTGGCCAAGGTCATAGCAGACCGTCTGGCTGCCCGCATACTCGACGGCGCTCTCGGCAAGAACGCCCAAGGGTTGACCGGGATCACGGTGCAACTCCACGAGTCCCACATCGCCTGGGCAAGCTACGAGCGCACGATCTAACTGCCTCCTCATGACCATACGCCCGTACGTCGTGTTGTCGGCCGCCGTGTCGTTGGACTGCCACTTGGACGACGCCACTGGGGCGCGGCTCGTGCTTTCCAACGGCCAAGACCTCGACCGTGTCGATAGTGAACGCGCCGCAGCCGACGCTGTGCTCGTCGGCGCCACGACCTTGCGCAAGGACAATCCGCGCCTGCTGGTCAGGAGTGCCGAACGGCGCGGGGGACGGACCGCCGGTGGCAAACCCGAGCATCCGCTAAAGGTGACAGTGACCGAGTCAGCGGAGCTGGATACAACTCTGTTGTTCTGGCACTGCGGAGGAGAGAAGCTGGTATTCACCGTAGACGACGCAGCTCCCAGAGCCCGGCGCACCCTGGGGGCCTATGCCGACATCATTAGCACCGGCCCCGTGCTCGACTGGAATCTGGCCCTCGACGAGCTCGGTCGTCGAGGTGTGGGCAGGCTCCTTGTGGAGGGGGGCGGCACGATCCACACCCAGTTCCTGGAGTGGAACCTCGCAGACGAACTCCATCTCGTCATCGCCCCACTCCTTGTGGGCCAGGCCGGCGCACCGAGATTCTTATCCCCGGCGGCGTATCCTGGTGGGCCAACGGCCCGGATGAAGCTCCTTGAAGCGCGTCCAATCGACGACGTAGTGCTGCTGCGGTACGCGCCGAAGCAACGGGACCTGAGCCCGTCTGCGGAGATCAGACTCAGCGAAATTTGAAGTGCAGTTGACCTGTCTTGGCTCTATGTCATGCGTGATGTCGAAGCGAAGCGCCGCGTGGTCGCCCGAGACCAGCTCAGCCCCGCATCGGGCGATCCGGACCTCCCATGGGAAACGTCGACGACTGCCAGTACGGCGGCGACGATTAACCGTGCCCTGACCTCCTGGACTGGGCTTGATGACGTGGAACTGTCCACGAATGGGCGCGCGCTCGGCGGGGGTGGCGGCCCTCGCCGTTGCCGGTCGGCGGCGGCGGCCGCCAGGGTGCGTCAGCCCTCCGCGCGCATCAGCTCGGCCTGCGCAACAAGCCAAGAGGGGCCGACCACCTCGACGTTGTCTCCCAGTGCGTCGGCGGCGCGGACCAGGGCCTCAGCGGCGGCCCGGGGGCGGGGTACGGCGCGGGCGTGGGCGGCCTCCGCGAGCGCCTGGGCCGCCGCCGCTTCCCCCGCACCCGCGATCCCCAGCGAGACCGCCGCCCGCTCGGCCGTCTCGGCCGCCTGCGCGTACTGTCCGTCGCACCAGTAGGCCCAGGCCAGGTTGCAGAGGCAGACGCCCTCGGCGCGGGGGTTCTCCGTCAGCAGTGCCTCGTCGAGCGCCGCCTTCAGCATGGTCACCGCCTCGCCGACCCGGTCCAGCGCCAGCAGGGCGATGCCTTGGGCGTTCAGGGCGTTGTTGATCCCCTCCGGGATGCCCGACGCCCGGTACGCGCGGATGGCCAAGTCACCGGCGGTGATCGTCTCCTCCCAGCGGCTGAGCGTTAGCAGCGCGATCGTGCGGGCGTTCCCCGCCCGGGCCTGCGTGAGCAGGTCCCCGGACGTCTGACCGAGGGCACTCAACCGGTCGGCACTCGCCAGCGCCGTCTCCCCGTCCCCGAGGGAGCTGTACGCGAGGCTCAGGGACAGGATCGCGTGCACCTCGCCTTCCAGGTCGCCGTTCTCGTGGGCCAGGTCACCTGCCCTGGCCAGCGGGCCCACCGCCGCGTCGAGACGGGCGAGCTGCCGGTACGCGTCGCCGAGACCGAAGACGGCGTTCTGAAGGGCGCGGTGATCGCCCAGACGCTCCGCCAGGTCGACAGCCTCGGTGAACAGCTCGACCGCGTGCTCCATCGGCCCCGCCGTCAGGCGGGCGTGTCCGAAGGACCCGAGGTGGGCGAGGCGGGCCCGGTCGTCGGTGAGACGGCCGTCGATGGCCAGGTGCATCGAGATCACCCCGAGCACCGAGCCCTGCCAGACCAGCCACTCCCCCATCTCTCCGAGGACCATCGCGGCGGCGTCGACGTCACCGGCGCGCACCAGGTGCTCGAACTGCCGGCGCAGCGGCTGGACGTCGTCCGCGGTCTGCCAGGCCGCACGGGGCGGGGCGATGTTCGCGTACCGGTCGGCGATCCGCCGCTCGACGGCCGTGCGGCCGGTCGGGCCGTCCGCGGGCAGCTCGCCGTACGCCAGGTCGGCGTCCATCGGGTGCAGGGCGAAGGTGCGGTGCCTGCGGTCCACCGACACCAGGTGGATCCGTACCAGGTGGGCCAGGACGCGCGTGACGTCGAGCGTGGGATCGAGACCGCCGACGATCGTCTGGACCGCCGGCTGCGGTACGGGGGTGCGCAGCGCCGCGAGGACGCCGACGACCGTACGGCTCCCGGCGTCGAGCTGGCGGTGGCGGTCCTGGACGAGGCCCTCGACCACGTCACGGCGCTGGGCGTAGTCGGCCAGGACGTCCTGCAGGGTGGGCAGCATCATGTCGTCGTCGGCCATGGCGCCGACGAGGAGCTCCAGGGCGCGCGGGACACCGTGCACACGCACGGCAGCCTGAAGCAGCTCCTCGTCGGACAGGTGCGCGATGCCGAGGCTGCCGTCGCGGTCCAGCTCCCGCAGCAGCGCGACGGACTGGGAGGGGTGCAGCCCCTCGGAGAGATCGACCTGGGCGACGAAACGGCGCAGCTCGGGGGCGAGACGTACCGGTACCTGAGTCGTCACCAGGAGCCGCGGGGTGGACCGGGCCCGGAAGAGGCAGTCGAGGAAGAGCGCCACCTCCTCGTCCCGGATCCGGCCGTCGTCGTGGAGGAGGTCCTCGAAGTTGTCCATCAGGATGACGAAGAGCCGGTCGCCCATCGCGGCGAACAGCTCGTCGAGCTTGTCCTGGACGGGCAGCTGGGCGGCCCAGACCTCGTGCAGACGGGTCCGGTGCTCGCCGCCGAGCAGCTGGGCGCAGTCGAAGTAGAGGCGCTCCAGGGAGATGCCCGACGTACGGGTGCTGAGGTTGACGAGTCCCGAAGGGAGCGGCGCCGCGGAGTGGCCGGGCCACTCGCCCCGGTCGAGGAGGTCCATGACTTTGGCGGCGAGAGCGCTCTTGCCCATGCCCCGGCGTCCTGTGACCGTCACCATGCGGACGGCGGGATCGCTGAGGTGGCGGCCGATCAGGTCGAGTTCGCGGGTGCGGTTCTTGAACAGCTCGATGCCGTGGGCGACAGGCAGCCCGATCACCTTGGACCGGGCCGGGGCGCTGCTCGCGGCCGGCTCCTCCTGGTGGTCCGGTCCGTGCGCGCCCGGTGGTTCCGTACCCGCTTCGGGCAGCGCCTGAGGGTCGTCGATGGCCAGCAGCGCGGCCGGTTCGGCTGCGGGCGGTGCGCCGGCCGGGAGCAGGGCGTGGTCGATCCGGGCGGCGGTCAGCCGTCCCGATCCTTCCCAGCGGTGGTGCTCGGCGACCACGCCGACGATGAGGTCTCCGGCCCAGACCGCCGCACCCGACATCCCCGACCACGGCGACACCTGGGGGTTGGGGTCGGCTCCGGCCGGTGCGACGGTGATCTCCAGCGTGCCCGTCCTCAGGTTCGACAGGGCCGCGACGGTGCCGTCGGTCTGATGGAGTTCCCGGAACTGTCCGCCGTCCGGTCGGCGGCGCTGCTTCCACAGCGGGAAGCCCGCGGCGTGGACGGCGACGACGGCGTGGTGGTCCGAGGTGATGCGCCCGAACGGCGCGGGCTCGACGGACGGCGCGGTCGACGGCGGTACGAAGGTCAAGACGGCCACGTCGCTGCCGGCGTCGTACCAGGCCACGTCCGCCGGTGCCTCCCACTGCCCGGGCCGGTCCACGTCGAAGCGGACCCGTGTCCCGGCGGTGCCGGCCACGACATGCGCGGCGGTGAGCACCGTCGTGTCGGTGACCCGGTAGCCCGAGCCGCGCCGGCGGCCGGCCGGCGTGGTGACGATGACCTCGGCGATGCGGTGCGGGTCGAGTCCGCCGGCGGCGCGCCTGCTGGTTTCGGGCATGGTGCGATCAGTCCTCACCGAGCAGTTCGTCACCGGAGATCAGCACCGAGCGGTCCGGTGCGTCGGGGCGTACCGGCTTCAGGGTCAGGGTGAGCCGCTGGGTGTCGGTGGTCGCCTGCCGCGCGGTGGCACCGGCGTCGAACACCCAGAACCGGACCTTCACCCCGGGCTCCCGGCTCCGCTCCACGCCGACGGTCAGCTCCAGCTCGATCTGCTCCGCCTGGAAGCGCAGGTCGGTGCCTTCGCCTTCCGCCATGGCGCGGCTCAGGTCGTGGCGCAGCTGAGCGATGATGTCCGCCAACTCCACGGCGTTGTCCACCGGTGTGCCCCCTCGTCCCCCGTCGCCCCGGGGGCTGTCCCTCCCGGGCCCGAACGGTCGTACGTCTACGCGGAGATCATATCGGCGGGAGGTCGACGGAGAACTGTCGGCCGGTCGGCACCGTGCCGCCAAGTGGGCTGCGCAACGGTCGAGTTGCGAGCGGGCCGCCGCCCCTGGGTCGGGGTGGCGGCCCGTTCGGGCAGGGTGGTGCGGTCGGATCAGCGGCCGTAGCGGATCAGGGCGCGGACCATGCGGCAGGTGGTGTCGGACGGCGGGTGGATGCCGAGCAGTTCGGCCGTGGTGCGTATCTTCGCGTTGCCGGCGTTCGCGGGGTCGTGGACACCCGCGTCGAGCAGGACGATCGCGAGGCGCATGGCCTTCAGTCGGCGGTTGTGAGCGATGTACCACTCGCGGGGGCGGCCCGCGGGGAGCGGCCTCTTCTGGAGGGGCTTCCAGGGTTCGAGGGACGGTGTCCGGATCACGGCGAGAGCCATGGGCGACCTCCTGGCGAAAACTGGGTGCGGGCCCTCCCCGGGACCCTCACCTTCACCCCCTATTTTAGGTGCCCCCACTGACAATCGCCCCTGGCCAGACAGGGTTTGGGGGGTGGTGGAGCGGGGCGGAGGGGGTACCGTGTGGCGCATGGAGATCTGGATCAATCCCGCCTGTTCCAAGTGCCGCAGCGCGATCAGTCTGCTCGACGCGGAGGGCGCCGAGTACACGGTGCGCCGCTACCTGGAGGACGTGCCGAACCCGGACGAGATCCGCGCCGTACTGGAGCGGCTCGGTCTCGAACCGTGGGACATCACGCGGACCGGGGAGGCCGATGCCAAGGAGCTGGGCCTGAAGGACTGGCCGCGCGACGAGGCGAACCGGGACCGATGGGTGGAGGCGCTCGCCACGCACCCCAAGCTCATCCAGCGGCCGATCATCACGGCGGAGGACGGCACGGCCGTCGTGGGGCGGACGGAGGAGGCGGTGCGGGACGCGCTGTCTCGCTGACGTCGGCAGGGTTGTTGCCCGGCGCCTTGCTGATGACGCCCGCTGATGCGCGGCACGCCGAAGTCGCCACGCCGACGCCGTCACGCCGACGCCAGGAAGCCCGCGATGCGGTCGTACGTCTCCGGCGGTGACCCCACCGGCAGCGCCGTCAGGTCGTCGGCCGTACGGATCGGGTTGCCGTCCTTCGGGCCGCTGATCGACCGGACGGTCGCGCTGCTGGACACGTTCGACGAGGACGAGGTGGATGCCGTGCGGCGGTTCCTGACGGGCGTACGGGAGATCATGTCCACCACCGACGGGCCCGGAACGACACTGGGGTAGGGAATTCATGGTCGCCGTGTACTCATCGGCTCTGAGCGGAGTCGCCTCCAACCCGGCGCTCCCCACGTGGCTGCTGCTGCGTCTGCTCGCCCACGACGAGAACGGGGGTGACGGCCCGCCCCGTCTTGCCGTCCACCGGGCCGGGCTCACCGAGTCGGCCGTCGCGGTGATTCTGGCCCACCCCAACCCTGATGCCCGGATCGACTTCGCCATGAGCACCAAGGCGGAGCCGGAGCAGCGGGCGCGGCTCGCGGACGACCCGTCGGCCAAGGTGCGGGCGGCGCTCGCGTACGGGCCCGAGTGGCGCAAACCTCGTACGAAGGTCGCGCCGCTGCCCGACGCCGTGTGCGCCCGGCTGCTCGACGACCACGAACCCTCCGTACGGGAGGCACTGCTGGACTCCCCGCATCTGACCCCCTCCTTCGCGGCCTCGCTGGCCACCCATCACGATCCGGCGGCACGTCGTCGCGCGGTGCGCGCATGGGACGCCCTGCCGCCGGAGCGGCGGGCGGCGCTGTCGGCCGACGCGGACCCGGAGGTGCGGCGCGACGCGACGCTGCGCGAGTGCGCTCGCGACGCGCGTCTCACCGCCGAACTCCTTCGCGACCCGGCGTCCGTGCCCGAGGCGCTGCGCCGCGGGCTCCTCGGGCGGGCCGACGCCGAGCGGTTCGTCGCCGAGCGCACGCACCTGGTCGCCCTCGCCGAGAACCCGTCCCTGCCGGCCGACCTCGTGGACCGGCTCGCACTCGATCCGGACGACGGCGTGCGGCTCGCGGTCTCCCTCCGGCCGGAACTGTCCGAAGCGCGGCGCATGGCCGTCGACTTCCCGGTGGAGCAGTTCGACAGAGGGGACGTGGAGTGGGTACGGGACGGGCTCGCCGATCCCGACGTCCTGCGCCGTGCCGCCACCTCGGCCCACCCGCTGCTCCGGCGCGCCGCCGCCATGAGCCCCTGTCTACCGCCCGAGCTCCTGCGACTCCTGGCCGAGGACGAGGACTTCATCGTCCACACCCATCTGGCCCTGCACCACCCCGACGCTCCGGTGGAGGTCCTGATGCACGTCTACAGCCGGCTGGGTGGGACCTTCTCCGCCTGGATGGCCACCACCCACCCCCGCTTCCCCCGCGAGGGCCTCGCCGCCCGCTACGCGGACCATCCGGACGGGATCTACCGCCTGTTGGCCGTCCGCGACCCGGCGGCCGCCCCCGAGCTGATCGAGCGGCTCAGCCGCGACCCCGACGTCAAGGTGCGCCAGGAGGCGACCGGCGACCCGCGCCTCCCGCTCCCCCGCCTCCGCGAGACCCTCCACATCCCCGACGTGGCCTTCGACGCGGCCTCCAACCCGGCGCTCCCCGAAAGCGACATGGCCACCGTCCTGGACGCCGCCGGAGTGGGCGCTTGAGCGAGGGGAGCGAGGTCGCGGAGGTTCTCGGGGTCGATCTGCATCTGGAACTGACCGGGGCAGGCAGCCGACGGGCCGTGCTGATCCGGGCGTTGCGCGAGGCGGTACGGAGCGGGCGGCTGGCCGCGGGGACGCGCCTGCCGCCCTACCGGTCGCTCGCCGCCGATCTGGGGGTCGCCCGCAACACCGTCGCCGACGCGTACGCGGAGCTGGTCGCCGAAGGATGGCTGTCCTCGCGGCAGGGATCGGGGACACGGGTCGCCGAGCGCGTCGCGGTGCCGGAGCCGGAGGGGGTGCGGAGGGACGCGGTACGAGCGCTCCCGTACGACCTGGTCCAGGGCAAGCCGGACCCGGCCGCCTTCCCCCGTACGGCCTGGCTGGCCTCGGCGCGGCGGGCGCTGACGGCCGCGCCGAACGACGCCTTCGGCATCGGTGATCCGCGGGGCCGGGTGGAGCTGCGTCGGGAGCTCGCGGCGTATCTGGCGCGGGTGCGCGGGGTGCGGACCGTGCCGGACAGGATCGTCGTCTGCTCGGGCGCGGCCCATGCGCTGCGGCTCCTCGCCCGGGTCGTCGTCGGCCGCCCCTGGGCGGTGGAGGCGTACGGGCTCCCCTTCCACCGGGGGCTGCTCGCCGAGGCCGGGGTCCGTACCGTGCCGGTGGCCGTCGACGAGGACGGGGCGCGCGTCGACGAGATCCCGCGCGGGTCGGGCGCCGTCCTGCTCACGCCCGCGCATCAGTTCCCGACGGGCGGGCCGCTGCATCCCGAGCGGCGTTCGGCCGCCGTGGACTGGGCGCGGGCGACCGGCGGGTTCGTCCTGGAGGACGACTACGACGGGGAGTTCCGCTACGACCGCCGGCCCGTCGGCGCCCTCCAGGGCCTCGACCCCGACCGTGTGGCCCTCATCGGGTCCGTCAGCAAGAGCCTCTCCCCCACCCTCCGGATCGGCTGGATGGCGCTGCCGGGCGGGCTGGTGAACGGTGTGGTGGCGGCGAAGGGCGAGCGCGAGCCGTACTCCTCCGCCACCGAGCAGCTCACCCTCGCCGACTTCCTCGGCTCGGGCGCGTACGACCGGCATGTCCGGCGGATGCGTCGACGCCATCGCGAGCGCCGCGACCGACTGGTGGCGGTCCTCGCCGAGCGGGTGCCGGAGGTGCGCGTGACGGGGATCGCGGCCGGACTGCACGCGGTGGTGGAGCTTCCGCCGGGGACGGAACGCGCGGCGCTCGCGGCGGCGGAGCGGCACGGAGTCGCGGTGGAGGGGCTGAGCGGGTATCAGCATCCGGACGCGGCGGATCACGTACGCCAGGACGGGCGGGAAGGCCCGGAGCGGCGGAACGGGCTGGTGGTGGGGTATGCGACGCCGCCCGAGCGGCTGTACGGCGGGGCACTCGACGCGCTGTGCAACGCCCTTGATTCCGCGCTTCGTTGAGCGGAACCGGCGGGCTCCTCGTATCTGACGCCACAGGAACCGACAGGAAACGAACGGAGCCTCACGTGTCACGCAGGAAAACACTCAGCCGGAAGAAGAAGATCGCGCTGTTGGCAGGTGCCCTCGTGCTCGCCGGGGGAACGGCGGTGGTCGTGGCCGGTACGAGTCAGGCGTCCGTGGCCTGCGACGGCCTGGCCACGGCGCTCGCGAACAACGAGCGGTTCATCGCGGACCAGCGCGCCAACCCGGACGCCCTGTCGCAGGCGCGGATCGCCAACCGGGAGGCGGTGATCGCCGAGATCCGGCGCAAGCAGGCGGCCTCCGGGTGCGGGGGCGGGGCCGAGGCGGCTCCCCCGGCGCAGGCCGCGCCGCCGGCCGCACCGCCCACGCAGGCCGCACCGCCCGCGACGACCGCACCGCCCGCCGCGTCCGCCCCGCCCGCCGGTGGCGGGGCCGGGGACACCGGCTCCGGGGACGTCGTCTGCGCCGGCTCCACCGTCACCCTCTCCGGCGAGGGCGGAGCCCCGGCCGCGTCGAGCAACCAGTTCCCGCTCGGCACCCGCCTCAAGGTGACCAACCTCGACAACGCGCAGTCGACCACCGTCGAGGTCACCTCCGTCTCCGGCAGCTGCGTACTCCTCAACAACGCGGCCTTCGAGCAGGTCCGCGAGCCCGGAAAGTTCCTGATCCGCAAGGCCCGGATCGAGCGCGTCGGCTAGGCCCCGATCCGCCGGACACCCCTAGGAACGACCGAAGCGCGGCGTGAGGCGGTGGGGCGCTCGGGTCCGGTGTCAGGCGGTGGGTCCCTCGGGGCCCGCCGCCTCCTCCGCCAGGGTCAGGATCTCCGTGAGCCGCACCCCGAACCGGGCGTCGCACCCGTGTGGAACCCCCGTCCGGGCCGACTCGACGAGCGCGTCCACCGCCCCGGCGAACGCACCCAACGCGCCGTCCCACGCCGGCAGCACCGCCCGGCCCCGCTCCCCGAACAGCGTGAGCGCGGCCTCCGCCGCCTCCGGCGGGGCGGAGAGGGTCAGCGTCGCCGTGCTGCTCGCGCCCGAGGCGTGCCGCAGCACCAGGTGCCGGGTGTCCGCCGGGCCCCGTACCGCCGTCACCTCGGTGACGTCGCCGAGCACGGGCAGGTACACGGAGAGCACATGCGGGCCGACGTCCCAGAGACCGCCCTTCTCCCGCCGCCACGGCGATTCCGCGTACGCGCTCCGGGATCCGGGGCCGTACAGCGAGCCCAACCAGTGCGCCTCGCCCAGGAACCAGCCGCCCGCCGCCGCCTGTTCGTCGATCCACCGCGCCGTCGGCTCGGCGAACCGCAGCGTGCAGAAGACCACCGACGCGACCCCGGCCTTCTCGGCCGCGTCGGCCACGTCCCGGGCAGCCTCGGGCGTGGTGGCCACGGGCTTGTCCAGGAGCAGATGACAGCCGGCGGCCGCCGCCCGGACGGCGAGCGGTGCCTGCACGTCCGGGGGCAGGGCGAACGCGACGGCGTCGCATGCCTCGAAGAGCGCGTCCACGTCTTCGTACACGGTGGTCCCGGACGCGGCGGCGATCTCCGCCGCCGGCTCGGGCCGCCGTCCCCACACCCCGACGAACTCGACGCCGTCGTGCGCGGCGAGCGCGGGCGCGTGGGCGCGGGCGGCCCAGGGGCCGGTGCCGAGGAGTCCGATACGGGGCTTCACGCCCGGGAGCTTGGTCATGGCCCCAGTCTGCCGCCCGCGACCGACATCGGGGACCGCAAATCCACTGGCACCCCTCCCCTCCCCCGGTGCTACGTTTCGTCCGCCGGCCGCGGGACTCCGGTGCGACTTCCGGGACCTGCCTCTGTAGCAACGTTTTCGCTGTTCGCTCCCCCATTCCCCGGCCGGCACCCATGCCACTGCGAGGGAACCCATGACCACGCCGACGGAGACGCTCTCCGATCTCATCGCCGCCGAGGACGTCCTGCTCTTCGTCAACGCGGCCGTCACCGCCACCGGACAGCGGGAGTTCCGCTCCTCGGCCGGTGAGCAGCGTTTGTCCCTCGCCTTCCTCCACGAGTACGTCCGCGTCAACTACCGCCCGGTGTATGCCGCCGCGCTCGCGCTCGACATCAACGACCACAACGCCGCGACGATCGTCGAACAGCTGCTGCGCACCGCGGACGAGGCCGGCGGGCCCGTCGAGAAGCGCGTCGAGGGGCGGCTGATCGCCGCGCGGCTCGCGCTGCTGTCCCCGCAGCGGGTCTACCGGCTGTTCCGCGCCCTGCGCGCCGCGAAGGTCAACAACCGCCGTACGCGCGCGATCGTCCGCGACTGGCTCGCCGGCCGCGCCGACCTCGGCCACGACGCCGTCAAGTACCGCGCCGGCCTGAAGACCGCCGCCCGGCACACGCATCTCCCCTTCCCCGACGCAGCCGCCGAATCGGGCGACTTCCTCTTCGCGCCCGGCCGCCGGGTCCGCTACGAGCACACCTTCCTGGACGCCCACCGCCGCGCGCACTACGAGCAGGGCGCGCTCTACGAGCTGCCGTTCACCGTCGCCGAAGGGTTCGCCGCGAAGCACGGCATACCGCGGGCGCTCTTCCTGGAGCGGATCGCGCCCCGGATGACCCGCCTGGAGCGGCTGCGGACGGAGCGGGCGAACGATCTGACCGTCATGCCGCTGACCCGGCTCGCGCTCTACGTCCTCTCCCTCCCCTTCGGGGAGAGGGTGGCGCGGCGCGCCGAGCTGACGGCCGCGCTGCGGACGGCCGCGCGTCGGGTGACCGGGCCGTACGCCGGGACCTGGGGACGGGTCGCGGCGGTCCTCGACGACAGCTACTCCGCCTCCGGCTCGGCCGTGAAGCGGCGCCGTCCGCTGGCGGTCGCCCTGGGCTGTCACTTCCTCCTCGAAGCGCTCGCGGCACCGGGGGCGTACTCCGCGCACTGGACCTCGGGCGCCACCGATCCGCTGCTCGTACGTCCGTGGGGACCGACTCCGCTGGGGACGAGGATCCTCGACGCCCTGGAGGGTCCGGCCGCCGCCCCCGACCGGCTGGTGATCGTCTCGGACGGCTGGGACAACGCGCCGCCGGGGCTCGCGGGCGAGGTGCTGCGCGTCTGGCGGACCCGGCTCGACCCGGAGCGCCGGACGAGCGCGGTCCATGTGAACCCCGTATACGACGCGGCCGGCTTCGACGTGCGCCGGCTGGCGCCGAGCGTGCCGACCGCCGGGATCCGGGACGCGGAGGACCTGGCCGCGCTGGTGGAGATCGCGCAGTTCGCCGAGGGGCGGACGGGGCTCGCGGAGCTTCTGGCCTATCTGGACCGGAGGGTGGAGCTGTTCCTGAAGGGGGCGCCTCGATGACGCGGATCGATCTCACCGGTCTGGAGGTCCGCCCCGCACAGGTCTGGGGCGGTGTCCGGCTGGTCCCGCTCGTCAGGGCCGAACCGGTGGAGGGGCTGCGGCTCCACCGTGAGGTGTACGGGGCCGGCGGCTCGGTCGATCTCGGGGACCGTACGACGTACACCTCGTACATTCCGCACGGCTTCGTCGCGGACTGGTCGGGGGACGGCGCCGAAGCGGCGACGTACGGGACCCGGCTCGGGGACGACGAGCCGCGTGCTGTTCCCGTGAGCCGCCACCACCGTCTCGCCAAGCGCGGGCAGAAGAACGGACGGACGGAGAAGCGGCTGCGTTTCCTGCCTCTCCACCTCGCCCTGGAGGGCTATCTGGCGCTCCACTTCGGCGGCCCGTCCGTCGTCTGGGACGAGTGGTCCCAGCAGGCGGTACGCCGGGGGCTGTCGCCGCGGGCCGAGGCGGCGTACGCGGGGTGGAGTGTGCCGGGGCTGGCGGAGGCGCTGCGGATCTTCGAGATCCACCCGGGGCAGTGCGGCCTGATGCTGTACGTCGCCGACGCGCTGGCCGCCGCGTTCGTGGTCCCCCACCCGGATGACTACCGCGTCCTCCACCCGACGCTGGTCGAGGACCTGTACGGGGAGCTGGTCCACCAGTACGCGTTCTACGGCGCCCCGGTGCCGGAGTTCACGGCGCGCATCCGGGACGAGGCGGGCTCGGTGCGCACCCTCGCGGATCTGCGGGCGGCGGCCCGGGCACAGGGACGGTCCTGGGCCGAGGCGCACGACGGCTTGATGGCACGGGACCTGCTGGGGACCTCGTACGCCTTCGAGCGCGTGTACCGGATGAATTCGTACGATCTGTATCGCTTCCTCCCTCCGTTCCAGCGAGCGGGCCAGGAGCAGCACATCGGCGAGCTGATCACCGACCGCAAGGGCCGGACGCTGTATCTGAAGACGTTCCGGCTCTCCGAGAACCAGATCAGACGGGGCCACCTGCTGCACCGTCTCGCGGACAGCGACTGGCACCTGGGCCGCACGGCGGAGGCTCTCGGAACGACGTATGCCGAGCTCGTACGGCGTGTCGAGGCCGCCGGCCTCGGCTCACTGCTCAACGCCCATGTGGTCGCACAGCGCCTCCGTGAAAAGCAGGAAGGCTGATTGACGTGCTCCCTCCCCTATGGGGCGGGGATTCCTGCCACGGTCGCGTGCCCGTCTCGGTGGCTTCCTGCTTCATCGCACTGCGCCAGGACTCTCGTCCTGGTCTTATCTGCGCTCTGCGAGGCGTTTAGCCTGTCCGCCCGTCCGGCGGCCAGGGTGTTCTTGGATGCATTGTCGTCGCGGTCATGGACGGCTCCACATGCTTTGCAGGTCCACTCGCGGACATGGAGAGGCTTGGGGCCGTCCTTGATGCCGCAGGAGGAGCAGACCTGGGAGGTCGGCTCGAAGCGGCCGATCTTCCCGAAGTACCGTCCGTGTCTGGCAGCCTTGTACTCCAGCATATTCACGAACGCGGACCATCCAGCGTCGTGTACGGACTTGGCCAGGCGTGTGCGGGCAAGCCCGGCTACCGCGAGGTCTTCCACATACACCGCTTGGTTGTCGCGGATGATCTGTGTGGATGCCTTGTGGTGCCAGTCCCGCCGCCGGTCGGCCACTTTGGCATGCTGCCGCGCCAACTTGATCCGAGCCTTGGCCCGGTTCTTCGACCCCTTCACCTTCCGGGACAAGTCCTTCTGCAGTCGCCTGAGCTTCTTCTCGGAGCGACGCAGGAACCTCGGAGACGAGATCTTCGTGCCGTCGGACAGGACGGCGAAGGTTGTGAGTCCCAGGTCGATACCGACCTCGGACTCGACCTCAGGCAGAACCTCCGGTTCGGTGTTCACGACAAAACTCATGAAGTACCGACCCGACGAATCCAGGACGACCGTGAGGGACGTGGGTGCGGCCGGAAGCCGCCGCGACCATTTCACCTTGATGGTGCCGATCTTGGCCACATACACGCGGCCGTCCTCCTGGAGAGAGAAGGCGTTGGTGTTCAGCCGGATCGACTGGCGCGCGTCCTTCTTCGACTTGTACCGGGGTGGGGATACCCTCCGCCCCTTGCGTTTACCGCCGACGGAGTCGAAGAAGTTCTTGTAGGCGGTGTCCAGATCCCGTAGGGACTGTTGCAGCACGACCGCCGACACGTCCGCCAGCCAAGCACGTTCTGCGTTGCGCTTGGCCTGCGTGATACGCACGCGGGACAACTCTGCCGACTTCACATACGGCAGGCCCGCCGCATGCGCCTCTCTGCGATCACGCAGACAGTCGTTCCACACCACACGAGCGCACCCGAACGCCTTCGCCAGCGCGGAGCGCTGCGAGGCATCCGGATACACACGAAAGTTGTAGCGCAGCTGCATACGCTCCACGCTCCCTGCCCAGCCTGCCCAAGGCCGAGGAACTTCCTGAAAATCAAGACAGGTGCCTGCTTCGGAAGGCAAACTGTGTCGTTTACCGTCGATCTTGGATCTCAGCGCGGCATGGATCCTGGTTGAGCGGCCCGGGCTCCACGGCCGTCGCCTCAGGGGTTCACCAAGGTGACGCGATCATGCCGGGACTCCGGTAACACGGGGTTCACAAACGAGCAACGGGCGGGAAATCCCGTGTTGCGAAGCTGCGCGCAGACACACAACGCAGCTCTCGCAGCGTCGCGAGCCGCAGCAAACCCCGCAGCAGCACGCCAAAGGATGAGACCCCGTGACCTTCAAGGCTGAGTACATCTGGATCGACGGCACCGAGCCGACCGCGAAGCTTCGCTCCAAGACGAAGATTCTGCCGGGCACGGGCGCCACGCTGGAGGAGCTGCCGATCTGGGGCTTCGACGGATCCAGCACGAACCAGGCCAAGGGCCACGCCTCGGACCGTGTCCTCAAGCCGGTCTTCGTCTGCCCGGACCCGATCCGCGGCGGCGCCGACATCCTGGTGATGTGCGAGGTCCTCAACACGGACATGACGCCGCACGAGTCCAACACGCGTGCCGCGCTGGCCGAGGTCTACGCGAAGTACGCCGCGCAGGAGCCGATCTTCGGCATCGAGCAGGAGTACACCTTCTTCGACGGCGAGCGCCCGCTCGGCTTCCCGGTCGGCGGCTTCCCGGCCCCGCAGGGCGGCTACTACTGCGGTGTCGGCGCCGACGAGATCTTCGGCCGTGACATCGTCGAGGCGCACCTGGAGAACTGCCTGACGGCGGGCCTGGGCATCTCCGGCATCAACGCCGAGGTCATGCCGGGCCAGTGGGAGTTCCAGGTCGGCCCGCTGGCGCCGCTCGAGGTCGCGGACCAGCTGTGGATCGCGCGCTGGCTGCTCTACCGCACGGCCGAGGACTTCAAGGTCTCGGCGACGCTGGACCCGAAGCCGGTGAAGGGCGACTGGAACGGCGCGGGCGCGCACACCAACTTCTCGACGAAGGCGATGCGCGAGGGCTACGACGCGATCATCACCGCGGCCGAGTCGCTGGGCGAGGGCTCGAAGCCGCTCGACCACGTCAAGAACTACGGCGCCGGCATCGACGACCGCCTGACGGGTCTGCACGAGACCGCCCCGTGGGACCAGTACTCCTACGGCGTCTCGGACCGCGGCGCCTCGGTCCGTATCCCGTGGCAGGTCGAGCAGGACCAGAAGGGCTACATCGAGGACCGCCGCCCGAACGCGAACGTGGACCCGTACACGGTGACCCGCCTCCTGGTGGACACCTGCTGCGAGGCCCTGGAGAAGGCCGGCCAGGTCTGATCCGCACTGCTTCCCGAAGGGGCGCCCACCGTTCACGGTGGGCGCCCCTTCTCGTATGTGGCAAGGACGACAGGGGGTTTGGCCGGGGTGGGACTCGTCGGCGGCATTCCCTTCTGGTTCAATAGGGATATGGCCAGCAAGCAGAACGACACCGCGACGGGTCGCTTCGACCTCGAGCCGTTCTGGCCTTCCCGGCAGCACCACGACTTCGACCGGTGCTGTCGGCGCGTGAGGAACGCGTCGACCCCCTAACGCCCGACCGGCCTCCGTCCGGTTCCGCGGCCTTCGGCCGACGCGCATGACGTACGACACCCGTCCGTTCGTTTCTTCGCGCGAAAGAGCTGAGCCCTCATGGCCCACACCCAGACCGGTACCGCGTCCCTGACCGCCGTCCGTCCCCTTCGGCCCCGGCTTCGTGCCGTCGATCCCGACGAGGTCGTCGACCTCTCCCGGGTCGCGGACTTCCTGCCCCCGGGCGCCACGCTGCTTCCCGCGCCTCCGAACGCGCTGCCCACGCTGCCCGGGCGGCCGCCGATGGTCGGGTACCTGGTGCTGCTGCCCGTCGACCAGGAGGAGCCCGCGCCGGCCCCCGGCCCCGGCCCCGTGGCCGAGGAGCAGGGGCCGGTGGCCATCGACAACGCGCAGCGGACCGCCGTCGTGGACGGGCAGCCGATGGATCTCACGTACCTCGAGTTCGAACTGCTCGCCCACCTCGTCGCCCACCCCCACCGGGTGCACACCCGCGACCAGTTGGTCACGACGGTCTGGGGGTACGGGCATGTGGGCGACGGGCGGACCGTCGACGTCCATGTCGCCCGGCTGCGCCGCAAGCTGGGCGCCGAGCACCGCCGCACGATCCAGACCGTGCGGCGGGTGGGCTACAAGTACACGCCGTGATCAGGCCCGGGACCTCGCCCTGGCCACCAGGCCGAGGGCGAGGTCGACCACCAGGAACGCCAGCAGGCTGATGCCCAGCATCGGGACGAACCAGCCCACGAGGGCCGTCGCCGCGAGCAGTGGCAGCAGCATCGTCGCCGGAACCTTCCGCCAGGCACCGCGCGCGACCGGCCGGCCGGGGCGGCGGAGCCACCACATCCGGTAGCCCCACAGGATCAGCAGGATCAGCGAGAGCGCCAGGGCCGCGAGCGCCAGCTGGTTGAACAGGCCCAGGAAGACACCCGTGTGGGCGTCGATGCCGAAGCGGGTCAGCTGGGCGAGCACCGGGTAGTCGGCGAACCGGAGCTCGTCCATGACCGCGCCGTCGGCCGGGTCCACCGCCACCGAGTCCAGGTGGACGGGGAACTGGGTGTCGGTCTCCTTGACCACGTACCCCTTGCCCTCGGAGGGCAGGACGACGGACGTCTTGCCCTCGATGCCCTCCGCGCGGGCCGCCTCGACGATCCGGTCGATGCCGACGTCCGGGCCCTTGGCGGCCGGGGCCTGGTGACCGCCGCCGTGGCCCTCGTGCTCCGAGGAGCCGCCGGCCGCGCCTTCGAGGGTCGCGGAGACGGTCGGGGTGGCGCCGCCGAGCTGGTCCTGGACCGCGCCGATGTTCTCGCCCGCGTACCGCGACCAGGTCAGGCCGGTGGCGGAGAGCAGGACCAGTCCGGTGACGGCCCACAGGCCGACCGTGCCGTGCCAGGACAGCGTGCGGCGGCGCGACTTCGGGCCGCGCTCGGGGACGAGGAGGGCGCGACGGTTCTTCCGCTTGCGGCCGATCCAGAGCGCCAGACCGCCGAGGGCTATCACCCACAGCCAGCTGGCGGCCAGTTCGCTGTAGTTGCGGCCGAGGTCGCCGAGGTGCAGATCGCGGTGGAGTTCGTCGATCCAGGTGCGCAGCGGAAGGGCGCCCGAGCCGCCGTAGCTGGGCAGTTGTCCGCGTACTTCGGCGGTGTACGGGTCGACGAAGACGGCGAGGGACTTGCCTTCCTCGACGTCGGGGTCGGCCATGAGGACGCGGGTGGTGGCGCCGTCCTCGGCGGAGGGCCAGACGGCGGTGACGGTGCCGTTGGGGTTGACCTTGGTGGCGGCGTGGACCTGCTGCGAGAGCGGCAGGACCTTGTCGCCGACGGGGACCTCCAGCTCGTGCGCGTAGACGACCTTCTCCGCCTGGAACGAGAGCGCGTAGAGCAGGCCGCTGGCGGCGGCGATCAGCAGGAAGGGGGCGATGAGAACGCCGGCGTAGAAGTGCAGGCGCAGGACGAGGGGGCGCAGGGCGCTCCAGGTCCCCTTTCCGCCGCCGCTCGCGGCGGCCGCGTCGGGGGTGGTGGGCGCTTCCGCAGTGTCCGGGCGCGCGGGATCGTCAATGGTCATGACTGTCCTAGGAGTCGGTGTCGACAGGGGGAATCGGCCCCCGGGTCAGACGTGTGCTCCGAGGGCTGTGGCGCGGGGTACGGACAGCCGGGGCGGGCCGCGCCGGGAGAGTGTGTGCGCGAGGACGACGCCGTGCAGCCGGCGGGTGTGCGGGCGCGGGCGTACGGGGTGCGGGAGTTCGGGGACGCGGACGACGGCGAGGAGCAGGCGCAGCGGGGTGAAGGCGAGCGCCCCGACGGTCCGGGCGAGTGCGAAGAGCGCGGCTTCACCTCGGGCCAGCCAGAGTCCGCAGACCAGGGCGGCGAGGAGGTGGGCGCCGATCATGCCGAGGGAGGAGTGGCCGGCGGCCGCCTCCATCACCGGAAGCATCGAGGGGTCCATGGCCGTGTGGCCCATGGCCGCCGCGTGGTCCGCCATCGCCGTGTGGTCCGTGGTGCCCCGCTCCTCCCCGGCGGAGAAGATCAGGTGCAGGGCCGCCTGTACGGCGACCAGGCCGCCGGAGATCGTGTACGCCCCGCGCCGGCGGCCGGTGGCCGGCCAGGAGAGGGCGGCCGTGACGGCGAAGGCCGTGTACAGCGATCCCGCGGGAAGGTCGTGCGCAGACATGGACGAATGCCCCACGGCCGCCAATGACACGCACACCGCCGCGAAAAGTGCGGCTCGCAGGGCGCGTATCGGCGAGCGGGCATCGGTCATGATTCGGCCATGGTGACACCCCGTGGCCGGGAGCGGGAGACCACCTCCGTATTTCTCCCGCCCACCCCGCCGCGATTCCCCGCCCACCCCGCCGCGCCTTCCCCGACCACCACCCTGCATTTCTCCCGTAGAGGAACGGCTGGGCACTTCTCCCTCCGGCGAGGCACAGTCGTGGCATGAGACTTTTGATCTTGGGTGGTACCGAGTTCGTGGGGCGCGCTGTCGCCGAGGCCGCGCTCGCGCGGGGCTGGGAGGTGACGGTCTTCCACCGTGGCCGGCATGAGCCGCCGGCGGGGGCCGTCTCGTTGATCGGCGACCGCATCGCCCCGGGCGGGCTGGCCGCCCTCACCGACGACGAGAAGTCCTCCTGGGACGTGGTCGTGGACACCTGGTCCGCGGCGCCCTCGGTGGTCCGGGACGCGGCCCGGCTGCTCGAGGACCGGGTGGACCGCTTCGTCTACGTGTCGAGCCGTTCCGTCTACGCCTGGCCGCCGGCCGCGGGTCTGGCCGAGGACGGTCCGCTGGTCGAGGGCTCGCCGGACGCGGGCGAGGTGCCGTACGGCGAGGCCAAGCGGGGCGGCGAGCTGGCGACGGTCGATGCCTTCGGTGCGGACCGCTCCCTCCTCGTCCGCGCGGGGCTGATCATCGGCCCGTACGAGAACATCGGCCGGCTGCCGTGGTGGCTGGGCCGCATCGCCCGGGGCGGCCCGGTCCTCGCGCCGGGACCGCGCGAGCTGCCGCTCCAGTACATCGACGCCCGCGATCTGGCCGAGTGGACGCTCGACGCGGCGGAGGCCGGGCTCTCGGGCCCGTACAACCTGGTCTCGGAGCCCGGGCACACCACGACGGGCGAGCTGCTCGACGCCTGTGTGGGGGCGACCGGCTCGGACGCCGAACTGCGCTGGACCGACCCGGAGAAGCTGCTCGAGGCCGGGGTCGAGCCCTGGTCCGACCTGCCGGTGTGGATTCCGCCGGGCGAGGCGTACGACGCGATGCACACCGCCGATGTCTCCAAGGCGCTCGCGACGGGGCTGCGCTGCCGCCCGGTGGCCGAGACGGTCCAGGACACCTGGGCCTGGCTGCAGTCGATCGGCGGGTCGGCGCCGCAACGCCCGGACCGGCCGTCGGTGGGCCTCGACCCGGAGCGGGAGGCAGCACTCCTCTCGGACTGACGCGATGGGAGTGACGCGATCGGAGTGACCCGATCGGACTGATGCGCTCGGGCTGACGCGCTCGGACTGATGTCCGTGTCGGCTCCGTTGAACGCGCGGGCCCTGGCGTCCGTATGAAGTCCCATGCGACGCACAAGAAAACGTTCGACACGCGCGAAACGAGCGGTGGCCGCCTCCGTCGCCCTGATCCTGGGCGGGGGCGGCCTGATCGCCGCCAATGTGTATGCCTCGGCCGGCCAGGGCTGGGGCGATCCGCCGCCGGACCGGCAGAATGCGGTCTCGACGATCGACTGTCCCGATGTCGCCCAGGAGTTGACCGAGGTGCCGGAGTCCGCACGGGCTTCGGTGGACCGCGAACTCGCCACACTGGACAGTCAGATCACCGTCGCGTACCAGCGTTTCGCCGACAACAGGGAGCGGGTGGAGAGCGATCCCGCCTTCGCCGAGCAGCAGATCCTCACCCCTCTCAAGAACGAGCGGCTGAACATCCTTCAGCGGATCACTCAGTTGACCGGCAAGCAGCTGGACGACATGGCGCCCTGCACGCTGCGCGCCGACGACGACGGTGGCGACAACGGTGCCGGCGAGGGTGACGGCGGCGACAACGGTGACGGGGAGGGGCAGGAGGAGCCGGAGGGGCAGTCCGGAAACGGCCCCGAGGCCTCCGACTTCGTCGACATCCAGTCCGTGCAGCCGAATGTGAAGCGTCCCCAGCAGCGCCGCGGCGCCTCGCGCGGTACGTTCGCGACCAACTGCGGGCGCAACGAGAACGGCAAGTTCAACCCGGACAACGTCATCGTCGCGCCGGGTGTGAGCAACGGCGCCCACCACATGCACGACTACGTCGGCAACCAGGCCAACGACGCCTTCGCCAGTGACGACGACCTGGCGAAAGGCCAGACCACCTGCCGCAACCAGGGCGACAGGTCCACGTACTACTGGCCGGTCCTGCGGCTCCAGAACGGGCAGGCGGAGGACGACGCCCAGGCCGACGGCGGCGGCAAGGACCAGAACGTCGGCGAGATCCAGACACCCGCGCAGGTCACGCTGAACTTCGTCGGCAACCCGGTCTCCAAGGTCACCGCGATGCCGCGGTTCCTGCGGATCATCACCGGCGACGCCAAGGCGTTCACCAATGGCGATGCCAACGCCAACGCCTCGTGGTCGTGCACCGGCTTCGAGGACCGGCAGCTGAAGGACAAGTACCCGATCTGTCCGCAGGGCAGCAAGGTGGTGCGGACGTTCACGTTCCAGAGCTGCTGGGACGGTCAGAACACCGACAGCGCCAACCACCGCACGCACGTGGCCTTCGCGGACCCGGCGAGCGGGCGCTGCGGCAACGGTTTCCGGGCCATCCCGCAGCTGGTGCAGCGGATCGTCTACGACGTTCCGCCCGGGCCCGGCTTCGCCGTCGACTCGTTCCCCGAGCAGCTGCACAAGCCGATCACCGACCATGGCGACTTCATCAACGTCTTCGACGAGCGGCTGATGCGGAAGGTGGTGAGCTGCATCAACGAGGGGCGCCGCTGCACCTAGGCCTGCGTCGTGGACAGGCCCCCGGGGGGTGTCCGGCCCGATCGGCCGGACACCCCCTCAGTGGTGCCCTGGTCGTGCCCTAGTGGTGTCCGGCGGAGTGTGACGCGTGCGGCGATTGGGGCGTGTGCGACCCGTGCGGCTCGGTGGTCTCGACCTGACCGCCGAGCCGTTCGCGTACCTTCTCCACGGTCCCCGTGTCGCCCGACACGGTCCACTTGCGGCCGACGAGATACGAACCGCCGTAGTCCTTGGCCTGGTTGAGCCACTCGCGCTGGCCCCGGTCGGTCGCGAAGGTGGTCAGGACGTACGTCCCGTCGTCCGTCGCGCACTTCGCCTGGCGCAGCTCGGCCGCGTCCGTCTGGACGTCCGGCGCGCACTCCGCCTTCGTGGCGATCTGCTCCAAGGTCCCGCTCGCCTCTTCGGGCGTGGACGCGCACCCCGCCAGCATCACGAGCACCGCCACCGCCACCGTTCGTCGCGTACGCATCAGCATCCGCCCATCCTGCCCGCCCGGTCGCGCCGGGAGAAGCGAAATCCGATCAGCTACGGTCTTGTCCGATAGGTACCGATATGGAGGAGTCGACGCCATGCCCGCCATCCCCGCCGCCACCGTCGCCAACCTCCGGGACCTCGGCTCCCTCCCCCTCGGCGAGGGGCGCAGCGTCCGCGAGGGCCGGGTCTTCCGCTCCGCCCAGCTCGACCGACTCGACCCCGCCGAACCCGCGGTGGCGGCGCTCGGGGTCCGTACGGTCGTGGACTTCCGCACCGAGAACGAACGCGCCGACCGGCCCGACCACCTTCCGCCGGGCGGGCGGGTGCTCGTCGCGGACGTGCTCGCCGACCATCTCGCCACCAGTGGCCTGCCGCCCGCCGCCCGGCTCAAGCAGCTGCTGACCGACCCGGCGCTGGCCGACAGGTACCTCGGCGAGGGCCGGGCGCAGGAGGCCTTCCGCCGGACCTACCGGGCCTTCGTGAGCTCCGATTCCGCGCGCGCGTCCTATCGGGCCTTCCTCGGCGAGCTGGGTGATCCGCACGCCGGTCCGCTGCTCTTCCACTGCACGGCCGGCAAGGACCGCACCGGCTGGGCGGCGACGATCGTGCTGTCGCTGCTCGGCGCGGACGAGGAGACGGTCATGGCGGAGTATCTGTCGGTCAACCCGGCCGTCCGGCAGGCCTTCGCGCCGATGATCGAGGGGTTCACGGCGCAGGGCGGCGACCCGGAGCTGGCGCTCGCGCTGATCGGGGTCGTACCGGAGTACCTGGAGGCGGCGCTCGACGAGGTGGCGGTGCGGCACGGCTCGATGGAGAAGTACGTACGGGAGGGGCTGGGCGTCCCGGACGAGGTGACGGCCGTGATCCGCGAGCGGCTGACGGTGTACGACGCGTGAGGTCCGGGGGCCGACCATACCCATCCGGAGTTGACCTTGCCGCCGGCGGCAGGGTTGCAAGATGACCGGCATGAACAGCGCCCCACCGCCACCTGCTGTCCGCCGGGCTCACCCTGGAAGACGTCCGCGTGTTCCTGCCGTGCCTGGACGGCGATGTGGCTGCCGCACCGCGTTCGGACAAGGGCTTGCGGGTCGCGCTGGAACGGCTGGCGGTCCTCAACGAACGAATCGCCACCCAGACCGAGGCCCGCGACCGGCTGGAATCCGCACTCCGGGGGATCCGGAGCGGGGCCGTCCGACCGGGTTGACCACCGGGGTGACCATCGGATGATTCGCTCGTTCTGCTGAACGTGAGCACCCAGGAACTCGCCCCCTCCCCCCTCGGCCCGGTCGATGTCGAACAGGCCGAGGCCGCGCTCGTCGAGCACTATCCGCGGCTGGTCCGGATCGCCTACCTCGTACTGCCGCCCTCGCTGGGGCGCAACCGCCGGGTGCTGACAGCACACGCGCTGGTCCAGGGGTCGCTGCCGCGCAGGCGGACGTCCGGTGCCGGCATCCCCGGACCGCGCCGTACCGAGGACGCCGTCGACCCCGGGTACGCGTACGTACGGGGCGAGGTGCTGCGGCAGGCGCTGATCGCGGGGCTGCCGCTGCGGCGCCGGGCGCTGCCGCGACGGGCCCAGTTCCCGCCGCTGCTGCCGCACGTGTGGGGGCTGCGGCTGTTCCCGCGTGCCGGCGGCGCCGACGAACTGGCCCTGGACCAGCGGCTCTCCGCGCTGTCCGGGCCGGCGCGCGCGGTGTACGTGCTGCGGGGTCTGGAGCGGCAGGGCGACCCGGAGGTGCTGCGGGTGCTCGCTGCGGCGGGGGTCCCGGAGGAGGGCGCGAGGGTCGCGCTGGAGGAGGCGGACGGCGTCGAGGCGCTGTACGCCCTGCTCGACTCGCCCGAGTTCGATCCGTGCTCGCTGCAGGCCCGGCCGACGGATCTGATGCGCCGCCGCCAGCATGTCAAGGCCGCGCTCGCCGCGGCGGCGGCCGTGGTGGTCTGCGGGACGCTGCTCGGTCTGCCCGGGGAGGGTTGGGGGAGAAACGGTGCTGCGGCGCCTTCGTACGCGCGCAATCCGGCGGCCGAGGCGGCGCTCGACCCGGCGACGCTGAAGCGGGTCCCCGCGGGGTTCTGGCGGAGCTCGGCGCGTACGGACTTCTCGGTGTGGCCGGCGCGCGGCGGTCTGACCGGCGACCGGGCCCTGCTGCGGCGGGCGCTGGCGGTCTGGGCGCGGCCAGGCGGTTCGGTGCGGTCCTCGGCGACGCCCGGGACGCCGGTGGGGCCGCCGATGGGTCCGTCGCAGCTGCTGTTCGCGGGGGAGGTCGACGGGTCGCGTGTGGTGGTGTTCCACGACGGGCTTCGGGCGGTGCGGTACGCGGAACCGGCCGTAGGGACGGGGACGGGCGGGGCGGCGCTGGACTTCGCGCGGACGGACGGGGCGGACGCGGTCGGCTCGGCGGCCCTCGTCGTCTCCCGCACCACGGCGAACGTCCGTTATCTGACGGCCCCTTGGGTACGGGAGACGGCGGTACGGGACCTGCTGGCGCCCACGAAGGAGCCCTGGCGGCTGGAGCGCGACCGGCACGGGGTGACAAGTGTGATGCTCAGCCCGGCGCAGGCGCGGGGCTGCTCGGTGTGGAACACGCTCCAGGTGCGGGACGCGACGGGATTGCGGCTGCTGACCGATCTGGGCGAGCTGGTGCCGGCCCGGCTGACCTCGGGGCCGCCGACCGCCGCACCGGTGGACGGGACGGGGGCGGCGGCCCGGGCGGCGTGGGCACGGACGGCCTGCCAGTTGGCGACCGTCCGCTCGCACGGGGTGCGAGCGGTCAACGCCTGGCAGTTCGCCACCCAGCGGCTGCCGGAGGACGGGGGCCGGGCGGCCTGGCTGTGCACCAGGGCGGAGACCTGGCGGGGCACGGGCAGCAGGGTGCTCGCCCAGTTCGCGGTCCCGGCGCCCGGCGGGACGGCGGCCGTCGTGGCGAAGGCCGAGGAGTCCCCGGCGTGCGGGGCGCGCGAGCCACGGGTCCTCTCCGGGGTGCTCTGGCAGGCGAAGAGCGGGCAGTGGTACGTCCTGGCCGCCGGCAGCGAGGAATTCGCGTCCCTGCGCACCACGGGCGGGGTGAAGGGCGAGACGGAGGGCAGGCTGCTCGCGGTGAAGGCGAAGGCAGGGACCCGGGCGGACCTGAACGGCACGCTGGAGGACGGCGCGAAGGTGGGCGCGCTGCGGTAGGCGACGCTGCCCACTCGACGAGGGCGGCGCGGCAAGTCGCCGTCCCAGCCCGAAGATTCCGCATGCACGAGCCTGTTGCCAACTGCTTACTCTTCAGTACATTGACGTCATGTCTAATACGCAGCCTGCACCGGTGGCGTCGGAGCACATCGAACTCAAGGCCCGAAAGGTCTCCTTCGACTGGGAGGAGACCCCGCTCCACTGGGTTCCCGGCGACCCGTTCACCACCCACACCATCAACGTGCTGCACCTGCTGCTCCCGGCCGGCGAACGCTGGTTCGTGCACGTCTACAAGCAGGTGCTCCCCTTCATCACCGACGACCGGCTGCGTGCGGACGTCATCGGCTTCATCGGCCAGGAAGCCGTGCACTCCCAGGCGCACGACGACGTGCTCCCGCACCTCAAGAAGCTCGGTCTGGACCCCACGCCGTACACCGCCCAGGTCGACTGGTTCTTCGAGAAGCTGCTCGGCGACCGGACCCTGCCGCCCGGCCGGGCGCGCCGCTGGTGGCTGATGGAGCGGGTCGCGCTCATCGCCGCCATCGAGCACTACACCGCCTTCCTCGGCAACTGGGTCCTCAACGCCGAGGAGCTCGACCGCAGGGGTGCCGACCCGACGATGCTGGACCTGTTGCGCTGGCACGGTGCCGAGGAGGTCGAGCACCGCTCCGTCGCCTTCGAGCTGTTCCTGCACCTCGACGGCGGCTACCGGCGGCGCGCCCGCACCTGGGCCACCGCCTTCACCGCGATGGTCTTCCTCTGGCAGCGCGGCACCCGCTTCTTCATGGAGAACGACCCCACCCTCATCGACGGCAAGGCGTCGGTCGGCCAGCTCGTCCGCAAGGGCCGGGAGGGCGTGCTGCCGTCCACGCCCGACCTGCTCCGGGCCATCCCCCGCTACCTCAGCCGCGCCTACCACCCCTCCCAGGAGGGGAACACCGCCCAGGCAGTCGCCTATCTGGCCAACTCCCCCGGCGCCAACGGAGGTCGCTGACCATGCCCCGACTGCGTACCGTCGTCCTGGTCGCCGGGGCCGCGGTCCTCGCCAAGCGCGCCATGCGCCGCCGGATCAACGCCGCCCCACTATGGCCGATGCCCGCCCTCGACGAGCCGACCTCGGGCCGCGGCCGCCTCGCGACCGTGACCAGGAAGGTCCTGGTCACGGAGCGCACCGAACCCGCCGAGTGCGTGGTCCGGCTCCGCCTCGAAGGCACCGGCCTGCCGGCCTGGCAGCCCGGCGCCCATGTCGACCTGGTGCTGCCGTCCGGTCTGGTGCGCCAGTACTCGCTGTGCGGGGACCCGGCCGACACCGACACGTACACGGTGGCGACCCGGCTGATCGAGGACGGCCGGGGCGGCTCGCGCGAGGTGCACGAACAGCTCCACGAGGGCACGGAGATCGAGATCCGCGGGCCGCGCAACCGCTTCCCGCTCGTCGACTCCCCCGCGTACGTCTTCGTGGCGGGAGGCATCGGCATCACACCCGTGCTGCCCATGCTGCACGCGGCGGAGGTGACGGGCGCCGACTGGCGGCTGCTGTACTGCGGCCGCAGCCGCGCCACCCTGCCGTACCTAGACGAGATCGAGAAGCTCGGCGGCTCCCGGGTGACGGTGGTGGCCGAGGACGAGTCCGGCCTTCCGGAGCTCGGATTCCTCGCCGAGGTCCCCGAGGAGACGGCGGTGTACTGCTGCGGTCCGGACGGACTGATGGACGCGGTGACCGCCGCGATGCCGGCGGGCCGGACCCCGCATCTGGAGCGCTTCTCCCCCGCCGCGACGGCCGGCGGCGGCGCCTTCGAGGTCGAACTGCGTCGCTCCGGGCGTACGGTGACGGTGGCGGCGGACCAGTCGGTGCTCGCCGCGGTCCGTACCGAGCTGCCCGGCGTCGCGTACTCCTGCGAACAGGGCTTCTGCGGCACCTGCCAACAGCGCGTCCTGGAGGGCGAGATCGACCATCGCGACGAGCTGCTCACCGACGCGGAGCGCGGCGACTCGATGCTGATCTGCGTCTCGCGCTGCGCCGGAGAACGGCTGGTTCTCGACCTCTAGCGGTTCAGCGGGAGCGGGCGGCGGCGAGCTGTCCCACGAGCGCGGCGAAGGGCATGTCGAGGTCCTGGTACACGTGCGGCGCGATGGGGTGGGAGTTGTCGGCGAGCATCTCCACCACCAGGCTCGCGTAGTCGCTCACGATCACACCGGCCTGCTGGAGGCGGAGCAGGCCCGTCTCCCGCTTGACCGCCGAGAAGGTGCCCGAGGCGTCCACGGCGACATGGGCGGTGTAGCCGGCGGCGGTCGCCGCGATCGCCGGCAGGGCGGCGCAGACCTCCAAGGAGGTCCCGGCGACGATGATCCGGTCCCGGCCCGCCGCCTCGACCGCGCCGCGGACCCGGTCGTCGTGCCAGGCGTTCACCGTGGACCGGTCGAACACCTCCAGGTCCTTGGGCAGGACGTCCTGGAGTTCGGGGATCAGCGGCCCCCACATGCCGTCGGCCGACGTGGTGGTGACGACGACCGGGATGTCCAGCCGCAGGGCCGCCCGGGCCAGGGCGACCACGTTGTGCTTCAGCTCGTCGACGCCCATGTCCCGCACGCCGGTGAAGAGCCCGATCTGGTGGTCGACCAGCAGGAGCACGGCGTTGTCGGTGGTGAGGGGCTGGTGGAAGGGGTTCGTCATGGCCAAGTCCTCGTCCGTGGTGGGGAGATGGGGTGAGGACGGCCGGTCGCCCCGGTGCGGCGCGGCCGCCCTCGGTGACGATGGTTGACCACCCGGGCCCGACTCGGTCAATGTTTCAGCTGTGCCTGAATCCTCCGCCGTCCCACCGCCCTACGCGGAGTTCGAGTTCGCCTCCGGTGACCTCGCCCGCCTGCGCTTCGCGTTCTCCCCGGTCTCCGAGGCGGTGGCGAGCCTGAGGATGCTCCAGGACCCGGGGCGGCACGCCCTGCATCTGCCCTGGATCCGGGCCGTCCGACCCCTCCTCCGCTCCCTGGACCTGCGGCTGCTGTTCGCGCTCGCCCCCCTGGGCCCGTACGTCGCCGACTTCCTCACCCCTGCGCCGACCGGGCCGCTGCCGGACATCGCGGAGGAACTCGCCCTGGTGGCGTCGGCGGACCCGGCCGAGGCGGCGGCGGAAGCCGCCCGGATGCCTGCCGCGGACTCACCGCCCGTACGGGAGTTCCTGGCCGACCCGGTCGCCGGTACGGCGCTCGCCGCCGAGCAGCTGCGCCGCTACTGGGACACGGCCCTCGCTCCGTACTGGCCGCAGATCCGGGGCCTGTTCGAGTCGGAGGTACTGCGCCGTTCCCGCCAGCTCACCCGCGAGGGGGCGGCCGCGATGTTCAACGACCTGCACGAGAACATCGGTTGGCGGGACGGCCGGCTGAGGATCCGTACGCGCGCGTGGCGGCGCAGCGGGCCGCTCCGGGGGGACGGTCTGATCCTCGTGCCGAGCGTCTTCCACTGGCCGGACACCTTGGTGATGGCCGAGCCGTACCAGCCGACGCTGATCTACCCGGCGCCCGGGGTGGCCACGGTGTGGCAGCAGGGGGCCGTGCCGACGACGGAGGCGCTCGACGCGCTGATCGGCCGCACCCGGGCCCGGATCCTGGTCGCCCTCGCGGAGCCGGCGACCACGGCGATCCTCGCCCGCCGGCTGTCCATGACTCCGGGAGCGGTCAGCCAGCATCTCAAGGTGCTGCACGCCGGCGGTCTGCTGACCCGCAACCGCAGCGGACGTGAGGTCTTCTACGGCTGTTCGCCGCTCGGGCACTCGCTACGCGCGGCGTCCTGACGGCAGCGGGGCCGGAACAGGGCCCGGCCGGCCGGGACATCCCCTACGGCAGGATCAGCCAGTCGAAGGCGAGCGCGGCGGAGAGGCCGCCCACCAGGAGCCAGGTGCCCAGGCGCGTGCGGCCGTTGCGGGAGAGTTCGATCACCACGCCGCAGAGGATCATGGCCAGGCCGTACACGCCGACGACGAGGACGGACGTGCGGCTCGCGAGCCGGATCACCAGGACCGCCGCCATGGCGACCAGCAGAACGGACGCGGCCGCTATCCGCAGTTGGCGTGCCTGCTTCGGGCTCAAACCGGAGGTGCTCATGTCGTGGGAGCGTAACGGACGGCGGTTAGGCTGTTCGCATGACGACCGGGGTGCGCCGCAGGATGGGCGTCGAGGAGCGCAAACAGCAGCTGATCGGGGTGGCTCTCGAGCTGTTCAGCCACCGCTCTCCCGACGAGGTCTCCATCGACGAGATCGCGGCGGCCGCGGGAATCTCGCGGCCGTTGGTCTACCACTACTTCCCCGGCAAGCAGAGCCTGTACGAGGCGGCGCTGCGGCGGGCGGCCGACGAGCTGGCCGCCCGCTTCCTGGAGCCGCCGCAGGGCCCGCTGGGCGCGCGGCTACTGCGGGTGATGGGCCGGTTCTTCGACTTCGTGGACGAGCACGGGCCGGGTTTCGCGGCGCTGATGCGGGGCGGTCCCGCGGTGGGTTCCTCCACCACCAACGCGATGATCGACGAGGTGCGGCAGGCCGCCTACGAGCAGATCCTGGCCCATCTGGACGTCGAGCAGCCCTCCGCCCGACTCGAACTGGTCGTCCGCTCCTGGGTGTCGCTGGCCGAGTCGACGGCGCTGATCTGGCTGGACGGGCGCCGCGTGCCGCGCGCCGAGCTGGAATTGCAGCTGGTGCACGACTTCGCGGCGCTGGCGGCGGTGAGCGCGGCGTACGACACGGAGATGGCGGACGTCCTGGTCCGGATCCTCGCCGACGAGCCGGCCGACGGGCCGTTCGGCGACCTGGTGGACCGGCTCGCGGCCCTCGCACCGCGAGTGCCCGCGCAGCGACTGGCGTAGTCGACCGCGGTGGCCGATGGCCGTGGTCGACCGGCGTGGTCGACCTCCGTGGCCGATGGCCGTCGTCGACCGCCGCGGTCGACCGCCGTCGTCAGGCCTTGCGGTAGGAGGGTTCGAGGTCGCGCACCTCGGCGGAGACATGGACGCCCTCCGGCTCCTTGAGGTACGCGGGCAGCAGCGCGACCACGGCCTCCGCGAGGCGGGCCTTCGTCTCGTCCGTACGGCCGGCCAGCAGCGCGATGTCGACATGGACGACGACGTCGTTCGTCGAGCCGTCCCCGATGACCGTCTCCTCGACCTCGCGGAAGCGGGTCTTGCAGGCGTCGATCCGTGTGTCGACGGTCTCCACGACGAGCGGGTGCAGCGCGAGCGCGAAGCCGCGCCGGTCGAGCGGCGCGGAGTAGTCCACGGTGATCTGCGGCATGGGGTCACTCCCGGTAGAACGGATGTCTGGCCACACCTTTACGGTGATCTCCATGAGCGCACAAGTGACCTTCCGGCAGGCGGACGACCGCGATCTCGACCTTCTGGTGGGGATGTTCGACGGGGTGGCGCGGTGGATGGTGCGGGGCGGGATCGACCAGTGGAAGCCGGGCGACAAGAGCGCGGAGCACTTCCGGGCGCGGATCGCGGCCGGCGAGGTGTGGCTGGCGTCGGCCGGGAGCCGCGTCGTCGGCGCGTACGAGCTGTGGTGGGACGACGAGCAGGCCTGGGGCCCGCAGCCTCCGGTGGCGGGCTATGTCCACCGGCTGATGACCGACCGGGAGTCCGCCCCCGCCGGCACGGGCCGGGCACTCCTCACGCACGCCGAGGGGCGGATCGCGGCCGGTGGGAGGACGGTGGCCCGGCTGGACTGTGTGTCGCGCAACCCGCGGCTGCGGACGTACTACGAGGCCGCGGGGTACACGGCCGTCGGCGAGGAGCCGGGAAAGCTCGCCGCCGACGGCACGCGGTACGGAGTGGTCCTGCTGGAGAAGGCGCTGGCCTGACCCGCGCGCCGGGCTGAGACGTGCGGCGAGGCCGGTCGGGGAGCCCCCGGCCGGCCTCGCCGTATGTGCGTGTGTGCGGTCAGCGTGTGGTGAAGACCGCCACCGTGCGGGCCGGGACCGTGAAGGTGCCCGAGCCCGTCTCGTACGACGCGGACTTGACCACGGAGTCCCCGCCCGCGACCTGGACCGGGTGCAGGCCGTAGCCCTTTCCGGCCAGGGCGGCGACCCGCTGGGTCTGCCGCTCCGGGGTGGCGTTGAAGACCACGACCAGGTCGCCGAGACGCATGGTGATCACGCCAGGGGTCTCGCCGGCGCCGGAGAGCGGGAAGGACAGGGTGTCCTGGACCTGCCCGGCGGTGGCGAGGGAGAAGGCGGGTTCGGTCGTACGGATCTTCTGGAGGTCCCGGTAGGCGGCCGAGGCGCCGTCGATCTGCGCGCAGCCGACCGTCAGGGACGGGGCGGTGAGCAGCGGCTTTCCGTAGCCCCACTTGGCCTTGTTGTCGGCCGCCGGAGGCAGGCCGCGGCCGAAGCCGTTGCCGTCCCGGCAGTCCCAGTGGATCGCGTTGAACCAGTCACCGCTGTCGTACGAGTTGCGGTCGAGCGACTTGGAACGCAGCAGGTCCGAGCCCGCCTGGGAGAGCGCCGGGCCCTGCGAGAGGGTCGCCGTCGCCATGGCGAGGACCTGCATCCTGGCCCGGTCGGCGGCCGAGGTGGTCACCGGGAGCTTGAAGGCGAGCGCGTCGTACAGGGTCTCGTTGTCGTGGGCGTCGGCGTAGGCGAGGGCGTCACCCGGAGCGGCGGCGTAGCCGGCCGGGGCGCCGTTGTAGTCGACCTGGCTTCCCTTGACCGTACGGCCCGAGGTGTCCGTGAAGGAGTAGTCGGCGAGGTTGCCGGTCAGCCCCACCTTGATCAGGTCCTGGTAGTGGAGCAGGCGGGCCTTCTGCTGCTCCGGAGTGCCGTTGGCCGTCGAGGAGTTGGGGTCGGTGAAGAGGCCGGAGGCGAAGCCCTGCACGCCCGGGTCCTCGTCGAAGGGGCCGCCGCCGCGGACGGCGTCGCGGGCCCGGTCGGAGAAGGTCGCGATCCCGGTGCCGGCCATGTTCTTCTGGGTGGCCTGGACGAAGCGGGAGTCGTCGGCGATCTCGCCGAAGTTCCAGCCCTCGCCGTAGAGGACGATCGCCTTGCCGTCGACGCCGTCCTTGGCGACGGTCAGCGCGTCCAGGGCCTTGCGGACGGCGAGGATGTTCTCCTTCGGATGGTGGCCCATGAGGTCGAAGCGGAAGCCGTCCACCTTGTACTGCTTGGCCCAGGTGACGATCGAGTCGACGACGAGCTTGCCCATCATGGCGTTCTCGGGCGCGGTGTTGGCGCAGCAGGTGGAGGTGGCGACGGAGCCGTCGGCCTGGAGGCGCTGGTAGTAGCCGGGCACGATCTTGTCCAGGACGGACTTGTCAGCCTGGCCGCTCGCCACGGTGTGGTTGTACACGACGTCCATGACGGTGCGCAGACCGGCACCGTTGAGGGACTGGACCATCTGCCGGAACTCGACCGTGCGGCGGGTGCCTTCGGGGTCGGTGGCGTAGGAGCCCTCGGGGACGGTGTAGTGCAGCGGGTCGTAGCCCCAGTTGTAGGCGTCCTTGGCCGCGGAGGCGGCCACGCAGGCCTGCTGCTCCTCGGAGTCGGGGGCGTAGACCTTCAGGTCGCAGGCGGGCTCTGTCCGGTCGGACTTCTTCTCGGGGATGGTGCCGATGTCGAAGGCCGGGAGCAGGTGGACGTAGGAGGTCCCGGAGGCGGCGAGGGCCTTCAGGTGCTGTGAGCCCTTGCTGCCGGCGTCGGTGAAGGCGAGGTACGTGCCCTTGTGGGCCGGGACGGCCGTGGTGTCCGCGACGGAGAAGTCGCGGATGTGGAGCTCCTGGATCTGGGCGTCACGCAGCGGTACCGCAGCGGGCTTGGCCAGGCTCTTCCAGCCCTTGGGGGCGAGCTTCGGGTCCGCGAGGTCGACGAGGAGGCTCTGGGCCGAGTCGGTGGTCAGGGCGGTGGAGTAGGGGTCGGTGACCTTGTTGGTGACGATCTGCCGGACGGTGGGCGCCCAGACCTTGACCGCGTACCGGTACGGCTTGCCCGTCCACGCGCGCGTGCCGGTGACCGACCAGACGCCGGAGGCGTCGTCGCGGCGCATGGGCACGGCCTTGCCGTCGAGTTCGAGGGCGACGGACTGGGCGGTGGGCGCCCAGAGGGACAGTGTGGGGCGGCCGTTGCGGAACACCGGGCCGAGGTCGGCCCCGGCCGCCTTCGGTGCGTACAGGTGGTCGAGGACACCGGCGAGCTGGACGCCCGTGGCGGTCAGGACGGCGCCGTTCGCGGCGTACTGGGCGGCGACGAGCTGCCCCTTGAGCGCCTCGCGGACGCGGTCGCGGTCGCGCGGGTCGACCGTGAAGGCCCCGTACGCCTTCAGGTGCGGGAAGGCGGCCTTCTGGGCGTCGGTGAGCTCGGTCCGGTTCAGGCGCAGCGCCTGGCGGTTCCCGGTGAGCGTCCCGTTCTCGGCCTTGATCGAGCCGTCGCGGGAGGAGAGCAGCACGCTGGAGGCGGCGGCGGCGCTGCCGTTCCAGGCGAGGGTGGTCTCGTCGATCCAGACGGCCTGGGCCTTGGTGAGGTCGAGCGCGGCGCCGCTGCCCTTGGGCTGCGGCAGCAGGTACTTCTCCTGGCCGCCGAGCATCCACACCTCGTGGCCGTTGGCCTTGAGGTCGAGGGACTGGTCGGTGGGCAGGTCCTTCTCGTCGCCCCTGTGCAGGATGTAGGAGAGGGAGGTGGCGCCGACCGCGAGCGGGACTTCGTAGACCACTCCGTAGGCGTCGGTGCGCACCGGCTCCAGCGGCTTGCTCCAGTCGGTGGGGTTCGCGGCGCCGGTCCAGGTGTGCAGGCCCCAGCCCGCGTGGTCGCCGTCGGCGCGCTTGTAGTGCAGGACGGCCTTCGTCGTGTCCTGGGGCGGGTACGCGCCTTCGGGCGCGGCGTTCAGGACCTCGGGCTTCCCCTGCTCGATCCAGACTTCGCCGGTCTTGGAGAGGTCGACGGTCCGGTCGGCGTCGGTGTCCTTGACGCCGTCCTTGTTCACGGCGATGAAGCCGACCGAGGAGGCACCGGGCTTGAGCTTGACGTAGGCGAAGGCGCCGTAAGCGTCACGGCCGGTGAAGGGCTTTCCGGCGGGCCAGGTGGTGCCTTCGCCGTCGGCGATGTCGCCCCAGGTGTACAGGCCCCAGTCGGTGTAGTCCCCATCGGTGCGCTTGTAGTGGACGATCGCGTAGTCGCGCTGGGTGGCGGTCGGCGGCTGCTCGACGGCCGGGGCGCCGCTGGTGGTCGCGGCGGTCGCGCTCGCGGTGCGGCCGGCGCTGTCGACGACGACGGCCTTGTAGCGCAGGGCGGTTCCGGCGGGCGCGGTGACCGTCTGGGTGACCTTGTACGGGGCGTGGTCGGCGGAGCCGAGGACCTGCCATGTGCCGTTGCCGGTCTGGGCGGCGAAGACGACGCGGTTCAGCTGCCCGCCGGTGACGTCGGCGGAGAGCTCGACGGTGCCGGTGGCCCCGGCCTCGGGGGCCTTGAGCGTGATCGTGGGCGTGGCGGCGGGCGCGCCGAGCGACTTGGCCGCCTTGAGCACGAGGGAGCCGAGCGCCGGGACGGTCACCTTGATCTTCGTGTCGTCGGCGCTGGTGACGCGGGCGTCGCCGCCGTGGACGGGGGTGAAGGCCATGCCCGCGGAGCCGGTCGGGATCTCGACGGTCTTCGCCTCGGTGGAGCTGTTGACCGCGACCACGTACTCGGCGGGCCCGCTCTTCGCACGGGTGTCGGTACGGGAGAAGGCGTAGACGGAGCCCTCGGCGTACCGCTGCTGCTGGACGCCGTCGCGCAGCGCCGGGTGCTCGCGCGTGAGCTTGGAGAGGGCGGCGATCTGCCGGTACAGGGGGTGGGAGGCGTCGTAGGCGTCGCTCGCGTGGGTGCGGTCGGTGCCGAGCTGGTCGTCGTCCAGGTAGTCGGCGGTCTTCGACGCGAAGAGGGTCTGGCGGGAGTCCTTGTCGCCACCGGCGCCGGTGTAGCCCTGCTCGTCGCCGTAGTAGACGACGGGGTTGCCGCGGGTGAGGAACATCAGCTCGTTGGCGAGCCGGTAGCGCTGGAGCAGTTCGGCGTCACCGGCCTTCGGGTTGTCCTGCTTGAGGAAGGTGCCGAAGCGGCCCATGTCGTGGTTGCCGAGGAAGGGCACCGACTCGTAGGCGTTGGCCTTGTCGGTGGTGTAGCGGTAGTCCTGGCCGAAGAGGTTCGCCAGCTTGTCCGCGGAGCCGCCCTGGGAGGCGAAGGTACGGGCGGCGTCCTGGAACGGGAAGTCGAGGGTGGCGTCGAGGCGGCCCTCCGTCACGTACGGGGCGGTGATCGCCGGGTCGGCGGAGTAGACCTCGCCGAACATGAAGAAGTCGTCGCGGCCGCGCTTCGCGGCGTACTCGTCGAGGGCGGTGGCCCACTGGGTCCAGAACGCGGTGTCGACGTGCTTGACGGTGTCGATGCGGAAGCCGTCGATGTCGAAGTCGCGCACCCAGCGCTGGTAGATCTTCTCCATGCCCTCGACGACCTCGGGACGCTCGGTCCACAGGTCGTCCAGGCCGACGAAGTCGCCGTACTGGGAGGACTCGCCGGCGAAGGTCGAGTCACCCCGGTTGTGGTACATCGTCGGGTCGTTGAGCCAGGAGGGGACCTTGAGGTTCTTCTTGTCGGCGGGGACGACGGGGGTGCGGGGGAAGGAGTCCGTGTCGACGCGCGGGAACGAGCCGCTGCGGTCGTCGAAGGGGACGCCGTCCTTCGTCAGATAGGGGAAGGCGCCCTTGGAGAGGTAGTTGTAGGTCTTCTCCTCGTAGTCGACGACGTCGGCGGTGTGGTTGGTGATGACGTCGAAGAAGACCTTCATGCCCTTGGCGTGGGCCTGGTCGATCAGCTTCTCCAGGTCGGCGTTGGTGCCGAAGTGCGGGTCGACCTGGGTGAAGTCGGTGATCCAGTAGCCGTGGTAGCCGGCGCTCGCGTCCTTGCCGGTGCCCTGGACGGGCTGGTTCTTGAAGATCGGCGCCATCCAGATGGCGGTGGTGCCGAGGCCCTTGATGTAGTCGAGCTTCTTCGTGAGGCCCTTGAGGTCGCCGCCCTGGTAGAAGCCCTTGTCGGCGGGGTCGAAGCCGGTGTCGAGCCGGGTGCCGGCGAGGCCGCCGCGGTCGTTGGCGGTGTCTCCGTTGGCGAACCGGTCGGGCAGGACGAAGTAGAACTGCTCCTGGGTGAGGTCGTGACGCGCGGGCTGAGCAGCGAGCGCCTTGTCGGACGGCGGGGGTGGGGGCGGGGGCGCGGCGGCCGCGGGAACGGCGGGCACGAGCGCCGCACACAGGGCGGCGGCCACGGCGGCCGCCGTTCTCTTGCGTATCACGGGGGTTCTCCCTGGAGGTACGGGAAGGGGGGCCGCCCCGGCGGGGCGGCCCTGGTGGGAGGAGCGGTCAGTTGCGGAAGGTGTCGTTCAGGACGATCTGGCCGGAGGCGGGGACCGTCGCGGTGCGGTTCGCACCGGATTCCCAGGTCACGTTGCCCGCGGCGTCCTTGCGGATGTACTTGTACTCGAAGGCCGTGCCGGCCGGCAGGGAGACGTCGAGCTTCCAGACGGGGTACGAGGCCGGGTCCAGCTTCAGGGCCGCGGACGGGGACCAGTTGCCCAGCTCCGCGCGGTTGCCGGTCACGTAGATGTTCTGGCCGACCGTGGTCGTCGCCGTGGCGTTGAACGAGGCGCCCGTGGCGGCCGGCGGCGGGGTCGTCGTGCCGCCGCCGCAGCTCTTCGCGTTCACGTGCAGCGCCAGCGCCGTGCTCGATGCCAGCGTCGCCGTGAACTGGCCCGCCGCGTTCACCGTCACGCCCGTGTTCGACTGGACGTCGCAGTACGTGCCCGCGGGCAGCCCGGTCTGGAACGTGCGGGTCAGCGACGAGGCCTCGTGGTTGATGGCGACGTACGCCTTGTCTCCGCGGCCGAACGCGATCGCGTTGTTGCCGTTGTCCCACCAGTTGCCGACCGCCGTGCCGCGCGCGGCGTTGCGGAGGCCGACCATCGAGGCGATCTCGCGCCAGGCGTGCTGACACTTCCAGCCGTCGCTGTAACAGGCGTTCACCTGGCCGCCGTTGGGTGCGCCGGCGTCCTTGTCGGACCACTCGTAGCCGGAGTGGACGTCCGGGGAGCCGTAGGGCCAGGCCAGCATGAAGACGCTCGCCAGGGTGTAGGCGGAGCCGTACTTGTAGTTGAGGGTGTCGCCGCCGCGCTCGGTGTCGTGGTTGTCGACGAAGACGCCGGACTTTCCGGAGGACATGTAGCCCCAGGACTCGCCGAAGTTGCTCAGGTACGACAGCTTCTCCGAGCCGAAGATCCGCTTGAGGTCCCGTGCGTAGCGGAACTCCTGGACGTCTCCGTTGCCCAGGTACTCGCTCGGGGAGACCGCCTCACCGGCCCCGTATATCGCCTCCTGCTTCCAGTAGACGCCCGGGTTGCTCAGCCGCGACTTGATGTTCGCGAGGTCCGCGGCAGGCATGTGCTTGGCCGCGTCCACGCGGAAGCCGTCCACGCCGAGGGAGAGCAGGTCGTTCATGTAGGCGGCGATCCGGCCGCGTACCCAGTCCTCGCCGGTGTCGAGGTCCGGAAGGCCGACGAGCTCGCAGTTCTGGACGTTCGCCCGGTCCTGGTAGTTCGAGATCGTGGCACGGCAGTCGTCCATGTCGCCGCCCGAGTACAGGCCCGGGTAGTCGTACTTGGAGAACGAGGTCCCGCCCGTTCCCGTGCCCGACGCGTTCGCCATGTGGTTGATGACGGAGTCGGCGACGACCTTCACGCCCGCCGCGTGACAGGTGTCGATCATGGACTTGAAAGCGGTGCGGTCGCCGAGAGGTCCGGCGATCTTGTAGCTGACCGGCTGGTACGCGGTCCACCAGGTGGAGCCCTGGATCCGTTCCTGGGGCGGCGAGACCTGGACGTAGCCGTAGCCCGCGGGGCCGAGCTGCTCGGTGCAGGCCTTCGCCACGGAGGCGAACTTCCACTCGAACATCACCGCGGTGACGTCCTTCTCACCGGGCGGGGCGGCCTGTACGGGGGTCGGCGCCGTGACGGCCACAGCGGCTCCCGCCACGAAGGCGAGTGCAGCGGCCACGGTCTTTCTGGCCATGTTGTCCTCCTGCTGACTTCACTGTCGCAAGATGTTGCCGAAACTAGCAGCAACTGTTTTCAGCCGTGACCGTACGAGCGCCCCGACCCCCGGTCAACCCTTCGGACCCCTCAATGCAGGAAGTTACGCAAGGAGTTGCAGCGAGGTTCCGGCCGGCGGCTGCGCCGTGGACCCGCGTACCACCAGCTCCGGCTGGAAGACGAACTCCGTGCGCTGCACGGGGTTCCCCTCGACCTCCTCCAGGAGCGCGCCCACCGCCGCCGTCGCCATCGCCTGCACGGGCTGGCGGACGGTGGTGAGCGGCGGGTCCGTGAAGGCGATCAGCGGAGAGTCGTCGAAGCCGACGACCGACACGTCACTGGGCACGTCGAGACCCCGGGCGCGCACGGCGCGGATCGCGCCGAGTGCCATCAGGTCGGAGCCGCAGACGATCCCCGTGCAGCCCTGGTCGAGCAGGATGTCGGCGGCCGCGTGCCCGCCCTCGACGCCGAACAGGGTGGGGCGGACGAACCGTTCGGCCTCCGCCCGCTCGATCCCGAGCAGGTGGTGCAGCTCGGCCGCGAACCCCTCCGCCTTCCGGCGCGAGGGCACATAGCGCGTCGGGCCGATCGCCAGGCCGATCCGCTCGTGGCCCAGCTCGACCAGGTGCCGTACGGCCATCCGCGCCGCCGCCCGGTCGTCGGGCGAGACGAAGTTGGCGTCGACGCGCTCGTTGAAGCCGTTGATGAGGACGAACGGGACGCCCCGCGCGGCCAGTCGGACGTACCGCTCCGGGTCGGCGCTCGCGTCGGCGTGCAGCCCGGAGAGGAAGATGATGCCGGTGACCCCGCGCTCCTCCAGCTGCTCGACGAGCTCGTCCTCGGTGGCGCCGCCGGGCATCTGGGTGCAGAGCACCGGGGTGTAGCCGTGCCCGGCCAGGACCTGCTCGATCACCTGGGCGAAGGCCGGGAAGATCGGGTTGGTCAGCTCGGGCACGACCAGGCCGACCAGGCCGGCGCTACGGCGTCTGAGCCGTACGGGGCGCTCGTAGCCGAGCACGTCGAGCGCGGCGAGGACCCGGTGCCGGGTCGCGCCGGCCACCCCCGCCTTGCCGTTGAGGACACGGCTGACGGTGGCCTCGCTGACGCCCGACTGGGCCGCGATGTCCGCGAGCCGCGGGGCGCCGTTCCCGGCGCCCCGCGGCAGGGGGATCGTCACACCGCCCACCAGACGGTGGTGTCGGCGGGCAGCTCCGCGAAGCCCTCCCCGTGGGAGACGGGCTCGTTGGAGAGAAGGAACCGGCCGGGCAGCGGGACGGAGATGGCCCGACCGGTGGTGTTGGCGGTGCAGACGAAGCCGTCGCGGCGGAAGGAGAGCACGCCCTCGGGCGCCTCCAGCCACTCGATGTCCTCGCCCGCACCGAGCCCGGGCTGCTCGCGGCGCACGGCGAGCGCGCTGCGGTACAGCTCCAGGGTGGAGCCGGGGTCCCCGGCCTGTGCCTCGACGCTGAGCCCGCCCCAGGTGGCGGGCTGCGGCAGCCAGCTGCCGCCGCTGCCGAAGCCGTACGAGCCGCCCTCGACGGTCCACGGGATGGGGACCCGGCAGCCGTCACGGAAGCCGTCCTGGCCGGTGGCCCGGAAGAACGACGGGTCCTGACGGACCTCGTCCGGCAGGTCGGTGACGTCCGGCAGGCCGAGCTCCTCGCCCTGGTAGACGTACGCGGAGCCGGGCAGCGCCAGCATCAGCAGCGTCGCGGCCCGGGCCCGGCGCAGACCCAGCTCACGGTCGCCGGGCTCGCGCAGCTGGGTGCCGAGGCCCGCCGGGTTGGCGAAGCGGGTGGCGTGCCGGGTGACGTCGTGGTTGGAGAGCACCCAGGTCGTCGGGGCACCGACCGGACGCATCGCGGCGAGCGAGGCGTCGATCACCCGGCGCAGCTCCTCGGCGTCCCAATGGGTGCCCAGGTACTGGAAGTTGAAGGCCTGGTGCATCTCGTCGGGGCGCACGTAGTGCGCGGTGCGCTCGACGGTCGGGGTCCACGCCTCGGCGACGAGGACGCGCTCTCCGTCGTACTCGGAGAGGACCTGGCGCCAGGAGCGGTATATCTCGTGGACGCCGTCCTGGTCGAAGAACGGCATGACGTCGTTGCCGAGCAGCTTGAGCTGGTCGTGCGCGCCGATGTCCGGCAGCCCCTCGGCCTTGACCAGACCGTGGGCGACGTCGACGCGGAAGCCGTCGACGCCCATGTCGAGCCAGAACCGCAGGATGGAGCGGAACTCGTCGCGTACGGCGGGGTGCTCCCAGTTGAAGTCGGGCTGCTCCGGCGCGAAGAGGTGCAGGTACCACTCTCCGGGGGTGCCGTCCGCCTCCTCGACCCGCGTCCACGCGGGGCCGCCGAAGATGGACTCCCAGTCGTTGGGGGGCAGTTCGCCGTTCTCGCCCTTGCCCGGGCGGAAGTGGTAGCGCTCGCGCAGCGGGGAGCCGGGGCCCTCGCGCAGCGCGCGCTGGAACCACTCGTGCTGGTCGGAGGAGTGGTTGGGCACCAGGTCGACGATGATCCGCAGGCCCAGCTCGTGCGCCTCGCGGATGAGCGCGTCGGCGTCGAGGAGGCTGCCGAACATCGGGTCGATGGCCCGGTAGTCGGCGACGTCGTAACCCGCGTCGGCCTGTGGGGAGGCGTAGAACGGGCTGAGCCAGACGGCGTCGACGCCGAGCTCCTTCAGATACGGCAGCCGGCCGCGGATGCCCTCCAGGTCGCCCATGCCGTCGCCGTTTCCGTCGGCGAAGCTGCGCGGATAGACCTGGTAGATCACCGCGTCTCTCCACCAACCCGTGTGCGTGCCGGTGGTCGGGGCGGCGGCGGGGGCAGCGAGGTGCTGGGTCATGTCTTCCTTGAGAGGTAAGGAGGGAGGTACGTGTGGGGTGTTCAGGGTCAGCCCTTGACGGCGCCGGCGGACATGCCGGTCACCAGGTGCCGCTGGGCGAAGAGGAACACCAGCGCCGCCGGGATGGCGATGAGCACCGAGGCCGCGGACATCGGACCCCACTGGGCGCCGTACTGGTTGACGAACTTCTGCAGTCCGCCGGCCAGGGTGAGGTTCTCGTCGCCGACCATGAAGGCGGACGCGTACGCGACCTCGCCCCAGGCGGTGATGAAGGAGTAGAACGCGGTCACCGCGAGGCCCGGCTTGGCGAGCGGCAGGATCAGCCGCCAGAAGGTGCCGAACGGGTTGAGCCCGTCGACCTGGCCCGATTCGTCGATCTCGCGCGGGATGGTGTCGAAGAAGCCCTTCATCATCCAGGCGCAGAAGGGGACGGCGATGGTCAGGTACGTGATGACCAGACCGGCGGCCCTGTTCAGCAGTCCGAGCGTCGCCATGATGTTGTAGATCGGCACGATGAGGACGGCGACCGGGAACATCTGGGTGATCAGCAGCGTCCACATCAGTCCGCGCTTGCCGGGGAACCGGAAGCGGCTGACGGCATAGCCGGTGGTGGAGGCGACGAAGACGCCGAGGAGCGTGGTGAGGCCCGCGATGAGCAGCGAGTTGCCGAACCATGCGAGGAACTCGGTGTTCTCCAGCAGGTCGGTGTAGTTCGCGAGCGTCGTCTCCTTGAAGAAGTCGGACGTGGTCGCGTACTTCGCCGGCTTGAGCGAGGTGAGCAGGACCCACAGCACCGGGAAGACGGCGATCACGGAGGCGACGATCAGGGTGGTGTGCAGCCCGATCGAGGCGAGCGGCGAGCGGCGGCCGCGCCGGGGGGCGTTGGTCGCGGTGGTCTGTGCGGTGGTCACCAGACTTCTCCCTGCTTGCGGAGGACTCGCCGGTAGATCGCGGCGAAGCCCATCAGGAGGATCAGGATGAGGACGCCCCAGGTGGACGACTGGGCGAAGTCACGGGGGCTGATCTCGAAGGAGAACTTGTACGCCTGGGTGACCAGGATCTGGGTGGCCTCGCCTGGCCCGCCCCGGGTGAGCAGGAAGATCACCGGGAACATGTTGAAGGTCCAGATGGTGCTCAGCAGGATCACGGTGGTGGACACCGAGCGCAGCCCGGGAAGCGTGATGTTCCGGAAGCGCTGCCAGGCGTTCGCACCGTCCATCTCGGCGGCCTCGTAGAGCTCACCGGGGATGGACTGCAGTCCGCCGAGCAGGGCGACCATCATGAAGGGGACGCCCAGCCAGACGTTGACGGCGATGACCGAGAACTTGGCCCAGGTGGGGTCGTTGAGCCACGGCACGGCGTCGATGCCGCCGCCGGCGAGGATCTGGTTGAGCATGCCGCGGCGCTCGTCGTACAGGAAGCGCCAGGCGAAGACGGAGACGAAGCCGGGCACGGCCCAGGGCAGGATCAGCATCATCCGGTAGAAGGAACGGCCGGCGATCCTGCGGTTGAGGATGTTGGCGAGGCCGAGGCCGAGGCCGAAGGTGACGGAGACACAACACACCGTCCACACCAGCGTCCAGCCGAGGGTGCTGAAGAACTGCCCCCCGGTGAGAGCCTCGACGTAGTTGTCCAGGCCGACGAACTCGTAGGTCGCGGGTATCTCGTTGACGCCGATGCTCCGCGCGACGTTGCGCTCGTTGGCGTCGGTGAGCGAGAGGTAGATCCCGCGTACCAGCGGGTACCCGATGATCACGCCGATCACGATCACCACCGGAGCGACCATCGCCCAGGCGTACCAGTGTGTGGAGAGGGAACGGCGCACCTTTCCCCCGGGGGTGCCAGTACCACGGTGGCGGCCGCGGGCGTCGTCGCCCGCGGCCTTCACCGCCGACTGGCTGCTGGTGTCCACAGCCATCAGCCGGCCTGCCTTCCTAGTTACTTCCAGTCCTTCAGGAGCTTGCGGTAGGCGTCACCCGTCGCCTTGGCGCCCTGCTCCGGGGTGGCCTGGTTGGTGAGGACCTTGGTGTACTCGGTCTGCAGCGGCGCGAAGAGGCTGCCGCCCTCGGGGATCCAGGGGCGCTCGACGGCCTTCTCGACGACCGGCTTGAAGAAGCCGATCATCTCGTTGCTCGCGACGTCCGGCTTGACGTAGACGGACTCGCGGGTCGGGAGCAGGCTGAGCTCCTTGGCGGCGGTGGTCTGCGCCTCGACGGAGGTCATGTACTCGACGAACGCGTAGGAGGCGTCCAGGTTCTTGGAGCCCGCGTACACGGCGAGGTTGTGGCCGCCCTGCGGGGCGCCCTGGCCGGCGGAGCCGGCGGGGACCGGCGCGATGCCGAGGTTCGCCTTGTCGGCGAACTCCTTGCCCGCGTAGGTGTCGGAGACGGCCCACGGGCCGTTGATCATCATCGCGACCTTGCCGTCCTTGAAGGCGGCCTGCATGTTGTCCCAGCCGTTGGTCGCGTCGGTGATCGCGGCCTTCGAGTCGACCAGGTCCTTCACGGTGGAGAAGGCCTTCACGCCGGCGGCGTTGTCGATGGTGATCTTCTTCTGCTCGGCGTTGGCCATGTCGCCGCCCTCGCCGTAGAGGAAGGAGAGGAACCAGTAGGCGTCGTCGCCGCGCAGGTAGAGACCGGTCTTGCCGGTCTTCTCCTTGATCTTGGTGGCGACGGACTTGAGCTCGTCGACGCTCTTGGGGACATCGACGCCGGCGTCCTTGAAGATCTTCTTGTTGTAGAAGATGCCCATGGAGTCGATGACCTGCGGCACGCCGTAGGTCTTGCCGTTGTACTTGGTGGAGGCGGAGGCCTGCTTGAGGAAGTCCTTGTCGTCCTTCAGCGCGGCCGTGCCGTCGAGCGGCGCGAGGTAGCCGAGGTTCGCGAAGTCCGGGGTCCAGGCGACCTCGGAGCGGATCACGTCGGGGGCGCCACTGCCGGACTGGGCGGCGTTCTTGAACTTGTTCTGAGCCTCACCGAACGGCACGTTCACGTACTTGACGGTGACCTTGGGGTGCTTCTTCGTGAAGTCCTCGGCCAGCTTCTTGAAGACCTTGTCCTCGCTGCCCACCGTGGAGGTGTCCCACCAGGTCACGGTGCCGGAGAGCTCGCCCGAGCCCTTCGAGCCGCCGCTGTTGCCGTCATCGCTTCCGCACGCCGCCAGGGTCACGCCCAGGGCCGCGACCAGCGCGGTGGCCGCTATGCCACGCCGCATGTGAACTCCTTCAACTGATCCCGGGGGGACGAGGGGCTGGAACCTGCCTCATGCGACCGCTCCCTCGCGGCGCGCCGGGTTGCCAGGAACGTAACAGGGATGAAAACGAGCCGAAAGAGCTTGCGAGAACTTTCTGCAAGGAGCGGGGATCGTTACATCGGCGTGTCCTGAAGGTTGCCGACGAGTCGCTTGACAGCGGGAATCGAGGGCCTCTTGCGGGGCGCCGGACGGCCTGCAAACCTTTTCATCGCGGCTTGCAGGACCGTTTCATGTCCGCTTTGACCTCGTTGGGCAGGAAGACGCCCTACATCCGGAACACGCGAGAGGGACACCGCACATGGCCCACGAGCTCACCTCACCGTCGCCGTCGAACCTTGCAAGTCCTTGCGGCCCCCGTACCGACTGGTGGCGGGACGCCGTCATCTACCAGGTGTACGTCCGCTCCTTCGCGGACAGTGACGGCGACGGGATCGGGGACCTGCGCGGGGTGCGGGAGCGGCTGCCGCACATCGCCGGTCTCGGCGCGGACGCGGTGTGGCTGACGCCGTTCTACGCCTCCCCGCAGGCGGACGGCGGCTACGACGTGACGGACTACCGGGCGGTGGATCCGCTCTTCGGGGACCTGGCGGACGCCGACGACCTGGTGCGCGCGGCGCACGACCTCGGCCTGAAGGTCATCGTGGACATCGTCCCGAACCACACCTCGGAGCGGCACCCCTGGTTCGAGGCGGCGCTCGCGGGGGCGGGCCGGGACCGGTACGTATTCCGGCCGGGTCGGGGCGCGGACGGCACGCAGCCCCCCAACGACTGGGAGTCCGTCTTCGGCGGCCCGGCGTGGACACGGGTCGCGGACGGTTCCTGGTACCTGCACCTCTTCGCGCCCGAGCAGCCGGACCTGGACTGGACGAACGAGGAGGTACGGGCCGAGTTCGACTCCGTGCTCCGGTTCTGGCTGGACCTGGGGGTGGACGGCTTCCGGATCGACGTCGCCCACGGCATGGTCAAGGCGGAGGGCCTGCCCGATATCGGACGCGGACAGCAGGCGAAGCTGATCGGCACCCAGCGGCTGCCCTTCTTCGACCAGGACGGGGTGCACGAGATCCACCGCGGCTGGCGCCGGCTCCTGGAGTCGTACGGCCCCGACCGCATCGGAGTGGCGGAGGCGTGGGCGCCGACGCCGGAGCGGCTCGCGCTGTACGTACGCCCCGACGAGCTGCACCAGGCGTTCAACTTCCAGTTCCTGAACTGCTCGTGGGACGCGGAGGCGATGCGGTCGGTCGTCGACGCGTCGCTGCGCGCGACGGCCTCGGTGGGGGCGCCGACGACCTGGGTGCTCTCCAACCACGACGTCGTACGGCACACCACGCGGTACGGGAGCCTGGAGCGCGCGCGGGCGGCGGCCCTGCTGATGCTGGCGCTGCCCGGCTCGGCCTACGTCTACCAGGGCGAGGAGCTGGGCCTGCCCGAGGTGGCCGACCTGCCGGACGAGCTCCGCCAGGACCCGGCGTTCTGGCGCGGCGACGGCCAGGACGGGCTGCGCGACGGCTGCCGGGTCCCGCTGCCGTGGACCGCCGAAGGCCCGTCGCACGGCTTCGGTCCGGCCGGCTCCTGGCTCCCGCAGCCCCCGGAGTGGCCCGCCCTCAGCGTCGCCGCCCAGACCGGCGACCCGTCCTCGACCCTGGAGCTCTACCGCCGCGCGCTGCGGCTCCGTCGCGAGCACCCGGCCCTCGGCGCGGGCGACACGGTCGAGTGGCTGGACGCCCCGGAGGGCGTCCTGGGGTTCCGTCGGCGCTCGGCCACGGGCGATGTGGTGGTCACCCTGAACACGACCGAGCGGGAGGTGGAGCTGCCGCTCGCGGGGAGCGCGCTGCTGAGCAGCGCGCTCCCCGCCCGCGGCGGGCTGCAGGCTCCTTCCGCGGTCGCAGGCCCGCGGCACGGGGAGGAGGCGGGCCCGCACGGCGCGCCCTTCGCCCCGGCTTCGCCGGGCGACAGCACCGCGCCGCGCGCCGTCGACGCGGGCGGCGCCCGGCGCGCGAGCGGCACGCCGGACGGGCCGGAAGCGGCGGCCGAAGGCCCGCGCGGCAACGGGGGAGTCGGGGTGACCGCCCCCGCACTCCCCTCCCCCGCCGGGGAATTCGACCGCGGCGCCGCGGACGCGCACAACGTCCGGGTTCCCGCCGACTCCTGCGTTTGGTGGGCAATCTGACGTGCGACCGGTACAGTCCAATCCCATGACCGCGCGGCTTGCCGACATCGCAGCCCAGGCGGGGGTCAGTGAAGCCACAGTCAGCCGCGTGCTCAACGGCAAGCCCGGTGTGGCCGCGGCCACCCGTGAATCCGTGCTTGCCGCACTCGACGTCCTCGGATACGAGCGGCCCGTACGACTGCGTCAGCGCAGTGCCGGGCTCGTCGGGCTGATAACCCCCGAACTGGACAACCCGATCTTCCCCGCGCTCGCGCAGGTCATCGGGCAGGCCCTGACACGTCAGGGCTACACCCCCGTCCTCGCCACCCAGACCCCCGGCGGGTCCACCGAGGACGAGCTCACCGACATGCTGGTCGAGCGGGGTGTCTCCGGGATCATCTTCGTCTCCGGACTCCACGCCGACACCACCGCCGACATGACGCGCTACGACCAGCTGCGCGGCAAGGGCGTCCCGTACGTCCTCATCAACGGCTTCTCGCCCAAGGTGCAGGCCCCCTTCGTCTCGCCCGACGACCGGGCCGCGATGCAGCTGGCCGTGACACATCTCGCCGCGCTCGGGCACACCCGGATCGGGCTCGCCGTGGGGCCGAAGCGGTTCGTGCCCGTGCTGCGCAAGATCGAGGGGTTCCAGCGAGGGATGAAGGAGCGGCTCGGCCTGTCCCCCGAGGAGTCCGAGGAGCTGATCCAGCACTCGCTGTACACCCTGGAGGGCGGGCAGGCCGCCGCCGGCGCCCTGATCTCCGCGGGCTGCACGGCCGTCGTGTGCGCCAGCGACATGATGGCACTCGGTGCCATCCGGGCCGCCCGCCAGCAGGGGCTCCAGGTCCCCAAGGACGTCTCCGTCGTCGGCTTCGACGACTCGCCCCTCATAGCGTTCACCGATCCGCCGCTCACCACCATCCGGCAGCCCGTGCAGGCGATGGGGCAGGCCGCGGTCAGGGCGCTGCTCGAGGAGGTCGGGGGGACCCCGGCGCCGCACAGCGAGTTCGTCTTCATGCCTGAGCTGGTCGTTCGCGGTTCAACCGCTTCCGCGCCGCATCAGGGCAACCACTGAGCCGGGACTCCATCGCAAGGTGGAGCGTGTGCGCCCCGAACCCGTCCGAGGGATGATCGGACGGGGGGCGTGGATCTGGCAGACTCTCCTCCTATGGGTGAATCGACCGTGAAGAGTTTGGAAGGCCGGACGGCGGCCGCCCCGTCACCCATGCCGGACGGTGGCGGAATGCGGGCACGCCTTCGCGCGCCCCGACGTCCCAGGATCTGGTTCGAGATCCTGCTGATCGGCGTCAGCTACTGGACCTACTCGCTCATCCGCAACGCGGTACCGGAGCAGAAGGCCCAGGCGCTGAAGAACGCCGACTGGATCTGGGACGTGGAGAAGTCCCTCGGGCTGGCCTTCGAGCAGGCCGTCAACCATGGCGTCAATTCGATGACATGGCTGATCGTGTCGATGAACTACTACTACGCCACGCTGCACTTCGTCGTGACGATCGGTGTGCTCGTGTGGCTGTACCGATGGCAGCCGGGCCGTTACGCCGCGTCCCGTACGGTCCTGTTCGCCACCACCGGTGTGGCGCTGGTCGGTTACTACCTGTATCCGCTCGCGCCGCCCCGGCTGATGAACGGCCAGAGCTTCATCGACACGGTCCTGGTGCACCACACCTGGGGTTCGATGGCCTCGGGCGACCTGAAGCACATGTCGAACCAGTACGCGGCGATGCCGTCGATGCACATCGGCTGGTCACTGTGGTGCGGTCTGACCATCTTCGCGCTGGCCTCGGCGCCCTGGGCGCGCATCCTCGGTCTGCTCTATCCGGCCGCGACCCTGGTCGTGATCGTCGCCACCGCCAACCACTTCTGGCTGGACGCGGTGGGCGGCATGATCTGCCTGGCCTTCGGCTTCGCCGTCTCCTACTTCTGGTACGGGGCACTGCCGCAGCGACTGCCCAAGCTGGTGGAAACGCCCGCACCTGTGGCACAGGGCGGTCCGCCTCCGGACTCGGAGGCGGAGACGGACCGCGCGCGTGCCTCGTCGAAGGTCAGCTCCGGTACGTGATCCGGCCGCCGGCCGTCGTGAGCCGGATCGGCGCCTGTGAGGTCTCGTCGCCGGGTGCCGTCACGGGGTCGACCGTGAAAGCGGTCAGATCCGCCCGGTGCCCCGGGGCGATCCGCCCCGCGACCTTCTCCTCGCCCGCCGCGACCGCCGCGTGCGTGGTCATGCCCTCCAGCGCCATGAGGCCGCTCAGTCCCGGGCGGGCCGAGGCGGCGCCGCGCGGGGCCTGGGCGGTGGCCAGGACCTGACGGGCGTCGTAGTGGGCGATCGGCCAGTCCGAGCCGAGCGCGAGGTACGCGCCCGCGTCCCGCAGGTCCCGGCAGCGCCAGGCGCGGTCCGCCCGCTCGTCGCCGAGCCGCTTTGACCACTCGTCCGTGTGGTCGGCGCGGGTGTAGGCGGTGTGCGGGGGCTGCATCGAGGCGACGACGCCGAGTGCGGCGAACCGGGCGAGTTCGCCGTCCGGGACGGTCTCGATGTGCTCGATCCGATGCCGGGGACCACCGGCACCCAGTGCCTCCACCGTGTCGAGGACGTGCCGGACGGCCGCGTCGCCGATGGCGTGCGTGGCGGTGCCGACGCCGGCCTCGTGGAAGTGGCGTACGGCGGCCGAGTACGCGGCCGGGTCGGGCCAGAAGGCGTCGGTGCCCTGGCCGTGGCAGTCGGCGTGTTCGAGCCAGGCGGTGCCGCCCTCCACGGTGCCGTCCATGAAGAATTTCACCCCGCCGACCCGCCACAGCCGCCCCGACCGCTCCTGGAGCCGTACGAGCTCCGCCAGCTCCTCCGGGTCGGCACCGGGCATGCACCAGGGGGCGAGCCGCAGGCGCAGCGGCAGATCGCCGTCGGCCTCCAGGGAGGTGAGCAGGCCGGGCACGTCGTGGCTGCCGAGGTCCATGACATGGGCGCCGGTCAGTCCGGTGGCGGCCATGGAGGTCAGCAGCTCGACGAGCCGGTCGCGTCGCTCGGCGTAGGGCTGGGCGGGGAGCACGGGCGTCATGAGGTCCATGGCGGCGTGCTCGATCAGATGGCCGGTGGGCCGTCCTTCGGCGTCGCAGACGATCTCGGAACGCTGCGCGAAGGCACGCGGACCATGGATACCGGCGGCCTTCAGGGCCGCCTCGCCGGCGAGGGCGGAGTGGCCGTCGTAGAGCCGCAGGAAGGCGGGGGCGCCACCGAGGACGTCCTCGATGAGCTCGCGGTGGATCGGTCGGCCGCCGAAGACGTTGTGGTCGAGGGCGAAGCCGATGATCCAGCCGTCGCGGCGCTCGGCCGTGGCGAGGACCGCGCGCAGCTCGTCGAGGTCGCGTACGCCGGAGAGGTCGGTGCCCGTGAACATCTCCAGGCCCCAGACGGGGTGGCTGTGGGCGTCGGTGAGGCCGGGGGTGAGGGTGGCGCCGCCGAGGTCGACCGTCTCGGTGCCCGCGCCGCGCCAGCCGCGGGCGTCGGTGTCGTCTCCGACGGCGGTGATCAGTCCGTCGCGGACGGCGACGGCAGTGGCGCCGGTGAGCTCGGGATCGCGGACACGGGCGTTGACGAGGACGAGGTCGGGTGCGGACACGACGACGATGCTCCTTCTGCGGTCTTCTCGGTTTCGGGCTCTTCGGCTTCGGGCTCTTCGGTTTCGGGTTCCGCGGCGAAGTTCGCGTAGACCTCGGGGCGAGTACGGCGCAGCCGGTACGCGAGGAGGAGTCCGAGGACGAAGACGGCGGGGACGAGGGCGAGCAGGACGGTGTTGACGGTGGCGGAGGCACCGGTGAACAGCTCGACGTGGAGGGCGACGAGCGTGATCGCCCCGGCGAGCAGGACGAAAGCGGTGACGGGGGCGACCACCGTGCGCAGCGGTCCCTCGTCGTGGCTGATCCGACGGAAGAACAGCGGCACGGCGAGCGCGGCAAGCAGCTGGAGCACCATCAGGCCGATCATGCCGGGGGTGTTCACCCAGAGCAGGAGCTGCTGGTACGGGTCGGCTCCCGCGGCCGCGAAGGCGAGGACGACGGCCGCGCCGAGGGCGGTCTGCAGGATGCCGGCGAGGTACGGGGAGCGGTGGCGGGGGTGGACGCGGCCGAGGGCCTTGGGCAGGACGCCCTCCTCGGCGAGGGCGAGACCGTAGCGGTTGATCGCGTTGTGGAAGGCGAGGAGTGAGGCGAGGACGCTGGTGACGATGAGGATGTGCATCAGGTCGGCCGCCCAGGCGCCCACGTAGGTGGTGATGGCGGCGAAGAAGAGGCCGCCGGGGTCGTCGGTGGCAGCCTGGACCACCGTGTCGTCGCCGAAGGCCTGGATGACGGTCCAGACGACGAAGGCGTAGAAGAGGCCGAGGAAGGTGACGGCGATGTAGGTGGCGCGGGGAACGGTCCGGTTCGGGTCGCGGGCCTCGCGGCGGTAGATGACGGTCGACTCGAAGCCGGTGAAGGCGGCGAAGGCGAAGGCCAGGACGGCCGCGCTGCCGGGGACGAGGATGTTGCCGGGCGTGAACGAGCCGAGGGAGAGCCCGTCCGCGCCGCCGTCGAGGAGCACGCCGCCCGCGAGCAGGACGAGGATGCCGGTCTCGGCGACGAGCAGGACGCCGAGGACCTTGGCGCCGAAGTCGATGGAGCGGAAGCCGCCGTACCAGATGAGCAGGAGCCCGGCGAGGGAGACGGGCAGCCAGGGGATGTCGACGCCCCACAGGGCCTGCGCGGTGTCGGCGGTGGCGGTGCCGAGCAGTCCGTAGACGCCGATCTCCATGCCGTTGTAGCCGAGCATGGCGAGCAGGGCGGCGGCGATACCGACGGGCTTGCCGAGGCCGCGGGTGATGTAGGCGTAGAAGGCGCCGCCGCTCTTCACGTGGCGGCTCATGGTGGTGAATCCGACGGCGAAGACCGCCAGGGTGATGCCGGCCAGGAGATAGCCGGCGGGTGCGCCGATGCCGCCGAGGACGACGGCGATCGGGGCGACGCCGGCCATGACGGTGAGCGGGGCGGCGGCTGAGACGACGAAGAAGGAGACGTCGGCGGTGGAGAGGGTGCCGGTTCTCAGCCCCTTGGGCGCGTCGGAGGTGGATGAGGACATGGGAGGGGAAGCCCTTCCGCGAAAGGAAACCTAAAGGCTTTCGGTTTGCGGCAATGTAGCCTCCGTCACGGCGTACGGGAAGACCTCACAGAGAGAGCGGGTACATGGGACGGCCGCGGACCCCTTTGCTCGACCGGGAGCGCATCACCACGACGGCGCTCGAACTCGTCGACGAGCAGGGCGACTTCAGCGTCCCGCAGATCGCTCGGCGGCTCGGCACCCAGACGGCTTCGGTGTACCACCATGTGGACGGCAGGGACGGGATCGTGGAGCTCCTGCGCGAGCGGGTCTGCGACGCCATCGACGGCGGCACGCTCGACCGGGACCCCTGGGACGCGGCCATGGCGGCATGGGCGCGCTCCTACCGCGCCGCCTTCGCCGCGCACCCGCGGACCATCCCGCTGCTCACCACGTCACCGGTCCGCGCGCCGAAGGTGCTCCTCCAGTACGAACGAGCCGTCGGCCTCCTCCTGGACGCGGGCTTCGCCCTGCCCGACGTCATGCCGGTGATCATCGCTCTGGAGAACCTGGTCCTCGGCTCGGCCCTCGACATGGCCGCCCCCGAGGCCATGTGGGAACTCGCCGACGAGACGGCCACCCCGAGACTCGCGGGCGCCCTGGCCGCGATCGGCGACGGCCGCGCGGACGCGGCCTTCGAGCTGGCACTCGCGGGGTACCTGGCGCACTGCCGGAAGCTGCTGAACACTCCGTAGGCGCCTCCGCATTGAAGTGACGCCGCCGTCATCGCTCCGTTCCTACGCGCCGTAGAACAGCTCCTCGACGACCGCGCGGGCCCGCCGGGTGATGCGGCGGTAGTCGTCCACCATCTCGCCGACATGGCCGGGGGTGTAGCCCAAGTACCGTCCGACCGCCGCCAGTTCGCGGCCGTCCGAGGGGAAGGTGTCCCCCGGGCGGCCGCGTACCAGCATCACCGCGTTGCGGACGCGGGTCGCCAGGACCCATGCCTCGTCGAGGATCTGTGCCTCCTCCGTGGGGAGGAGCTCCGCCGCGTGGGCGGCGGCCAGGGCCTCCCGGGTGCGGGTGGTGCGCAGGCCCGGTTCGGCCCAGCCGTGCCGCATCTGGAACAGCTGGACCGTCCACTCGACATCGCTCAGACCGCCCCGGCCGAGCTTGGCGTGGAGCGTCGGATCCGCGCCGCGCGGCAGACGCTCGGTCTCCATCCGGGCCTTGAGACGCCGTATCTCGCGCACCGCGTCCTCGCCGAGCCCCTCGGCCGGGTAGCGCAGCGGGTCGATCAGATCGATGAAGCGCCGGGCGAGGTCCGCGTCGCCCGCCATGGGGGCGGCGCGCAGCAGCGCCTGGCTCTCCCAGACCAGGGACCAGCGGCGGTAGTAGGCCTCGTACGACTTCAGCGTGCGGACCATCGGGCCGCTCTTGCCCTCCGGGCGCAGATCCGCGTCGATGAGCAACGCCGGGTCGGCCGTGGGGACCTGGAGGAGTCTGCGCATCTCGGTGACGACCTGGTTCGCGGCCCGGGCGGCCTCCTGCTCGTCGACGCCCTCGCGCGGCTCGTGGACGAACAGGACGTCGGCGTCGGAGCCGTAGCCGAGTTCGTTCCCGCCGAAGCGGCCCATGCCGATGACCGCGAACCGCGTGGGCAGCGTGTCGCCCCATCCTTCGCGCACGGCGGCCCGCAGCGCGCCCGCGATCGTCGCCGCGTTGAGGCCGGTGAGGGCCTGGCCGACCTGGTCGACCAGCGCGCCCGGATCGGCCTCGCGGGGGTTGTCCTCCGTCCCGTAGGAGGCGATGAGATCGGCCGCCGCGGTACGGAACAGCTCCCGGCGCCGTACGCCACGGGCCGCCGCGACCGCCTGCTCGGCGCCGTCGGCGCGGCCGACCGCCGCGAGGATCTCCTGCTCCAGGTGGTCGCGCCCGCGCGGCTTCAGCCCCTCCGGGTCGCCGAGGAGCGCGACCGCCTCCGGGGCGCGCAGCAGCAGGTCGGGGGCGAGCCGCCCGGCGGAGAGCACCCGCGCGAGGTTCTCGGCCGCGGCGCCCTCGTCGCGCAGCAGCCGCAGGTACCAGGGGGTCTTGCCGAGCGCGTCGGAGACCTTGCGGAAGCCCAGGAGCCCGGCGTCGGGGTCGGCGGAGTCCGCGAACCAGCCGAGCAGGACCGGCAGCAGCGTCCGCTGGATCGCGGCCTTGCGGGTGACCCCGGAGGAGAGGGCCTCCAGATGGCGCAGGGCGGCGACGGGATCGGCGTACCCGAGCGCTTCGAGGCGCTGACCGGCGGCCTTCGGGCTGAGCCGGGTCTCGCCGGGGGTGAGCTGGGCGACGGCGTCGAGCAGCGGTCGGTAGAAGAGCTTCTCGTGCAGCCGGCGGACGACCGAGGCGTGCCGCTTCCATTCCTTGTTGAGCTCGGCGACCGGGTCGGTGCGCAGGCCGAGCGAGCGGCCGAGGCGGCGCAGATCGCTGTCGCCCTCGGGGACGAGATGGGTGCGGCGCAGCCGGTACAGCTGGATGCGGTGCTCCATGGCGCGCAGGAAGCGGTACGCCTCGTCCAGCTGGGCCGCGTCCGCGCGGCCGACGTATCCGCCGGCGGCGAGCGCCGCGAGGGCGTCCAGGGTGGTGCCGCTGTGCAGCGTGGCGTCGCCGCGGCCGTGCACCAACTGGAGGAGCTGGACGGCGAATTCGACGTCCCTGAGCCCGCCGGGGCCGAGCTTCAGCTCCCGCTCGACCTGGGCGGCCGGAATGTTGTCGACGACCCGTCGCCGCATCTTCTGCACGTCGGGGACGAAGTTCTCGCGCTCGGCGGCCTGCCAGACCAGTGGGGAGACGGCGTCGATGTACTCGGCGCCCAGCTCCGGATCGCCCGCCACGGCCCGCGCCTTGAGCAGGGCCTGGAACTCCCAGGTCTTCGCCCAGCGCTGGTAGTAGGCGAGATGGCTCGACAGGGTCCGCACCAGCGGGCCGTTGCGGCCCTCGGGGCGGAGGTTGGCGTCGACGGGCCAGATGGTGCCCTCGACGGTCGTCTCGGAACAGATCCGCATGAGGTGGGAGGCGAGCCGGGTCGCGGCCTGCATAGCCTTGCCCTCGTCGGCGCCCTCGACGGCCTCGCCGACGAAGATCACGTCCACGTCGGAGACGTAGTTCAGCTCGTGGCCGCCGCACTTGCCCATGGCGATGACGGCGAGCCGGCAGTGGGCCGCGTCGGCGGGGGCGGCGGTACGGGCGATGGCGAGGGCGGCGCGCAGCGTCGCGGTGGCGAGGTCGGCCAGCTCGGCGGCGGTCTGGGCGACGTCGGTGGTGCCGCAGACGTCCCGGGCGGCGATGGCCAGGAGACAGCGGCGGTACGCGACCCGCAGGGTGATCGCGTCGACGGCCTCGGCGAGGCCCCGCTCGAACTCGGCGACCCCGGGGTGCAGATCGGCGGCCTCGTAGGTGACGAGGGCCTGCCAGTCCTTCGGGTGCCGGGCCAGATGGTCGGCGAGCGCCTCGGAGGCGCCGAGCACACCGAGGAGCCTGTCCCGGAAGGGCTTGGCCGAGAGCAGCGTGGAGGTGAGCGTCTGGCGCTCCTCGTCGGGCTGAGCCTCCACGAGTCGGACCAGGCCGCGCAGGGCGAGATCGGGGTCGGCGGTCGCGCCGAGCGCGTCGAGGAGCACGGAGTCGTCGCGCAGCGCGGCGAGATCGGGGACGTCGAGCAGACGCTCGGCGCCGGACGGATCGGTGAACCCGTGCCGCAGCAGCCGGGTGAAGGTACTGCCTCTGCGCCCCGGCACCGTCATTCCGCGACTCCCTCCACCCATCCACCCAGCCGCTCTTCCGAGGGGCCTTGATCGAGCCTATCCGGAGCGGCCGACGCGGTCGCCCCGGGGAGCAGAACTGAAGAATTGGGGCATAACACCCCACTCTGCACCTTCGTTTCGCAGAGGATCACACGTGATGTCACGCACATTGCTCACTATTCGCGGCCGATGAACCGTACTCCTTGAAAGTCCCTCTTCCTGGCCGAAGTCCTGCCCCGGCCCTGTTCGTCCTTCGAAAGTGCATACCGTCGATGCGTGTCCGTCTCCGTCGCCCCTCCCTGACGCCCCGCGCCCGGCTCGTCTCCGTCCTGACGACGACCGCGCTCGTGGGCGGTTCTCTGGCGGGGCTGGTCCACCTCTCCTCCGGCACCGTCTCCGGAGCCCCGGCGAGCCAGGAGTCGAAGGGGGCCGATCGCCCGCCAGGTCAGGCGGCGGCCCCGGCCCGCGAGACGAAGCCGCTCCGGACGCCCGACGTCGCCGTGGCCCAGATCGTGGCCCACCCGGACGACGACCTGTACTTCATGAACCCGGACACGGCCCAGTCCATACGCTCGGGCGCGGCCCTGACCTCCATATACATGACCTCCGGCGAGTCGGACGGCGTCAACGCCCGCCCCCGCGCCCCCCACCGCCCCGCGCCCGACAAGGCCGCGTTCGCCGAGGCCCGGCAGAACGGCATACGCGCCGCGTACGCCGAGATGGCCACCGGCAACCGCACCAGCCCCTGGGACCGGGTCGTCATCCCCACGGCCGGCGGGGCCCGGGCGGAGCTGGACGTCCTGCGCGCCAAGCCGCAGATAAGCCTGGTCTGGCTCCAGATGCGCGAGGCCGGCTCCATCAACGGCAACCGCCCGCACAGCCTGAACGGACTGTGGAACGGCCGGGTCGAGTCGCTCGAGTCGCAGCGCGCCGCCGGCACCCCCGTCGACACCGACTTCTCGTACACGAGGGAGCAGGTGATCGACACCCTCGCCGGACTCCTCACACGGTTCCGGCCCACCTTCGTCCGGATGCAGGACCCGACGCCGGGCCGGAACGCCAAGACCGGGACGTACACCGACCACCAGGACCACCTGTACGGCGCCCGGTTCGCACAGGCCGCCCTCGCGCGGTACGCGACCACCACCGGCCGTCCCCACTTCGGTGTCCAGAACTACCTCGGGTACCCCACCGGCACGCTGCCGCGCACCCTCGACCCCGAGTCGGCCGGCGCCAAGCTGAGCACGCTGAAGACGTACGCCTGGATCGACGAGGTCAACGACTGCGCCGACCCGGCCGGCTGCGGCGACCTCAAGGTGGCGGGCCGTCCCGGCGGATGGGGCTGGACCGAGACCATCCGCTACGCCCGCGGGACCTCCACCTCCTGGGTGCAGCGCGACACCGACGGTGGCCTGCACGCCTTCTCGGTGCTCGACGGGCGCCTCGCGGTGTGGAAGAAGCCCGCGGGCGGGGCCGGCGACTGGCAGGGGCCGGTCCTGCTCCAGGGCGACGGCCTGGACAGCGGAGTGACCTCCGTACGACTCCCGGACGGCCGGATCGCGGTGTTCGGCACCCGTACGACGCTCGGCTCGGCGCAGGCATACGGCCGTGAGGTGGTGACGACCGAGCAGTCCGCGCCCGGCGGCGCGTTCGGGCCGTGGCGGTCGCTCGGCACGCCGGAGAAGAACGACGCCCGCGGCACCTCCGACATCAGCGCCCCGGCCGTGGCCGTGGACGGCACCGGCCGGGCGACCGTACTGCTGCGCGACAGCCGGCACCGGCCGGCCGCGCGCGAGCAGGGCCCCGACGGAGGGTGGGGCCCCTGGCGCACCCTGGGCGGCGACGGTCTGCACGGCGACCCGGTGGCCACGACGGACGGCGCGGGCCGCATCCACGCGTTCGCCGGCACGACGAAGACCGTCCTCACCTGGTCGCAGCAGCGACCCGGCGCGCCGCTGTCGGGGCCGCTGCGAACCGGGCTGCCGGCGACGACGCTGGCCATGAGTGCGAGCCCCGTCCCGGACGGGCAGGGCATACGGCTCTGGTTCCGCAAGCCCGCCTCCGGCGACCTGCGCACGGCCGATCTCTCCGGCGGCGCCCTCGCCTCTCCCGTGACCGAGCTGGCCGGCGGGGTCGCCGGCTTCGGCCCGGTGGGCGGCGGCCAGAGCCTGCTGGCGGTCCGCTCCCGTACGGGTGTCCTGGCGACGGCCCCGGCGGCGAGCGCGGGCACCCGGCCGATCTGGACGCTGGAGAAGTTCCTGTTCTCCGGCGCTCCCGGCGGGGTCGTGGACGGAGTGGCGGCGATGGGCCTGGACGGGAAACTGCACTGGACGCCCGCCGTGCGATGAGTTCCGGGTCGGTGCACGGTCTTCCTTGGAGGAACGCCGACCGCACTGGAGGAGATCATGGCCCCGGAGACCACTCTCGACCCCCGCTTCAGCGACCCGAAGGCCCACGCCGCCGAGTGGTCCGAGGCCGCCGTGCGGCTCGCCGAGGCCGAGGTCTTCTGGCTCACCACCGTCCGCCCGGACGGCCGCCCGCACGTCACTCCGCTGATCGCGGTGTGGTCGGAGGGCGCGCTGCACTTCTGCACGGGTCCCGAGGAGCGCAAGGCGCGCAACCTCGAGGAGAACAAGGAGGTGGTCCTCACCACCGGGACCGCCTCGCTCGCCGAGGGCTTCGATCTGGTGGTCGAAGGTACGGCCGTTCGGGTGACCGACGAGACTCGCCTACAGGCGCTGACCAGGGCGTACGTCGAGAAGTACGGCGACGATTGGCGATTCGAGGTGCGCGACGGCGCGTTCGTGGGCGACGGTGGGACGGCCCTGGTGTTCGCCGTGGCGCCGCGCACGGCGTTCGGTTTCACCAAGGGCGAGCCCTTCGGCCAGACCCGCTGGCGTTTCTGAGGAGACCCATGAACGTGACGCTCGAAGTCGTCCTGGTGCCCGTGACCGACCTCGACCGTGCCAAGGAGTTCTACGGCGAGAGGTGCGGCTTCAGGATCGACCTCGACACCGAGGTCTCGCCGGGGATCCGCGTCATCCAGGCGACGCCGCCGGGCTCGCGCTGTTCGATCGCGATGGAGAGCGGGTTGCCTCCGATGCCCGGCACGAAGGCGATGGCCCCGGGCACCCTGCACGGCCTTCAGCTCTGCGTCACCGACATCGAGGCGGCACGCAAGGAACTCGTCGACCGGGGCGTGGACGTCAGCCCGGTCCGGCGCGTCGGCAAGACGGGCTGGGAGGACGGCAAGGGCGAGACGTGGAACTCGTTCATGTCGTTCCAGGACCCGGACGGCAACGGCTGGGTGGTCCAGGAGGCCCCGGCGGAGCTGTCGGAACGCTGAGGGGTACGGGGGGCGGCGGAACAGCCCGGCACGTCGATGCCGGGGCCCCGCGGGGTCGGTCCAACGCGTCCGCAGTGGGTCCCAACGCAGTCGGTCCACCGTCCGCAGCCCCGGTCCACCGTCCGCAGTCGGGCCCCAGGTCCGTACTCAGACCACCGGTCCGTATGTCAGACCACCGGTCCGTATTCAGACCACCGGTCCAGACTCAGACCACCGGCGTGAAGTCCATCCGGTAGTACCGCACCCGCTCGTCCTCCCCCGCGTACCGCATCCCGGCGGCCTCCATCACGCGCTGCGAGGCGACATTCGCGAGATCGGCGTCGCCCTTCGCGCCGGCGACACCCTGTTCCCTGGCCAGTTCGAGCAGGGCCTGCAGCGCCTCGGTGGCGTACCCGAGCCCCCGTACGTCCGGGATCAGCCCGTACCCGACGGTCACGAACCGCTCGTCGTCCGGCGGCCCGTGGAACCCGATCCCGCCGACGGCGGCCCCGTCCGTCCGCCGCCGTATCTCGTACGCCCCGAACACGCCCGGATCCCCCTGCGCGTCACACACGCCGAGGAATCCGCGTGCCCCGGCCAGGTCCCCGTCGGCCGGATACCCCGGCGCCCAACGGTCCTCCGCGGCGGGCGCCTGCGCGACGATCCGCTCGGCCTCGGCAACGGTGAGCGGATGCAGCAGCAGACGCCCGGTGACGAACGAGGTGATCTTCATCGGGGCAGTTTCCGCCGTCCCCGACAGAGCGTCAACGGCGTGTATCAGGACACCGCGTGGGTGGGGTCACTGCCCGCGGGGCTGGGCGAAGCGGAGCATGTTGCCGGAGGGGTCGCGGAAGGCGCAGTCGCGGACGCCGTACGGCTGGTCGACCGGCTCCTGCAGGACCTCGCCGCCCGCGGCGCGGACGCGCTCGAAGGTGGCGTCGACGTCGTCGGTGCGGAAGATGACACCGCGCAGCAGGCCCTTCGCGAGCAGCTCCGCCATGGCCTCCCGGTCGGCGGGCGAGGCGTTGGGGTCGGCGAGCGGCGGTTCGAGGACGATGTCCACATCGGGCTGCGAGGGGGCGCCGAGCGTCACCCAGCGCATCCCTTCGAACCCGACGTCGTTGCGCACCTCCAGGCCGAGGGCGTCCCGGTAGAAGGTGAGCGCCTTGTCGTGGTCGTCGACGGCGATGAAGCACTGAGAGAGGTTGATGTCCATGCGTTCACGCTACGAGCGGGGGTCGGCTTTCGCTTCTCCGTTCCTGACCGGTCGCGTGTGGATCTTGGCGATGCAGGCGGGGATGGCGGCGCCGTCTGCGTGGTCGCGGGCCCGGTAGGCGCTGGGGCTCTCGCCGACGAGCTCGGTGAACCGCGAGCTGAACGACCCCAGCGACGTACAGCCGACCTCGAAGCAGACCTCCGTCACCGACAGGTCCCCGCGCCGCAGCAGCGCCTTGGCCCGCTCGATGCGGCGCGTCATCAGGTAGCTGTACGGCGTCTCGCCGAAGGCGGCCCGAAAGCTGCGGGAGAAATGCCCCGCCGACATGAGCGCGACCCGCGCCAACGCGGGCACGTCCAACGGCTCCGCGTACTCGCGGTCCATCAGGTCACGGGCCCGGCGCAGCCGAACGAGATCCTCCAAGCTGGTCACACGACCACCATCGCACAAGGCCGGGATCCGGTGAGACGGATTCGGGCCGGCAGCTGAATGCCACCGGCCCGGATCTCCGTCTCAGCCGCATACGGGCCGACGACCTGCGCCTACAGCACCGGCAGGCTCTTCCGCAGCTCGAACGCGGTGACCTCGGAGCGGTACTCCTCCCACTCCTGCTTCTTGTTGCGGAGGAAGAAGTCGAAGACGTGCTCGCCCAGCGTCTCGGCGACCAGTTCGCTCTTCTCCATCAGGGCGATCGCCTCGCCCAGGTTCTGCGGCAGCGGCTCGATGCCCATCGCGCGGCGTTCCGCGTCCGAGAGGGCCCAGACGTCGTCGTCGGCGCCGGCCGGGAGTTCGTAGCCCTCCTCGATGCCCTTGAGGCCCGCCGCGAGGAGGACCGCGTAGGTCAGGTAGGGGTTGGCGCCGGAGTCGATCGAGCGGACCTCGACGCGCGACGAACCCGTCTTGCCGGGCTTGTACATCGGGACGCGGATCAGTGCCGAGCGGTTGTTGTGGCCCCAGCAGATGTACGAGGGGGCCTCGCCGCCCGCGCCCGCGCTGCGGGCCGAGCCGCCCCAGATGCGCTTGTAGGAGTTGACCCACTGGTTGGTGACGGCCGAGATCTCGGCGGCGTGCTTGAGCAGGCCGGCGATGAAGGAGCGGCCCACCTTGGAGAGCTGGTACTCCGCGCCCGACTCGTAGAACGCGTTGCGGTCGCCCTCGAAGAGGGAGAGGTGGGTGTGCATGCCCGAGCCCGGGTACTCCGAGAACGGCTTCGGCATGAACGTGGCCTGCACGCCCTGCTCCAGCGCGACCTGCTTCATGACCAGGCGGAAGGTCATGATGTTGTCGGCCGTGGACAGCGCGTCGGCGTAGCGCAGGTCGATCTCCTGCTGGCCCGGGGCGCCCTCGTGGTGGGAGAACTCCACCGAGATGCCCATCGACTCCAGCATGGTGATGGCCTGGCGGCGGAAGTCCATGCCCACGTTCTGCGGGGTGTGGTCGAAGTAGCCCGAGTTGTCGGCGGGGGTCGGCTTCGTGCCGTCCAGCGGCTTGTCCTTCAGCAGGAAGAACTCGATCTCGGGGTGCGTGTAGAAGGTGAAGCCCAGGTCCGAGGTCTTGGCCAGGATGCGCTTGAGGACGAAGCGCGGGTCCGCGAAGGACGGGGAGCCGTCCGGCATGAGGATGTCGCAGAACATCCGGGCGGTGCCCGGGGCCTCCGCGCGCCACGGCAGGATCTGGAAGGTGCCCGGATCCGGCTTGGCGATCATGTCTGACTCGTATACGCGGGCGAAGCCCTCGATGGCGGAGCCGTCGAAGCCGATGCCCTCGTCGAACGCCTGCTCAAGCTCGGCGGGCGCCACGGCCACCGACTTCAGGAAGCCGAGGACGTCGGTGAACCACAGCCGCACGAACCGGATGTCGCGCTCCTCGAGCGTCCGGAGCACGAATTCCTGCTGCTTGTCCATTTCCACACCCATCTTTGCTGGTCAGGCCGCCTGTTCCCACCGCCTCGGGCACATCGGGGGGCACCTGAGCATCCCACCACATGGTTTCGCGCACGTTGCACACCCATAGTGCCTGCTCGGGTGTGACTCAGGTAACGGGGGACCGCCCGATTCCGTGCGTCTGTTCCCCCTACGTTCCCCCCGCCTGTCCCCTCCAGGCGCTCCGGCCACTACGATCTCCGCCCATGGGGGGCACTCCACTCGTACGCCTGTCCCGGCGCGCGCGTCCCATGGCACTGGTGAGTGCCGTGGCGACGCTCCTTGCCGCGCTCTTCGTCTGTCTGGGTGCAGGCGACGCCGTGACCCACGACGAGCCCGCGCAGGCGCACCATCAGCGGAGCACGGGTGCCGACGAGTACGTCTGCCCGTACGACCGCGGCGACTGCTCCCTGTTCCCCTCGCTCAGCCCGGCGGTGCTCACCGCGCCGCCGCTCGACCCGCCGCACCACGCGGAGGGCCGTTTCCCGCGCCTCGGACCGTCGTACGACGCCGGCCGGGCGCCCCGCTCCGGCGCGCAGCCCCGCGCACCGGACCTGCACGTCCTTCAAGTACTGCGGACATAGCCGACGGGCCGCATCGCTCCGCCCCACGGCTCACGCCCCACGCCACCCCACATCCGAGAAGGACGACATCACCATGGCCGCCAACCGCTCCTCCAACGCCGACCGCCGCGCCCGAATAGAGGAGATGCGCCGCGCCGAGCAGGCCCGCGAGCGCCGCAACCGCTTCATCACCATCGGAGTCTCCACCGTGGTCGTCCTGAGCCTCGTCGGCTTCGGCGGCTATGTGCTCAACCAGCAGTCCGAGAAGAAGGAGCAGCAGGAGGCAGCCGCCAAGGCCCCCATCAAGGACGAGAAGTCCTGGGACGCCAAGAAGCTCGGCCGCAACCACGTGACCACCCCGGTCACCTACGAGATGAAGCCGCCGGTCGGCGGTGACCACGACCAGGTCTGGCAGAACTGCGACGGCGACGTCTACACGACGAAGATCGCCGAGATGAACGCCGTGCACTCGCTGGAGCACGGCGCGGTCTGGGTCACGTACAGCAAGAAGGCCGCGGAGGCCGATGTGAAGAAGCTGGCCGAGAAGGTCGGGAAGACCCCGTACTCGCTGATGAGCCCGGTCGACGACCAGTCCGGCGCGATCATGCTGAGCGCCTGGGGCAAGCAGGTGTCCGTGGACAGCGCGAGCGACCCGCGGGTCGACGCCTTCTTCACCAAGTACGTGCAGGGCCCGCAGACCCCGGAGCCGGGCGCGGCCTGCACCGGCGGTGTCGGGGCCACCCAGTGAAGCTGACCCGTACGCACGGGGCGTCGATCGTCGCCGTCGCCCTCGCGCTGCTCTTCGCCGGGGGCGCCGTCACGGTCGCCTCCGCGCAGCGCGAGGAGGCGCCGGCGACCCCTGTGTCGGCTTCGGCGGACGCGGGCTTCGCCCGTGACATGTCGGTCCACCACCAGCAGGCCGTCGAGATGTCGTTCATCGTCCGGGACCGCACCCAGGACGAGGAGGTGCGCCGGCTGGCGTACGACATCGCCAACACCCAGGCCAACCAGCGCGGCATGATGCTGGGCTGGCTGGACATGTGGGGTCTGCCGAAGGTCGAGTCGGGCACCGAGCCGATGGCTTGGATGGGCATGGGCGGGCACGGCGACACCGGTCCCCTCGACGGGGCTCTGATGCCGGGCATGGCGACGAAGTCCGAGCTGGACCAGCTGCGGAAGGCCAGCGGCAAGCAGGCCGAGGTCCTCTACCTCCAGCTGATGACCGACCACCACAAGGGCGGCGTCCACATGGCCCAGGGCTGCGTGGACAGGTGCTCCGTGGAGATCGAGCGGAACCTCGCGCAGGGCATGGTCGACGCCCAGGAGTCCGAGATCGCGCTCATGGCGGATCTGCTGAAGGCGCGGGGCGCGAAGCCGCGCGCCTGAGCATGACCCCGATCGGCCCCCGTGACCCCAGCGGTCGCGGGGGCCGCCTCGTACGCGGACAATGGTTGACGCTCGGGGACGTACGTACGACGACGTTCTGACGGAGGTACGCACCCCATGACCACGGCGAAGGACATCATGCACTCCGGGGCCCAGTGGATCCCCCGGCACGAAACGCTCGACCGCGCGGCACAGCTGATGCGCGACCTCAATGTGGGCGCGCTGCCCATCGCCGACGAGAACGAACGGCTGTGCGGCATCATCACGGACCGCGACATCGTCGTCGGCTGTGTGGCCATGGGCCGCGACCCGGCGAAGGTCACCTGCGGAGAGATGGCGCAGGGCACCCCGCGCTGGATCGAGGCGGGTTCGGATGTGGGCGAGGTACTCCACGAGATGACGGGCCACCAGATCAAGCGGCTCCCGGTCATCGAGAACAAGCGCCTGGTGGGCATGATCAGCGAGGCGGATCTGGCGCAGCATCTGGACGACGAGCAGATCAAGGAGTTCTGCGCGAGCGTCTACGCGTCCCGCTGACCGGGACCGTGGCGCAGCACCGCCCGTGCCACCGCGTCGGGGCGGTCCAGCATCATCAGGTGGCCCGACGGCTCGACCGCCTCGTAGTGGGCGTCGAGCCGGCGGGCCAGCGCGCGTTGCCGCCGCGCCCAGCGGGCGGAGCCGTCCGGGGCCGCGAGGACGGTGACGGGGAGGCCGGGCGGGAGCGGGTGTCGTTCACGCAGGGCGAGGAGTTCGGCGGCGACCGCGCGGTAGTGGGTGTTCTCCAGGAGCGTGCCCTGCATGACGCGTGAGGTGGTGTAGCAGCGGCGTACGAGCTCCAGGGGCGCCGGGTCCCCGCCGGCGGCGCGGGAGAGCCGAACGGTGGCGCGGCGGACGGCCGGGCCGAGGGCGGCCGGGGCTCCGACGGCGGCGAGCAGCGTGCCCAGGCCGCGGGCGGCGGCGGTACGCAGGGCCGGCGCGGCGGGTGTACGGGCGTGCTCCTCGACGGAGGAGTCGACGAGGAGGATCCCGGAAGTACGGTCCGGGTGGAGCCGGGCGAAGGCCTCGGCGTGGAACCCGGCGATGGAGTGCCCGACGACGGTGACGGGCTCCGGGTGGCCCAGCGCGTCCAGGAGGCCGGCGATGCGGTGGGCCTCGCCGGTGGCGCTGGGTGGGACGGCGGCCGGGGCGGAGAGTCCGTGGCCGGGGCGGTCGAAGCGGACGACCGTGCGGTGCGGGGTCAGCAGCGGGACGACCGGGGCCCAGTCGAACCAGCTCATGCCGAGGCCGGCGCTGAGCACGCAGACGGGTCCGCCGCCCTCGACGACGACGTGGTGGGCGACGCCCCCGACCCGTAGGAACATGCTCAAGCTCTCTCCCTGGCCACGGAGACGGCGAGTATCGCGAGCCAGACTGCCACGAGCAGGACCTGCAGCCTTTGCCCGGCCCCCAGGGAGAAGGTGCCCTTGCCGGCCTCGAAGGCGGCGACGGCGGCCAGCGTCCAGGCGGTGGCGGCCAGTTCGAGGGCGACGACGAGGGGCCCGGTGCGGGCGAGGGGCCGCCAGATTCGGTAGCGGCGGGCGGCGATCGTCAGGGCGAGCATGCCGGCCAGGGCGCCCGTCATGGCAAGGCCGGAGCTGACGGCGTGCGCCGTGTGGGTGGCCGGTACGAGTCCGGCGGTCTCGCGCGCGGCGCACTCCGGGTCGACGGTGGGCGCGCAGCTGAGCGGCAGCCGGGAGTCGACGGCGGTGGCGGCGCCGAAGACGGCGAGGGCGAGCCAGCCGGTGACGGTCCAGGGGCGGCGGGCGGGGAGCGCGAGTGCGGTCAGGGCCCCGGCGAGGACGAGGAGACCGGCGACGAGGTCGGTCGCGCGGAACAGCCCGCCCAGCGGCTGGTCGGCGGCGGCGAGTTCGGAGACGTACGTCCGTATCGGGTCGAGCCCGGTCCGGACGACGACTTCGAGGACCCAGGCGGTGTACGCGAGCGCGCCCAGCGACAGCAGGAGTGCGGCGACCGGTCGCGTACGGCTTCTGGACATAGTGGTACGAGATGCTATTCGGGAGCCTTCTCGCCCGGGTGGTCGGGGTGGATCCGGCCGGATTCGCGGTGCTCACTGGTCGTCATGAGCCCATGGTCAGCGGGGCGCGAGCGCCTCGCATGTCGGCGGCTCTCGCCTCATGGACACGAGTTGCACACAAAATACGTGGCTCCTCCATAATCATCTGGCTTACCGTCAACCCCTCAGCCACCTCGGAGGATGCGCATGACCATGCCCACGAACACCCCCGGCCAGAGCTCCTGGAGCCCGCCGCCGGCCGGTATGCCCGGGATGCCTCCGCAGCCCCCGTTCCAGCAGCCGCGCAACGGTCTCGGGGTGACCGCTCTCGTCCTCGGCATCGTGGGCCTGCTCTTCGCGATCTTCCCGTTCTCGTTCTGGCTCGGCGGGATCCTGGGCGTACTGGCCCTCATATTCGGCATCATCGGCCACTCCCGCGGCCGCAAGGGCGAGGCGACGAACACGGGGATGGCCCTCACGGGCCTCATCCTCGGCGCGCTCTCCATCGTCGTCTCGATCGTCTGGCTGATCGTCGTCGTCACCGCGGTGAAGGACATCGCCGAGGACATCGACAAGGAGATCGAGAAGCAGGAGAAGGCCACCGCCGCTCCCGCCGAGCCCGGCGCGGCGCCCACGGAGGCCGAGCCGACCGAGACCGCCCCGGCGGCGCTGAAGTTCGGTCAGACCTTCGCGTACGAGGACGGGATCAAGGTGACCGTCTCCAAGCCGCGCGCCTACGAGCCCGACCAGTTCGCCGCCGGGCACGCCAAGGGCAACAGCGCGTTCCAGGTGACGGTCACGATCGTCAACGGCAGCAAGAAGACCCTCGACGTCTCCGGCGCCCTGGTGGACGCGAGCGACGCGGAGGGCTCGCGGGCCGAGCCGGTCTTCGACGGCAGCAACGCGACGGAGATGTTCCAGGGCAACGTGCTCCCTGGCAAGCAGGCCAAGGCCGACTTCACGTTCTCGGTCACGCCGAAGGCGGACGGGGAGCTGCAGGTCGAGCTGAGCCCGACGATCCTCGACCACGAGGAAGCGATCTGGACCGGCCCGACGAAGTAGGCGGACGCCCGGCCGGTCCCTGTGTCCGGGACACCGGGACACCGGGACGCCCGACGCCGGGACGCGCCGGGCCACCCGGCCACGTCGAGACGGCCTTCTCGAACCTTGGCGCCACCAGGACATAGCGTCGGTCTGACGATTACACTGGGCGCGTGCCTCAACTACGCCTCGCTCTGAATCAGATCGACTCGACCGTCGGCGATCTCGCCGGGAACGCCGAGGCGATCGTCCACTGGACCCGGCACTCCGCCGAGCAGGGCGCGCATCTGGTCGCGTTCCCCGAGATGGTGCTGACCGGCTACCCCGTCGAGGACCTCGCGCTGCGCTCGTCCTTCGTCGAGGCGTCCCGGGACGCCCTGCGGGCGCTCGCCCGGCGCCTCGACGCCGCGGGTTTCGGGGAGCTGCCCGTGATCGTCGGCTATCTCGACCGTTCGGACCGCGCCGAGCCCCGGCTCGGGCGGCCCGCCGGATCCCCCGAGAACGCCGCCGCCGTGCTGCACCGCGGCGAGGTGGTACTGCGCTTCGCCAAGCACCACCTCCCCAACTACGGCGTCTTCGACGAGTTCCGTTACTTCGTCCAGGGCGACACCATGCCCGTCGTCCGGGTCCACGGCGTCGACGTGGCCCTCGCGATCTGCGAGGACCTCTGGCAGGAGGGCGGCCGGGTGCCGGCCGCGCGCAGTGCGGGCGCCGGGCTGCTCGTCTCGATCAACGCCTCGCCGTACGAGCAGAACAAGGACGACACCCGGCTCGAACTGGTCCGCAAGCGCGCCCAGGAGGCGGGCTGCACCACCGCCTATCTCGCGATGATCGGCGGTCAGGACGAGCTGGTCTTCGACGGCGACTCGATCGTCGTCGACGCGAGCGGCGAAGTCGTCGCGCGCGCCCCTCAGTTCTCCGAGGGCAGTGTGCTCCTCGACCTCGACCTGCCGGCCGCCGCGGCCGACGCGCCCACCGGCATCGTCGACGACGGTCTGCGGATCGACCGCGTGGTGCTCTCCGGGGAGCCGCTTCCCGCGTACGAGCCGGAGCTGACCGGCGGCTACGCGGACCGGCTCGACGACGACGAGGAGGTGTACTCGGCGCTGGTCGTGGGCCTGCGCGCGTACGCAGCCAAGAACGGCTTCCGCTCGGTCCTCATCGGTCTCTCCGGCGGAATCGACTCGGCGCTGGTCGCGGCGATCGCCTGTGACGCGGTGGGCGCGCAGAACGTGTACGGCGTCTCGATGCCGTCCAAGTACTCCTCGGACCACTCGCGCGGCGACGCCGCCGAGCTCGCCCGCCGCACCGGGCTCAACTTCCGTACGGTGTCGATCGAGCCGATGTTCGACGCGTACATGGGTGCGCTCGGCCTCACGGGCCTGGCGGAGGAGAACCTGCAGTCCCGGCTGCGTGGGACGACGCTGATGGCGATCTCCAACCAGGAGGGCCACATCGTCCTCGCGCCCGGCAACAAGTCCGAGCTGGCGGTGGGGTATTCGACGCTGTACGGCGACTCGGTCGGCGCCTACGGGCCCATCAAGGACGTCTACAAGTCGACCGTGTTCCGGCTCGCGCGCTGGCGCAACCGGGCGGCCGAGGAGCGGGGCATGACCCCGCCGATCCCGGAGAGCTCGATCACCAAGCCGCCGAGCGCCGAGCTGCGCCCGGGGCAGGTGGACACCGACTCGCTGCCGGACTACGACGTCCTGGACCGGATCCTCGCGATGTACGTCGACCGCGACCGGGGCAAGGACGCCATCGTCGCGGCCGGCTTCGACGAGGAGCTGGTCACGCGGACGCTGCGGATGGTGGACATGGCGGAGTACAAGCGGCGCCAGTACCCGCCGGGCACCAAGATCTCGGCGAAGGGCTTCGGCAAGGACCGCCGACTGCCGATCACGAACCGCTGGCGGGAGACGACGAGCCGCTGACGGCCCGCTCGACGGCCGGGGCGCTTCCCGCGACCACGCGGGAGGCGCCCTCGTCCGTCCGTGGACGGTCCCGCAGGCCCGCCACCGCCGCGATCGCCAGGCCGACGACGGCGAGGCCCGCGCCGACAAGCGTCGGGGAGGTCCAGCCCCAGCCGGCGGCGACGGCCGCGCCGCCCGCCCAGGCGCCGCCCGCGTTGGCGAGGTTGAAGGCGGAGTGGTTGGAGGCGGAGGCCAGGGTCGGCGCGTCCTTGGCCTTGTTCATGACCAGCATCTGGAGCGGGGTGGTGGTCATGAAGCCGACGGCGCCGAGGACGACGACGGTCACGAGCGCCAGCCACGGCACATGGATCGTGAAACGGAAGGCGACCAGGACGAGCGCGAGGGCGCCGAGGGAGCCGTACAGCGTCGGCCGCAGCGCCCGGTCGGTCAGCGGGCCCGCGGCGAGCGCGCCGGCCGTCATGCCGATGCCGAAGAGGGCGAGGACGAGGGTGACGGAGGACTCCCCGAAGCCCATCACCTCGGTGGTCATCGACGCGAGGTAGGAGTAGACGGCGAAGACGCCCGCGAAGCCGAAGACCGCGGTGAGCAGACCGAGCAGAACCTGCGGGCGGCCGAGCGCGCGCACCTCGCGCCCCAGGCTCTGCCGCTCGTCGACGGGCACGTACGGCACGAGCCGGGCGAGCGCCACCATGGCCAGCAGGCCGATGACGGTGACGACGAGGAAGGTGGCCCGCCAGCCGAGGTGCTGGCCGAGCAGGGTCGCGGCCGGTACGCCGAGGATGTTGGCGACGGTGAGCCCGAGGAACATCGTGGCCACCGCGCGCGCCTGCCGGTCCTCGCGCACGAGCCGCGCGGCGACGACGGCGCCGACGCCGAAGAACGCGCCGTGCGGGAGCCCGGCGAGGACGCGGCCGCCGATCAGCCAGCCGAAGCCGGGGGCGAGCGCGGACGCCAGGTTGCCGACGACGAACAGCGCCATCAGCAGGAGCAGCATCTTCTTGCGCGGGACGCGCGAGCCGAGCGCGGTGAGCAGCGGGGCGCCTATGACGACGCCGATCGCGTAGGCGGAGACGAGGTGTCCCGCGGTGGGGACGGAGGTGCCGAGGTCGTCGGCGACATTGGGCAGCAGGCCCATCATCACGAACTCGGTGGTGCCGATGCCGAAGGCGGAGACGGCGAGCGCGAGCAGCGCCAGGGGCATGGGGAGAGCCTTTCCAGACGAATAGTTCTTCGACTGAACAAATACTCTCAGGTGAAATGTTCCCGCCGGCCTCCCCCAGGTGAAGAGGGGGTTTCGACCTGCGCTCGGTTCAAGGCCGGGCGGCGCTGTGGGGCGTGGTGCCGGGGCGGCGCCCGGCGCCGGGGCGGGGCGTGGGAGCCGGGGCGGCGAGGCGCCGGGGCCTGGTGTGGGAGCCGGGCGGCGAGGTGCCGGGGCGGAGCGTGGGGCCTGGCGTGGGGGGCGGGCGTCAGAGCCGTAGGCGCGCCGCGATCGGCAGGTGGTCGCTCATGGTCTCCGGCAGCGTCCACGAGGAGACCGGCTCCACGCCCTTCACGAGGATCTGGTCGATCCGCGCCATCGGGAACGAGGCCGGCCAGCTGAAGCCGAAGCCGTCGCCCGACGCGCCCTGGGTGGAGCGCATCTGCGCGGTGACGGCGTTGAGCGCGCGGTCGTTCATGGTGCCGTTGAGGTCGCCGAGCAGGATGATCCGCTCGAGCCGGTCGGAGGCGATGGCCTCGCCCAGCAGGTTCGCGCTGTTGTCGCGCTGGTTGGCGGTGAAGCCCGCGTTCATCTTGACCCGTACGGACGGGAGGTGCGCCACGTACACCCGCGCATCGCCCTTCGGCGTGGCGACGGTGGCGCGCATGGCGCGGGTCCAGCCCATGCCGATGTCCACCGGCTGCGGATCGCTCAGCGGGTACCTGCTCCACAGCCCGACCGTGCCCTGCACGGAGTGGTACTTGTACGTGCTCGCCAGGGCGCTCTCGTACACCGGGACCATCTCGCCCTTGAGCTCCTCCAGGGCCACCACGTCCGCGCCGGACGCGGCGATCTGCCGGGCGGTCCCCTCCGGGTCGGGGTTGTCGGCGTTCACGTTGTGGGTCGCGACGGTGAGATCGCCGCCCGCACCGGACTTGTCGGTGATGAGCCCCCCGAAGAGGTTGACCCAGACCACGGTCGGCAGGAGCAGGGCGATCAACGCGGTGGCCGAGCGCCGCAGCAGCGCCAGGACGAGCAGGACCGGCACGAGCACGCCCAGCCAGGGCAGGAAGGTCTCGGTGAGGCTGCCCAGGTTGCCGATCCGGTTGGGGATCTCGGCGTGGAAGACCATCAGCAGGGTGAGCAGCACCGCACAGACGGCGAGGAGGATCCCGCGGCGCCAGATGCCCCGGTCACCGCGCCAGCGGTCGAGCGCCGCCCGGAACCGGGGCCGGGAGCGCTCGTCCCCCGGGCCGCCGTTCTCGGTCTCCGCCATGTCCACCCGCGCCATCACTCAGTCCTCACTGCCTTGCTCTGTGACCCGACGTCGACACTAGGTGATGCCGGGCCTGCCGTACTGCCACGGGGGACGACACAGCGGCGCGGCGGGTTCCTGCAGGTGGCGCGGGGACGGGTGGCTGTGACAGAACGCGCACATTCGCAACGACGTGTCCCAACGCATCCCGGCGTGCCCGCACTCGGCGACTTTCTTCCGTTGCGGTGGTGTGAACAGCACCACTCCGGCCCCCTTTCCGCGCCGTGGCGCGAGGTGCCACCATGGACGTGATCCGGGGACGCCGTCAGGGCGCCTCGAGATGACGAAGGAGCCGTTCACCATGACGCTTCAGCCTGCCCCGAAGCAGTCCCCCGACAGCAGCAAGGCGCTGTACGGAGGCAAGGGCACGCGCCGTATCTCCGTCCACGACATCACCGCGGCCAAGGCTCGCGGCGAGAAGTGGCCCATGCTCACCGCCTACGACGCGATGACCGCGTCCGTGTTCGACGAGGCCGGAATCCCGGTCGTGCTCGTCGGCGACTCCATGGGCAACTGTCACCTCGGTTACGACACCACCGTGCCCGTCACGATGGACGAGATGACCCTCCTGTCGGCCGCCGTCGTCCGGGGCACCAAGCGCGCCCTCGTCGTCGGCGACCTCCCCTTCGGTTCGTACCAGGAAGGGCCCGTCCAGGCCCTGCGCAACGCCACCCGGCTCGTCAAGGACGCGGGCGTCGGCGCCGTCAAGCTGGAAGGCGGCGAGCGCTCGCTGCCGCAGACCGAGCTGCTCGTCCAGGCCGGGATCCCGGTCATGTCCCACCTGGGCCTGACCCCGCAGTCCGTCAACACCATGGGGTACCGGGTGCAGGGCCGGGGCGACGAGGCCGCGCACCGGCTGCTCAGCGACGCCAAGGCGGCCCAGGACGCGGGCGCCTTCGCCGTCGTCCTGGAGCTCGTACCGGCCGAGCTGGCCGCCGAGGTCACCCGCTCGCTGCACATCCCGACCATCGGCATCGGCGCCGGCCCTGACACCGACGCCCAGGTCCTCGTGTGGACCGACATGGCCGGTCTGACCGGCGGCAAGGTCCCGCGGTTCACCAAGCAGTACGCCAACCTCCGCGAGACGCTCGGCGACGCCGCGCGCGCCTTCGCGGAGGACGTCACCGGCGGGGCGTTCCCCGCCGAGGAGCACACCTTCCACTAGGTCCTGATCCGGTCCATCGGCACCCCTGGGCGCGGGCCGCGCGTGAAGTACGCGCGCGACCCGCGTCGTGCCGTTCGGTCGGTCGGCCCTTCTGTCGGCCGCCCGTTCTGTCAGTGAGCCGTCTTGTCGTCGGCGGGCTGTCGGTCCCCTGTCGGCCTTCTGTCGGTGCGTTGTCGGTGGCTGCTGTTCTCATGAGGGCATGACGCGATCCGCACACAACGCCGTCGAGGTACGAGGCCTCGTGAAGCACTACGGCGAGACGAAGGCCCTCGACGGGGTCGACCTCGACGTCCGGGAGGGCACGGTTCTCGGCGTGCTCGGCCCGAACGGGGCGGGCAAGACCACCCTCGTCCGCTGCCTGTCCACCCTCATCGTCCCGGACTCCGGGACCGCCACCGTCGCCGGCTACGACGTGGTGAAGCAGCCCCGCCAGCTCCGCCGCACGATCGGCCTCACCGGCCAGTACGCCTCGGTCGACGAGAAGCTCTCCGGCTGGGAGAACCTCTACATGATCGGGCGGCTGCTCGACCTCTCCCGCAAGGACGCCCGGCTCCGCGCCGACGACCTCCTGGAGCGGTTCTCACTCACCGAGGCCGCCAAGCGGCCCGCGATGCAGTACTCCGGCGGCATGCGCCGGCGGCTCGACCTCGCCGCCTCGATGATCGGGCAGCCCGCCGTCCTCTACCTGGACGAGCCCACCACCGGCCTCGACCCGCGCACCCGCAACGAGGTCTGGGACGAGGTCAAGCGCATGGTCGCCGAGGGCGTGACCGTGCTGCTGACCACGCAGTACATGGAGGAGGCGGAGCAGCTCGCGAGCGAGTTGACCGTCATCGACCGGGGCAAGGTCATCGCCAACGGCAAGGTCGACGAGCTCAAGGCCCGCGTCGGCGGCCGCACGCTCACGATCCGCCCGGTGGACCCGGCCGACCTGCCCGCGATGTCCGGCGCGCTGCGCGAGTCGGGCCTGGACGGCATCGCCGGCTCGACCGTCGTCCCCGACGAGGGCGTGCTGTACGTCCCGATCCTGAGCGACGAGCAGCTGACCGCCGTCGTCGGCCTGCTGGGAGCGCGCGGCTACGGCATCGCCCACATCGGCACGCACCTGCCCAGCCTGGACGAGGTCTTCCTCGCCATCACGGGCGAGAAGACCACCGTTTCCGACACGACCCTCGAGGAGGTCGCCGCGTGAGCACCACGACGACCACAGAGCTCACCAAGGCTCCCGTCGACGCGCCCGGGCCGTCGCCGGTGCGCGCGCACCCCGGCGGCGAGGGCCGGATCGGCCTGCGCGCCAACCTCCGCCACATCGGCGCCCTGGCGCGGCGGAACGCGCTGCAGATCAAGCAGGACCCGGAGTCGATGTTCGACGTCGTCCTGATGCCGATCATCTTCGTCCTGCTCTTCGTGTACGTCTTCGGCGGCGCGATCTCCGGCAAGGGCAACAACGACGCGTACGTGAACTACGTGGTCCCCGGCCTGATGGCGATGATGGGCATGAACATCGCGATGGCCGTCGGCACGGGCATCAACGACGACTTCAAGAAGGGGGTCATGGACCGGTTCCGGACGATGCCGATCGCCCGGTCCTCCGTCCTCATCGCGAAGATCGTCGTCGAGATCGGCCGGATGCTGATCGCCACCGCGATCCTGCTCGGCATGGGCTTCCTGCTGGGCCTGGAGATCAAGGGCTCGATCCTGGACCTCTTCGCCGCCATCGGTCTGTCCATGGTCTTCGGCGCCTCGCTGATGTGGATCTTCATCCTGCTCGGTCTCGCGATGAAGACGGCCCAGGCCGTCCAGGGAATGGCCATGATCGTTCTGATGCCGCTGCAGTTCGGCTCCTCGATCTTCGCCCCGCCGACCTCGATGCCCGGCTGGCTGGAGACCTTCACCGACTACAACCCGCTGTCGAACCTCGCCGACGCCGCCCGCGCCATGATCAACGGCACCCCCGTCGGCGACTCCGTGTGGATGACGCTCGGCTGGGCCGTGGTGATCACGGCCGTGACGGCGCCGCTCGCGGTCGCCAAGTTCCGCAAGAAGACCTGAGTCCTACGGATTTCAGGGCTCGGCGCGCCCGTTGATCGCGTCGGCGCCGCGTGCGAGCAGGGCGGTGGCCTCCTCGAGGGAGAGGCCGCCGCCTTCGGCGTACGCGGCCTCGAAGGCCTCGTCGCCGAGCACGGAGCGGGCGAGTTCCGTGGCCCGCTCCAGGTTCTCCCGCTCGGGCGGCGAGAGCAGATGGCCCTCCGGGAGCAGGCCCGGGTGGGCGCCGAGGAGCCGGGCGCCGATCACCGCTCGGGGACCGCCGAGGCCGGCGAGCGCCCAGGCGGCGGTGACCAGATGGACCGCCGCCATCTGCGGGGCGACCATCATCGACAGCGTGCCAAGGGACCGGTCCAGAGCCTCCCGGGCGAGGTCGAGCGCCGAGGCGTACTGCCCGTCGAGGTTGTCCAGCCAGCCCAGGCTGCCGAGGGTGAACCCGCCGAAGATCGACAGGGTCTCGGAGCTGAAGTCCGCGAGGAGCGCCTTCAACTGCTCGCGCGCCTCGGCCGTGCGACCGGTGCGGCCGAGCAGCACCGCCAGGAACAGCCGCGCCGCGAGCATCGGTTCGTGCCCGCGGTTCTCCTCGTCCGCCAGGACCCGGCGCAGGATCGCCTCGGCCTCCTCGGCGCGACCGGTCACGGCGAGCATGTCCGCGTAGCGGGCGCGCAGCAGGCCCATCTGGGACTGGGCGCCGATCCGTTCCGCGTAGCCGATGGCGGCGGCGAAGTCCTCGGCCGCGCCCTCGAACCGGAGCCGTCGCTCGCGGGCCTCACCGCGCGAGGAGAGTGCCTCGGCAGCGCCCCACGCATCGTCGAGGCGGACGAAGATCTCCAGGCTCTCCTCGGCGTCGGCCGCCGCGTCACCGGCCCAGTCGGCCCGGTTGGCCAGCAGGTTGGCGCGCGTCTGGAGGGCGTTGGCGAGCTCCCAGTCGTACCCGAAGGCACGGCACGACTCGACGGTGGCGTCGAGGACGTCCCGCATCTCGTCCGCCGCCCCGACGAGGAGGACGGCGAAGATGGCGAAGGAGCCGGGAAGCCGGCACATCTGCGGCAGCCCCGGCCGGTAGACGGCGACGATGCGGCGCAGCCGCTCCCCACCCTCGGGGGTGGTCCACCGGCCCGTCTGGTAGTCCATGTTGAGCAGCTCGATCAGCCGAACCCCGCGCCGGGCCTCCCACAGCTGCTCCTCGCTCAGCGGAGGCGCCGCGGCGGTGCAGGGTTTGTGGAGCGGTACGACGGGGGCGGCCGGCGGCGCGAAGGGGTCGGGCCCGAGGGCGGCGGCGGCCTCGGCCCAGTGCAGGGCGTCGGCGCGCAGATCGCGCAGCTGCCAGTACCAGAGCAGGCAGTGGACGAGCATGAGCGCCTCGTGCTCGTCGCGTTCGGCGACGGCGTGGCGCAGGGCGGTGCGCAGGTTCTCGTACTCGGTGCGGAACCAGGTCATGGCGCGGAGCTGGCCGCCGCCGCGGAGTTCGGGGTCGGTGAGGCGGGCGAGTTCGCGGTAGTGGACGAGATGGCGCCGCTCGATCTCCGCCCGCTCCCCCGCCTCGTCGAGGCGCTCGCCGGCGTACTCGGCGACGGTCTCCAGGAGGCGGTAGCGCATCGTCCCGTCGTCGGCGGGCGTGGCGACGACCAGCGACTTGTCGACGAGCGACCCGAGCACGTCGAGGGTGTCCGCGCGCGGGGCGGTCTCGTGGGCCTCCGCGGTCGGACGGACGGGTTCCGTGCAGACCGCCTCCGCCGCCTCCAGGTCGCAGCCGCCCGTGAACGCGGACAGCCGGCGCAGGACGGCCCGTTCGGGCGCGTCGAGCAGATCCCAGGACCAGTCGACCACCGCGCGGAGGGTCTGCTGCCGGGGCAGGACGGTACGGGCTCCCGAGGTGAGGAGATGGAAGCGGTCGTCGAGGCGGTCGGCGATCTGACGTGGGGTCAGCAGCCGCAGCCGCGCCGCAGCCAGCTCGATCGCGAGCGGGAGGCCGTCGAGGCGTCGGCAGATCTCGTCACACGCCTCGGGGTCGTCGTCGGGGTCGAAACCGGGCCGGGCCGCGGCCCCGCGCTCCCCGAGCAGACGCAGCGCGCTCTCGGGCGGCAGCGGCTCCACGGGACGCAGGAACTCCCCCGGGACGCCGAGCGGTTCGCGGCTCGTGGCGAGAACCGTCACGCCCGGGCACCGGGCGAGGAGCGACTCCGCGAGGGCCGCGGCCGCGTCCACCACGTGTTCGCAGTTGTCCAGGATCAGCAGGAGCCGGCGCGAGGCGCAGTGTTCGACGAGGCGCCCGAGCGGGGTGTCGGTGCCGCGCAGCTCTTCGGCGCCCGCGCCGCGCAGCACGGTCTCGCGCGCCCCGACGGCGCCGAGCACGGCCTCGGTGACGGCCTCGGGGTCGGTCACGGGCGCGAGTTCGGCGAGCCAGACCCCGTCCGGCCACGCCCCGCCGTCGGCGGCATGCTCGGCCCCCTCCTGAGAGAGCCGCGTCTTCCCGGCCCCGCCGGGCCCGAGAAGGGTGACGAGCCGACTGCCGTACAGGTCGTCCCGGAGCTGCGCGATGTCCTGCCCGCGCCCGACGAAACTGGTGAGCCGCGCACGGAGATTGCCGGGGCGGGGTGGTGAGACCGCGCGGTACGCGTGACCCGCGAGGGGCTCCGCGCCGCGGCGGGGGCCGCCCTCGTCCAGCCTCCCCGCCGCGCGGCCTGCGGCGTCCTGGGAACCACCCGGAGGCAGAGTCCCCGCCGCAGGGCCTGCGGCGTCCTGGGAACCGCCCGGGGTCAGGGGCTCGGCCGCGCGCCCCGTGGCCGGGGACTGCGGCGCCGGGGCCGGACCGCCCGGATGGGCCGCCGGGGCCACCGCGGCCCCGGATCCGCCCCGCCCCGCGGGCCCGGCGGGACCACTGGTCGTGTCCTGCGCCTCGCCGGGTGCAGGTGATTCCTGCCGCGGGGTGATGCCGCCCCGGTCCGGCGTGACGGCTTCGCGGGCAGCGCCCCGTACCCCGTCGCGTACCCCGTCGGCGTACGGCCCCTGCCCCGGGCGTGCCGTCCGGGCCTCCGGCGTCGGCGACAGCAGCTCCGCGTGGAGCGCGCGCAGGGACGGGGACGGGTCCGTGCCCAGGCGGTTCGCCAGGTCGCGGCGGAAGGACTCGTACGCGGCGAGGGCCTCCGCCGCGCGGCCCGTGTCTCGGAGGGCGCGGATGCGCAGGGCCTGGAGGGGTTCGTCGAGCGGGTGGGCCTCGCAGAGCGCGGCCAGTTCGGGGAGGACCGATGCGCCCTCGCCCAGCGCGAGGGCGGCGTCGAGGCGAGCCCGGCGGGCGTCGAGGCGGCGGGCCTCCCAGCGGGCGGCCTCCGCCGTGCGGTCCGGCAGGTCGGCGAGCGCGGGCCCGCGCCACAGACCGAGCGCCTCGTCGAGCAGCTCAGCCGCCCGCACCGGGTCGCCCGCACCGAACGCCCGTACGCCCTCCCCCGCCAGCCGCTCGAAGCGGTGCGCGTCCACGTCCTCGGGCCCGGCCGCCAGCCGGTAGCCGCCCGGGGACGACTCCACGGCCTCCCGCCCGAGCGCCCGCCGCAACCGGCCCACCAGGGCCTGGAGCGCCGCGGCGCCGTCGGCGGGCGGGGCACCGTCCCACACCTCGTCGACGAGGACGCCGACCGGCACGATCCGCCCGGCACGCAGGGCCAGTACGGTCAGCAGCGCCCGCAGCCTGGCCCCGCCGAGAGCGACGGGGGTGCCGTGGACGGTGTGGACCTGGGTAGGGCCGAGGACGGAATAGAGCACAGGCCCTATTCTCCGTGAGCCGGGGATCATCGCAGGAACTCACCCCCACCCCGGCACGTTTCCCGCACACACCCCGCCGCGCCCCAGGGAGTCCCACCGATGACGACGGCCACCACCCGTAGCCACGAGCGCAGGATCAGCCCGGTCTTCCTGGCGATCCTCGCCGTCATGGCGGTCACCGGCTGGGCCGTGTGGACCGGCTTCGCGGCCTCCCCCGGCGTGGCGATCTTCCTCTTCGTGACCTCGGCGTGGATCGTCTCGCTCTGTCTCCACGAGTACGCGCACGCCCGCACCGCGCTGCACGGCGGGGACATCACGGTGGGCGCGAAGGGGTATCTCACGCTCAACCCGCTCGCCTACACCCATGCCGTGCTGAGCATCATCCTGCCGGTGCTCTTCGTGATCATGGGCGGTATCGGTCTGCCGGGCGGCGCGGTCTTCATCGAGCAGGGCCGGATCAAGGGCCGCTGGAAGCACAGCCTGATCTCGGCGGCGGGCCCGCTGGCCAACGTCCTGTTCGCGGTCGTGTGCACGGCGCCGTTCTGGCTGGACGCGCTGGACGGCGTCCCGCTCGCCTTCCAGTACGCGCTGGCCTTCCTGGCGTTCCTCCAGGTGACGGCCGCGCTCCTGAACTTCCTGCCGGTGCCGGGCCTCGACGGCTACGGCGTGATCGAGCCCTGGCTGTCGTACAAGATCAAGCGTCAGATCGAGCCGTACGCGCCGTACGGCTTCTTCATCGTGATCGCGCTGCTCTTCGTTCCGGCGATCAACGGCGCGTTCTTCGACGCGATCGACGCGCTGATGCGGGCGCTCGGCGTGCCGGAGATCTCCCGCTACTGCGGCTCGAACCTCTACCGCTTCTGGCAGGAGACGCCGGAGCTCTGCGAGGTCTAGGCCGTCTCGGAGGTGCGGGCGGCCTCGGTCTTCGCGCGGCGGATGTAGTACCAGGCCATGTTCGAGGAGAGGCCGGCAAGGAGCACCCAGATGACGCCGAGCCAGCTGCCCGACATGAAGGAGACGACGGCCGCGACGACGGCGAGGGCGCAGACGGCGAGGGCGTAGAGAGCGAGGCGGGGCATGGGGGTCGGCTCCTGTCCGGGTACGGCTGATGGTGCCCGTCCAGTGTCCCCCATGCCCCCGACCGCTCGGGCCCCGGTCAGACGTCGGTGACGCGCAGGCCCGCGTGGGCCTTGTAGCGGCGGTTGACCGAGATCAGGTTGGCGACCAGCGACTCGACCTGGTGGGCGTTGCGCAGTCGGCCGGCGAAGACGCCGCGCATCCCCGGGATGCGGCCCGCGAGCGCCTGGACGATCTCGACGTCGGCGCGCTCCTCGCCGAGGACCATCACGTCCGTGTCGATCTCGTCGATCGAGGGGTCCTGGAGCAGGACGGCGGAGAGGTGGTGGAAGGCGGCGGCGACCCGGGATTCGGGCAGCAGGGCGGCGGCCTGCTCGGCCGCGGAGCCCTCCTCGGGCTTGAGTGCGTAGGCGCCCTTCTTGTCGAAGCCGAGCGGGTTGACGCAGTCGACGACGAGCTTGCCGGCGAGTTCGGCGCGCAGCGACTCCAGGGTCTTGGCATGCCCGTCCCACGGAACGGCGACGATCACGATGTCGCTGCGGCGGGCGCACTCGGCGTTGTCGGCGCCCTCGACGCCGAGGCCCAGATCGTCGGCGGCGGTCTGCGCGCGCTCGGCGGCGCGGGAGCCGATGATCACCTTCTGGCCCGCCTTCGCGAGCCGGTAGGCGAGACCGCGGCCCTGGTCGCCGGTGCCGCCGAGGACGCCGACGACGAGGCCGGACACGTCCGGGAGGTCCCAGGGGTCCTTGGGGGCGGGGGCGGGAGTGGAGGAAGTCATGGCCTCGACATTACTGGCCGGTGGTGACGGCGTGTCTCCCGTACGGGTGGTTCCTCGGCAACCGGCCTCGCGCACGGACACGGCTGCGGCAGGATGCGGCCCCATGGATGCCGTACGGGTCGCGTTGCTGCGGGAAGTGCTGGCCGGGACCGAGTGGCCGGCTGCGGCCCGCGGCTTCGCGGGTTCGCTCCGGTCCTCCGTCGTCCCGCACGGGGGCGGGCTGCTCCTGGTGGGGACGGCGGGGTACGAGCCCTGGCATCTGACGGCGCATCTCGTGGACGAGGCGACCTGGTCGGGGCAGCCGGAGCTGGCGCCGACGCTGGTGCGCCACCAGGTACGGCCGGGCGATCCGGCGCACCTGGCGGTGGGGCTCGGCCGCCTGGAGGCGGCGCGGCGTGGGACGACGCTGCTCATGGTGGCGCCGGAGCGGCCCGACGCGGGGCTGCTGGAGCGGGTCCACGACGCCCGAAGGGCGGGAGCGACCGTGCTCTCCCTGGACGCCGGCGACCCGGAGGTCCACGGACTGGCGCACGAGTCGCTGACGGTGGCGACGGACGCGGAGGTCGATCTGGACACGGTGCAGCACCTGGTGAGCGCGGCGGCCGGCGAGAACAGCCTGCCCTCGCCACGCGGTCGCCGCCGCCTCCGGGACCGGCTGTCCCGCCTGGCCGACCACCTGACGTCACCGCCACCGCCGGGCTGGTAGCGCGCCTCGACGCCGTAATTCGGTTGCCGTACGAACGACCGCCGCCGGAGCATGGCGCCTCGTGACCTCGAAGCTCTCCGCCGTGCTGCCCGATCTGACGCCGTGGCGGTCCTCCCGCGACTTCCGGTTGCTGTGGGTCCAGGGGCTCGTGGCCTTCTTCTCCAGCGCCGTGGCGATGATCGCGCTGCCGCTGCAGATCAAGGATCTGACCGGATCGCCGCTCGCCGTCGGCGCGATGGGCGCGGTCGAGCTGGTCCCGCTGGTCGTCTTCGGGCTCTACGGCGGCGCGCTCGCCGACGCCGTCGACCGGCGCAAGGTCCTCGTCTCCACCGAGGCCGGGCTCGGGCTGCTCGCCCTGCTCCTGCTCCTCAACTCGCTTCTGCCCGAGCCGATGCTCTGGCCGCTGTACGTCGTCGCGGCCGGCGTCTCCGCGCTCGCCGGGCTCCAGCGCCCGGCCCTGGACTCGCTGCTCGCCCGGATCGTGCCGCACGACCAGCAGACCGCCGCCGCTGCGCTCAACTCGCTGCGCTGGCAGATGGGCACCATCGCCGGACCGGCCCTCGCGGGCCTGCTGGTGGCGTACGCCGGTCACGCCCCCGCGTACGGCGTGACGATCGCCGGCTTCCTCGTCTCCGTACTCCTGTGTCTGCGGCTCTCCCCCGCACCGCCCGCGCACGACGCGGACAAGCCGTCGCTCCGCGGGATCGTCGAGGGAGCGCGGTACGCCTGGTCACGGCCGGTGCTGCTCGGTACGTACGTGATCGACCTCGCCGCCATGTTCTTCGCCTTCCCCAACACGATCTTCCCGTTCCTCGCGGACGAGCTGGACGCGGACTGGTCGCTGGGCCTGATGTACGCAGCGGGCTCGGTCGGCTCGCTCGTCCTCGGACTGACCAGCGGCTGGACCTCGCGGATCCGCCGGCACGGGCTCCTGGTCGTCTGCGGGGCGACGGCCTGGGGGCTGGCGATCGCGGCGGCCGGCTGGTTCTCGAACATCTGGCTGGTGCTGCTGTGCCTGGCGTTCGCGGGCGCCGGCGACATGGCGAGCGGCCTGGGCCGCGCCACGATCTGGAACCAGACGATCCCGGAGGAGCTGCGCGGCCGGCTCGCCGGGATCGAGGTCCTCTCCTACAGTGTCGGCCCGCAGCTGGGCCAGGTCCGGGCGGGCGCCATGGCGGGCTGGACGGGGACGCGGGCCGCGGTCTGGTCCGGCGGCGTGGCCTGCGTGGCCTCGGTGGGCCTGCTCTGCCTGACCCTGCCGAAGCTCCTCACGTACGACTCCGACACGGACGAGGACGCGCTGCGCCACAAGGCCGCGCAGGAGGAGCGGGAGGCACTGGACGCGCGAGAGGCCGGGACCGGGGCCCCGGCCTGACGAGCGATCCGTCGGGCACCGTCTAGTCCGGCGGCTCGGCCGGCTTCGGGGTGTCGTGCCACTTCGGGTCCGTCTCCCACTGTTCGTTGCGTTCCCGCGCGGTCTCCATCGCGTGGGACGCCTCCTCACGTGTGGCGTACGGGCCGAAGCGGTTCTTCGACGGGCACTCCGGGCCTTCCTCGACCTTCTTGTGCTCCAGGCAGTAGTACCACTCGCCCGGTTTGCCCACCGTGCGCTTCTTGAACAGGGCCATCGTCGGCTCCTTCCTCTGAGGCCATGCTGCCCCAGACGCGGTCGTTAGACTCGCTGACATGTCAGGCCAGTCGCTGCTCGCACCGGGGGAGATCTCCCCCCACCGCTCCGTTCCGGGAGCCATCCGCCGTCCCGAGTACGTCGGGAAGCCCGCGCCCACCCCGTACACGGGGCCCGAGGTGCAGGATTCCGACACCGTCGAGCGGATGCGGATCGCCGGCCGCATCGCCGCGCAGGCGATGGAGGAGGCCGCCAAGCACATCGCGCCGGGTGTCACCACGGACGAGCTGGACCGGGTCGCGCACGAGTTCATGTGCGACCACGGGGCGTACCCCTCCACCCTCGGCTACCGCGGCTTCCCGAAGTCGCTCTGCTCCTCGGTCAACGAGGTCATCTGCCACGGCATCCCCGACTCCACCGTCCTCAAGGACGGCGACATCGTGAACCTGGACGTCACGGCGTACATCAACGGGGTGCACGGCGACAACAACGCCACCTACCTCTGCGGCGATGTGGACGACGAGTCCCGGCTGCTCGTCGAGCGCACCCGCGAGTCGCTCAACCGGGCCATCAAGGCCGTCAAGCCGGGCCGCCAGATCAACATCATCGGCCGGGTCATCGAGTCGTACGCCAAGCGCTTCGGCTACGGCGTCGTGCGCGACTTCACCGGGCACGGCATCAACTCGTCCTTCCATTCCGGGCTGATCGTCCCGCACTACGACTCCCCGCACGCCACCACGGTCATCCAGCCCGGCATGACCTTCACCATCGAGCCGATGCTGACGCTCGGCACGCACGAGTACGACATGTGGGACGACGGCTGGACGGTCGTGACCAAGGACCGCAAGCGGACGGCGCAGTTCGAGCACACGCTGGTCGTCACGGACACCGGGGCCGAAATCCTCACGTTGCCCTGAGCCCGTAGCGGGGTAGCTTTTTACCGACAGGTCGTCGGGAACCAGTTGACTTAGGTAAGCCTAAGTAGCAATATCGCAGCAGGTTCTCGTCCCCATCGGTCCCGGAGGCACGCCTTGGACACGCCCTTCTCGACGCTCATCCGCACGGCCTCGCACGAGCAGCACACCGAGGCCGAGACGTCGACCTTCATGAGCGACCTCCTCGGGGGACGTCTCGCCGTGGACGCCTACACGCGGTACACGGAGCAGCTCTGGTTCGTGTACCGCGCCCTGGAGGACGGCGCCGAGGCGCTGAAGAACGACCCGGTCGCCGGGCCCTTCATACAGCCGGAGCTGTTCCGCACCGCCGCACTGGAGCAGGACCTCGCCCATCTGCGGGGCCCGGAGTGGCGCGCGGGGCTCACGCCCCTGCCCGCGACCGTCGCGTACGCCGCCCGCGTGGCGGAGTGCGCGCGGGAGTGGCCGGCCGGCTATGTGGCGCACCACTACACGCGCTACCTGGGCGACCTCTCCGGCGGCCAGATCATCCGCGACAAGGCCGAGCGCACGTGGGGCTTCGCGCGCAAGGGCGACGGGGTCCGGTTCTACGTCTTCGACGAGATCACGAACCCGGCGGCCTTCAAGCGGGGCTACCGGGAGCTGCTCGACGCGGTGAACGCCGACGACCTGGAGAAGCAGCGGATCATCGACGAGTGCAAGCGCGCGTTCGACTTCAACGGCGCGGTGTTCCGGGAACTGGGAAGCGAGTTCCCGCTCAGCGCGTGAGGCGCCTCGGCGCGTGGGCGGCGGCACGTGGGCCTCGGCGCGTGAGCGTCAGCGCGTGGGCGCCGGCGGTGAGCACGTGAGTCGCCTCAGCACGTAAACGGCGGCGGCGCCGGTCGCGTCTCAGCGCGGGAGGGTGAGGGTCCGCTCCAGGCGAACCCGTCCGCCCAGCTCGATCACGCCGTCGGGGCCGGGGGCCGTCAGGATCTGCGACCCCAGGCCCTGTGTGATGTTCAGGGCCCGGCCCAGCTCGGCGGTGAGCAGCAGGGCGGCCGCGCCGGTCGCCTCGTCCTCGTCGATGCCGTCCCCGCGCCCCGGGAACCCTCGCGCCCGGATCCGTCCGGCCGCCTCGTCCTCCCAGGCCCAGGCGTAGATCCTCCCCCTAGGACTTCGTCCTGGGGGGACCCCCACCCCCGGCTCGGGCACGTCCAGCGCCTCGACCTCGGCGGCCGACCCGTACCGCCGCAGCGTGCGCGGCGGGGCCCACTCGGCGCGGGCCTCGATCCAGGTGAACTCCCCGTCCCCGCGCACCCAGACCTCGCCCGCGGGCGGGCGGACGACCTCCACATCGAGCAGCCAGGCCGCGCCGACGAGCGGGTAACCGGCGAACGGCAGCCGCACTCCGGGCGTATATATGTCGACATCCCCGCGCTCGGGGTCGTCGACGAACACGGTCTCGCTGAAGCCGAGCTCCTTGGCGAGCGCCTGCCGGGACGCCTCGTCGGGATGCGTGCGCCCGTCGCGGACGACACCCAGGGCGTTGCCGTACCGGCCGTCGCCCGCGCAGAAGACCCGCAGGACGTCGATGTCGGTGGCGCTACTCGTCACGGTCGTGTGCATGGCGGAATTCAAGCATCCAGGCGTCCCATTCCGCCGGTCCACCGGGAATCGGCCAGGCACGGGTGCGGGCTTCCTCGTACGGAATCGCTGCGGCGTAGTCGTTGAGGCCACGCAGGAACGCCGCGCGCTGCCGCTCCGGGTCGGGACCGCCGAACGCGCGCGTCCGCAGCTCCTCCTCCCGCTGGGGGAGTGCCGCGAACCGCTCGGCCGACGTCGCTTCGTCCTCAGCCATGGCCAGGACGACCGTGTGCGGCGCACGATCCTCGGCGAGCGCTGCGACGGCACGATCGTGCCCGTCGAGGAGCAGCCAGCCGTCGAGGGCGGTGATCCACCACAGCAGTACGGGCGCGAGAGTGCCGTCCCCGGCCCGCTTGCGGTACGCCTTGACGCGAGGAGCGTCCGGGGCCGAGAGCTTCCGCAGCGGGACGACGCCGTTCCAGCCGTTCTTGCCCCAGTCCAGATGTCCGTACGGCCACGCGGTGACGAAGTCCTCACCCCAGACGTACGGCGGGAACACCTCCCGAGTCCCGAACACCCAACGCCCCGGATGCACCGGGCCCCTCGTCGGAGGCTGCCAGCCGATCGGCGTACCGGCGCTGCCAGTCGGGCATCAGCCGGGACTCGTCGGCCCGTATCGGCGGCAGCGGTGAGCGGTACCCGGCGCGGCGGTGGAGCCTGACCCCGCCCCGGTCCTCGTCGAGCCGGGCGAGCAGGACGGGCCGTCCCGCCTGGCGCAGCAGCATCCTGCGGCCGTCCGTCATCTCCCAGCGCAGTGCGGGCGGTTCGGCCGGACCCTCCGCGCGGTACACCGGTCCGAAGGAGGTCTCGGGGAACAGTCGCATGCCCGCACGCTAGCCGCGCACGCGGCAGGGCCGCACCTGGTGCTCCGGGTCTGCCGTGAGCGCGCCGCCGCCGGGGTCGCGGTCGTGGTCGTGCTGCACGACCTCGGGCTCGCCGCCGCGCACGCGGACCGCGTCGGGGTGCTGCACGACGGCCGGATCGCCGCCGACGGGCCACCGGCCGACGTCTTCGACGAGGAGCTGCTGAGCCGCGTGCACCGGCAGCCGGTTGAGGTGTTGCCACATCCACGGACCGGCGTCCCTCTGGTCGTCCCGCGCCGCACCCCGCTCGCCGCCGAAACGGACAAACCCGGCTCCTTGACCCGCACTTGACCCTGCCATGGGGCGCCGATGAGCACGTCGTGACCTTGTCGTGCCTGAGCCAGGAACGTGAGAGCCGAATCACTGGACGCCCCGGTTTGGGTGAGGTAAGCCTCGGTTAAGTTAGGTCCGCCTCACCCCGTCCCCGTCCTCACTGGAGCCCCTATGCGAGCCGTCCGTCTCTCCGTCGTCACCGCCGCCACCGCAGTGGCGGCTCTGACAGCCGTCACGGGCTGCACCCAGAAAAGCGACGCCAAGGGCGACGACGGCTCGATCCAGGTCGTCGCGAAGGACGACTCCTGTGAGGTGTCGAAGAAGGAGTTCCCGGCCGGGCATGTGAAGCTCGCCGTGGAGAACAAGGGCTCGAAGGTCACCGAGGTCTACGTCCTGTACCCGGACGACCGGATCGTGACCGAGCGCGAGAACATCGGCCCCGGCACCAAGGCCACCATCACCGCCGAGGTCAAGGCCGGTGAGTACGAGATCGCCTGCAAGCCCGGCATGAAGGGTGACGGCATCCGGCAGAAGGTCACCGTCACCGGTGGGGCCGCGGCCGCGAAGCGCTCCCCGGAGATGGACGCCGCCGTCGCCGCCTACCGCCAGTACGTACAGGCGCAGGCCGACGAGACGCTGCCGAAGGTGAAGGTCTTCACCGACGCCGTCCGCGCCGGTGACGTCGAGGCCGCGAAGAAGGCGTACGCCGACTCCCGTATCGGCTGGGAGCGCACCGAGCCGGTCGCCGAGTCCTTCGGCGACATCGACCCGAAGGTCGACGTCCGCGAGGACGGCCTGGAGGAGGGGCAGGACCCGGCGAAGGACTGGACCGGCTGGCACCGCCTGGAGAAGGCGCTCTGGCAGGACAAGAAGATCGGCGACCGGGAGAAGCAGCTCGCGGACACCCTCGACAAGGACCTGGCGGACTGGGTGAAGCGGGTCGGCAAGGCCGACATCACCCCGACCTCGATGGCCAACGGCGCCAAGGAGCTCCTGGACGAGGTCGCCACCGGCAAGGTCACGGGCGAGGAGGAGCGTTACTCCCACACCGACCTGGTCGACTTCAAGGCGAACGTCGAGGGCGCGCAGAAGTCGTTCGAGCTGCTCAAGCCGGTCGCCTCGAAGAACGACCCGAAGCTCGTCGCCGAACTCGACAAGCAGTTCGCCGCGCTGAACGCTCTCCTCGACAAGTACCGCACGGACAAGGCGAGCTACGTCTTCACCTCGTACGACAAGGTCGGCAAGGCCGAGCGCAAGGAGCTGTCGGACGGCGTCAACGCGCTGGCCGAGCCGCTCTCCAAGCTCGCCGCCGCGGTTGTGAAGTAGGAGGACACGGACATGCCCGACGCGAGCGAGAACCAAGCGAGCGAGAGCGGCCCGCCCGCCGGCGACCCGCGAGAGTCCGACGCGACCTCGCGGCGCACGCTCCTCGGCTGGGGCGGCGCCGGGCTCGCGCTCGGCGCCGCCGCGGCCGGCGGCGCCGTCGTCCTGACCCGTCGCGGGGACAGCACCGCGCCCGTCGCCGACAGTGGCGCGGCCGTCCCCTTCCACGGGCCGCACCAGGCCGGTATCGCCACCGCCGTGCAGGACCGGCTGCACTTCGCCGCCTTCGACGTGAAGACGACCGACCGCGCCGAGCTGGTCCAGCTCCTCAAGGACTGGACGCGGGCCGCCGAGCGCATGACGGCCGGTCACGAAGTCGGCGAAGGTGCCTACGGCGGCCTGCCGGAGGCCCCGCCGGACGACACCGGCGAGGCCCTCGGTCTCAAACCCTCCCGGCTCACCCTCACCATCGGCTTCGGCCCCTCCCTCTTCGACGGCCGCTTCGGTCTCAAGGACAGGCGGCCCGGCGCGTTGGTCGACCTGCCCAAGTTCCCCGGCGACAACCTGGACCCGGCCCGCAGCGGCGGCGACCTGTGCGTCCAGGCCTGCGCGGACGACCCGCAGGTCGCGGTGCACGCGATCCGCAACCTCGCCAGGATCGGCTTCGGCAAGGTGGCGGTGCGCTGGTCGCAGCTGGGCTTCGGCAAGACGTCCTCCACGACGCCCGACGCGCAGACCCCGCGCAATCTGTTCGGTTTCAAGGACGGCACCCGCAACATCGCGGGCACCGACACGGCCGCCCTGGACAAGCACGTGTGGGTCCCCGCCAAGGACGCCCCGGGCCGGGCGGCCTGGATGACGGGCGGCTCCTACCTCGTCGCCCGCCGCATCCGGATGAACGTCGAGACCTGGGACCGCACCCCGCTCGCCGAGCAGGAGGACATCTTCGGCCGCGACAAGCGCGAGGGCGCGCCCGTCGGCAAGGCCAAGGAGCACGACGAGCCGTTCCTGAAGGCGATGAAGCCCGAGGCGCACGTCCGGCTCGCGCACCCGGACTCCAACAACGGGGCGACGATCCTGCGCCGCGGCTACTCCTTCACGGACGGCACGGACGGTCTCGGCCGTCTGGAGGCGGGCCTGTTCTTCCTCGCGTACCAGCGGGACGTCCGTACAGGATTCGTCCCGGTACAGACCTCGCTGGCCCGCGCGGACGTCCTCAACGAGTACATCCAGCACGTGGGTTCGGCCCTGTTCGCCGTCCCGCCGGGCGTCCGCGACAAGGACGACTGGTGGGGCCGGGCACTGTTCTCGTAGCCGCGGACGGAGACAAGGAGACGCCGTGTTCGGCAACTATCTGATCGGCCTGCGCGAGGGCCTGGAGGCCGGCCTGGTCGTCTGCATCCTCATCGCGTACCTGGTGAAGACGGACCACCGTGAGGCCCTGAGGCCGATCTGGATCGGCATCGGGGTCGCCGTCGGTATCGCGCTGGCCTTCGGTGCAGGCCTCGAGTTCGGCTCGCAGGAGCTGACCTTCGAGGCACAGGAGCTGCTCGGCGGCACGCTCTCCATCCTCGCCGTCGTCCTGGTGACCTGGATGGTCTTCTGGATGCGGCGCACCGCCCGGCATCTGCGGGCGGAGCTGCACGGCAGGCTGGACGCGGCCCTGCGGATGGGCACGGGCGCGCTGGTGACCACCGCCTTCCTGGCGGTCGGCCGTGAGGGCCTGGAGACCGCGCTGTTCGTCTGGGCGTCGGTGCGGGCGTCCTCCGACGGCACGTCCGCGCCCCTGGTCGGGGTGCTGCTCGGCATCGCGACGGCCGTGCTGCTGGCCTGGCTGTTCTACCGCGGGGCGCTGAGGATCAACCTGGCGAGGTTCTTCACCTGGACCGGCGGCATGCTGGTCGTGGTGGCCGCCGGTGTCCTCGCGTACGGCGTGCACGACCTCCAGGAGGCGCGCTTCCTGGACGGGCTCGCGAACAAGGCGTTCGACGTCTCGGCGACGATTCCGCCGGACAGCTGGTACGGGACGCTCCTGAAGGGAGTCTTCAACTTCCAGCCCGATCCGACGGTTCTTCAGGTCACGGTGTGGGCGCTCTATCTGATCCCGACGCTCGCACTGTTCCTGGCCCCGGTAGGGTCGGGTCCGTCCGTGCCGGTGAAGAAGCAGAAGGCGATCGATGAGAAGGCTGAGGCGACCGTCGAGGGCACTCGTGGCGACGACGGCGGCGACCGTGCTGGCGCTGACGGCGAGCGGCTGCGTGACGGTGCACGGCGAGCGGGAACTGCTCCCGGCGGCGACGAAGAGTGAGGCCGAGCAGGCCCTCAAGGACTTCACCGACGCCTACAACAAGGCGGACAAGGCGTACGACCCCGCGCTCGACGCCGGCCGGGTCACCGGGCCGCTCGGGGCGATCAACCAGGCGGGTCTGAGGTCCCGTTCGATCACCAGTCCCAACGGCAATCCCGACCACCGCCCGCTGGAGCTGACGGACGCGAAGTTCGTGCTGCCGAAGAAGGCGGGCTGGCCGCGCTGGTTCGTGGTGGACACCGACTCCAACCGGGACACCGATCAGGGCAGCGGTGACAACCGCTGGCTCCTTGTCTTCGTGCGCAACGGCTCCGAGCAGCTGTGGGAGGCCGCCTATCTGGCGATCCTGACCCCGGACGAGATCCCGGCGTTCAAGACGGACGGCGGGTACGCGGTGCCGGTCGACGCGGACTCCGCGGAACTCGCGGTGGCGCCCAAGGACCTGGGCCGGAGCTATGTCTCACTCCTCGGCGGCGGGGAGCAGGGCCAGTTCGCGGCGGGGCCGCACACCACGGAGTGGCGGGACGAACGGCAGAAGGCCGCGAAGCGGGTCGGCATGGCGACGCAGTACATCGACCAGGTCACCGACGCCGGGGACTTCGCGCCGCTGGCCCTCGCGACCGAGGACGGCGGGGCGCTGGTCTTCTTCGCGACGCGCTACTTCGAGCGGCAGACGGCGGCGCAGGGCTACCGGCCGAAGGTCACGCCCGATGTGAAGGCCCTGCTGACGGGCGAGGTGAAGAACACGGTCACCAAGGAGTGGGTGTCGAGCCAGGCCGTCCTCGTGAAGCCGACGGGCACGGAGCAGGACGGGGTCACGATCGCGGGCCGGCTGCAGGGCGTCACGGGGGCCAAGGGCTCGTAGCGGCGGTTTCGTCACCCCACTCGTAGCCGCCCTGGGCCCTGGGTTCGTGACGCCGGCTCCCCGCCTCCCGACTCGTACTCCCCCGCAGGCCGCCGTCGTCCCTCAGCGGCGGCCGAGCGGCCAGGCCACCTCGTGCCCGGTGTGCTGCTCACCCTGCTCGGCGGCGTGCCGGGCGCAGGCGTCGGTGAGGGTCTCCAGAAGGTTCAGCGGGTCGGGCAGGGCGTGCTCGGGGCCGCGGACCCAGGCGAGAGCCGGCTGCTCGTCCTCGTCACCGATGAGCCGGGCCGGCGGTACGAGGACGTAGCTGCCGCGGCAGTGCCAGCGCAGCCCCGGATGCTCGTCCATGGTCTCGGGATGGCAGTCCAGCTCGCACGGCCACCACTCGTCCTCGTCCTCAGGGGTGCCGCGGGTGGCGGTGAAGAAGAGCATCCGGCCGCCGTCCCCCGCGCTCTCGGCGGATTCGGCGACGGGCCCGACGTCGATGCCCTGGGCGAGCAGTCGCTCCAGGGCGGCGCGGCCGGCCTCCAGGGGGACGTCGAGGACGTCGTGGACCATGCCGGTGGCGGTGATGAAGTTCGCCTCGGGCTCGCCCAGTGCCCAGCGCTCGATCTGGGCGCGGTCGGTGGTCGACTGGGTCTGCCAGGCGAAGGAGACAGGGTGCCGGGCCGGGGTCGGACAGCCGATGCGTTCACAGGAACAGCGGTATCCGACGGGGTACGCGGCGGGGGCGAGGGGCAGGCCTGCGGCAGCGGCGTCCAGGAGCAGCTTCACACGGTGGTTCTCGTCGTCCGCCGCTGTGCGCTTGGGACGCCTGCGCAGCCACTGCGCGAGTTTGCTCTCCGTGCCGCGGTAGCGGCCGATACCGTCGCCCATCTATCCCCTCACACCTGCGCTAGCCCGTTGTGCTCGCCCGTTCGGCTCTGCCCATCGTCGCATCTTCCGCTGCTTCAGGTGACCGGAGTCCCCAACCGGGGTACGTACCGGGGTTACGCCCTGGGCGCGAGCCCGCGCAGCGCGTAGTCGACGAGGGTGTCGGCGTAGGCGTGGGTGAGCGGCAGCGTGCGGTGCAGCCAGCGGTGGTTCAGGGGGCCGACGAGGAGTTCGAGGGCGATGCGCGGGTCGACGGCGGGGTCGATGTCCCCGGCGGCCTGGGCGGCCTCGATGCGGCGTACGTAGTGCTGGAGCTGAGGTTCCAGGAGCCGCTCCACGAACTGGGTGCCGAGTTCGGCGTTGACGATGCCCTCGGCGGCGAGGGCGCGGGAGGGGGCGTCGTACGTGGGGTTGTTCAGCTCGTCGACGGTGGCGCGGAGCACGTACTTCAGGTCGGCGGCGAGGTCGCCGGTGTCGGGGATCTCACTCTCGGCGTCGCCGCCGAGGGCCTCGTTGGCCTGGGCGGCGAGGTCGAGGAAGGCGTCGAGCAGGACGGCGGCCTTGGAGGGCCACCAGCGGTAGATGGTCTGCTTGCCGACGCCGGCGCGGGCGGCGATGCCCTCGATGGTGGTCTTGGTGTAGCCGGCCTCGGAGACGAGGGCGAGGGCGGCGTCGAAGATGGCGCGGCGGGAGCGTTCGCTGCGGCGGGAGGCATCGGGGGCCTTGGTGTCGGACATGCGTCCAATCTAGCAGCAGGCGAGACGCTGCGTCTCGCTACGCGATGTTCGCTCGAACCACCCGAACGGTCCACTGCGCCGAGGCGGTGGAAAGCGGACCATGGGCTCCGTCCGACCATCTCACTTCGTCCGTGAGGAGCCCTCATTGCGCCTGACTCCGCGCGAGGCCTCGCCCCGCCGTTATCTGATGTGCCCACCCACGCACTTCAAGGTGACGTACTCCATCAACCCCTGGATGGACCCCACGAAACCGGTCGACCTGCCGCTCGCCCTCGCACAGTGGGAGGACCTGCAGGCCCGCTACGTCTCGCTCGGCCACACCGTCGAACTCCTCGACCCGGACCCCGGCCTGCCGGACATGGTCTTCGCCGCGAACGGCGCGACCGTGGTGGACGGGCGGGTGCTGGGCGCGAAGTTCGCCCATCCGGAACGTACGGACGAGGCGGCGGCGCATCGGGACTGGTTCCGCAGGAACGGTTACCCGGAGGTATGGGTGCCGGAGCACGTGAACGAGGGCGAGGGCGACTTCGCGGTGACCGCGTCGTGGATCCTGGCCGGCCGGGGCTTCCGCTCCAGCCCACTCGCGCACCACGAGGCACAGGAGTTCTTCGGGCGCCCGGTCATCGGCCTGGAGCTGGTCGACCCGCGCTACTACCACCTGGACACGGCGCTGTGCGTCCTGGACGCGGAGGGCGACGAGGTCATGTACTACCCCGACGCCTTCTCCCCCGGGAGCCGGGCGGTCCTCGCCCGGCTCTTCCCCGACGCACTGCTGGCGACGGACGTCGACGCGGCGGCGCTGGGTCTCAACGCGGTGAGCGACGGCCGCCACGTGCTGCTGCCGCAGGCGGCGGTGGGGCTCTTCGCCCCGCTGCGTGAGCGGGGCTTCGAGCCGCTGGGGATGGACCTGTCGGAACTCCTCAAGGGCGGCGGCAGCGTGAAGTGCTGCACGCAGGAGCTGCGCTCCTGACGCCGCGGGGCGATGCCCTGCCCCTGCTCGGGGGCAGGGCATCGCCCCACTCGGCTGTTCCGGCGATCGGGCCTCGCGGGGCCCGACTGTCGCCCCGGCTCGGCTACTCCGGGGGCCAGGCGTCGCCCCACTCGGCTACTCCGACGATCGGGCGTCGCGGGGCCCGATCGCCGGCCCCGGCTCCGCTACTCCGGGGGCCAGGCGTCGCCCCACTCCGCGTCCCTCGCGGCCTTGTAGAGGGTCCCGTGGCGCTTGGTGACCGTCTCGCGCGTGAGGCCCGTCTCCTCCGCGCCGCAGAGCTCCAGCAGGACCTGGCCCTTGCGGATCTGGGGCTTACGGGTCACCCGGGACACCGTCGGCGTCACGGGGAACCTGGTCGCCGCGACGTAGCTGAACTTCTCGTCCTCGTACGGCAGCGAGCCGCCCTTCACCTGCCGGTGCAGGGACGACCTGCTCACCCGGGCGGCGAAGTGGCACCAGTCCGCGCCCGGCTCGATCGGGCACGCCCCGCTGTGCGGGCACGGCGCGGCCACGGTGAGCCCCGCCTCGACGAGGAGCGTGCGGGCCGCGATGATCCGCTCGTAGCCGTCGGGGGTGCCGGGCTCGACGATCACGACGGCCTGCGCCACGCGCGCGGCCTCGGTGACGACCGCCCGACGGTCGGCCTCGGTGAGCTCCTTCAGGACGTACGAGACCGTGACGAGGTCCGTCTCGTCGAGCTTGAGCGCGCCGCTGATGCGGGCCCGCCGCCACTCCGCCTCGAACACGCCGGCCGCCAGCTCCCGGCCGAGCGCGAGCGCCGGCTCCGCCCAGTCCAGGACCGTCGTGCTCGTGGGGCTGTCCCACGCCTCGGCGACCGCCCAGCTCGCCGCGCCTGTGCCGCCGCCGATGTCGGTGTGCGTCGCCGGCTCCCACGCGGGCGCCGCGTCCCGCAGCGCGTCGAGAGCCGCCCGTACCGCCTCGAAGGTCGCCGGCATCCGGTACGCGGCGTACGCGGCGACGTCGGAGCGGTCGCGCAGCACGGGGGCGTCGGTCGGGGTGGTCCCCCGGTATGTGGCGATCAGCCGGTCGACGGCCTGGGCCGCCTGGCGCGGCGGCAGCCCGTCGAGAAGCCCGGCGAGGGCGACGCGCAACGTGTCACCGGAGGCGAGGGAGGGAGAGGCGTTCACCTCCACATTTTAGGCGTGCGCCGAAGACCACCCGGCCCCGACCGCGACGGGCCGTGCGGCCGCCCGGGACCGGCCATGGGGGCGGGGCCGCGGTGGGCCGTGCGACCCGGGGCGTACGGAGGGACCCTGGCGGCCGGGACCGACCGCGGGTGGACCCGGGACCGACCTCGGCGGGCCGGGACCGGCCGCGGTGGGCAGGGCGGGCCGGGACTGGCCGCAGTGGGCAGGGCGGGCCGGGACTGGCCGCGGTGGGCAGGGACCGACTGCGGTGGGCAGGGACCGACCGCGGTGGGCAGGGCGGGCCGGGACCGGCCGTCTGCCGGCCGGGATCGGCCGTCTGCGGAGCAGGACCGGGCGTAGCCCAGGCCGGCCCCCGACCGACCCGTGGCATCGCCCCGCGTCCGCCGCCTCAGGCCTCCTGCGCCTGCGCCTTCCTCCATGGGCGGCACAGCGCGAGGAAGCAGCCGAGTGCCGCGATCGCGCACACCAGTTGCACCACCGCCATCGGGACCGCCGTCGCCTCCCCCGCGATGCCCACGAGCGGCGACGCGATCGCGCCGATCAGGAAGGACGAGGTGCCGAGCAGCGCCGACGCGGAGCCCGCAGCGTGCGGGGTTCGCATCAACGCCTGCGCGTTGGTGTTCGGCATCGCCAGACCCATCGCCGACATCAGGACGAACAGACCGGCGGCGATCGGGACGAGACCCAGCTTCCCGAACAGGCCGCTCGTCATGAGCACCAGCGCCACCGAGGCGAGCAGGATCACGCTCAGCCCGAAGCCCAGCGCCTTGTCCAGGCTGACGCGTCCGACGAGCAGCTTGCCGTTGATCTGGCCGACGGCGACGAGCCCGATGGAGTTGAGGCCGAAGAGGAGGCTGAAGGTCTGCGGGGACGCGCCGTAGATCTCCTGCACGACGAACGGGGACGCCGAGATGTACGCGAAGAGCGCGGCGAAGGCGAGCCCGCCGGCCAGCATGTAGCCGGTGAAGACCCGGTCCGCGAGCAGCCCGCGCATGGTCCGCAGCGCCTCGCCGACCCCGCCCGCGTGCCGCCGCTCGGGCGGCAGGGTCTCGGCGAGGAACTTCCACACCACCACGGTGAGCAGGACGCCGATGACGGTGAGGACGTGGAAGACGCCGCGCCAGTCGGTGATCCGCAGGATCTGGCCGCCGATGAGCGGGGCGATGATCGGGGCGACGCCGGAGATCAGCATCAGGGTGGAGAAGAACCGCGCCATGTCGACGCCGTCGTACAGGTCACGGACGACGGCTCGGGCGATGACGATGCCGGCCGCGCCCGCCAGGCCCTGGAGCAGCCGGAAGGCGATGAGGAGTTCGGCGGAGGGCGCGAGCGCGCAGACCGCGGTGGCGGCGACGTACACGATCATGCCGATGAGCAGCGGCCGCCGGCGTCCCCACTTGTCGCTCATGGGGCCCACGACGAGTTGGCCGAGCGCCATGCCGGCGAGGCAGGCGGTGAGGGTCAGCTGGACGGTCGCGGCGGGCGAGCGCAGCGACTCCGTGACCTCCGGCAGGGCGGGCAGGTACATGTCCATGGAGAGCGGGGGCAGGGCCGTGAGTCCACCGAGGACCAGGGTGACGAGCAGCCCCGCGCGCCGGGCTGCGACGACCGGCCCTTCGACTATGTGATCTTTCGTGCTGGTCCGGCCGCTCTCCGGCATCGACTGCTCCATTTCGTTGAAACTTTCCCTATGCTCTCAGCTCGTCCGGGATGGTCGAGACCTTTTGGGGTGGGGCATGGGAACGTCCGGGAAGACCGTGCGGTGGGGTGTGCTGGCGACCGGCGGGATCGCCGCCCGGTTCACCACCGATCTGCTGACGATGGAGGGCGCGGAGGTCGTGGCCGTCGCCTCCCGTACGGAGGCGTCGGCGAAGGCCTTCGCCGACCGGTTCGGGATACCGCGGGCGTACGGGGAGTGGGAGGCGCTCACCTCCGACCCCGACGTCGACGTGGTGTACGTGGCGACCCCGCACCACGCGCACCGCGCGGCCGCCGGGCTCGCCCTGGAGGCGGGCAAGGCGGTCCTCTGCGAGAAGGCTTTCACGCTCAACGCGGGCGAGGCAGAGGAGTTGGTCGCCCTCGCACGGGACCGTGGTCTCTTCCTGATGGAGGCCATGTGGATGTACTGCAACCCCCTGATCCGGCGTATCCGGGAGCTGGTCGCGGACGGGGCGATCGGTGAGGTCAGGACCGTGCAGGCGGACTTCGGGCTCGCGGGCGCGTTCGCCGCGGACCACCGGCTGCGGGACCCGGCGGTGGGCGGCGGGGCGCTCCTGGACCTCGGGGTGTACCCCGTCTCGTTCGCGCAGCTGCTGCTCGGCGAGCCCGACTCGGTGCAGGCGCACGCCCTCCTCTCGCCCGAGGGCGTCGACCTGAACACGGGGATGCTTCTGGGCTGGGACTCCGGAGCCTCGGCCCTGCTGTCCTGCTCGCTCGTGGCGGACACCCCGCTGACCGCGTCGGTGACGGGGTCGCGGGGCCGGATCGACGTTCCGCGCGGCTTCTTCTTCCTGGACCGGTTCACGCTGCACCGGGCCGGCCGGGAGCCGGAGGAGTTCGTGAACGAGGACGATCCGCACTCGCTCCGCCATGAGGCGGCGGAGGTCATGCGGTGTCTGCGCGCGGGCGAGACGGAGTCTCCGCTCGTGCCGCTGGAGGGTTCGCTCGCGGTGATGCGGACGCTCGACGCGGTACGGGACCGTGTCGGCGTCCGCTATCCGTCCGAGCTGTCGGTCACGCGGGCTTGAGGCCCGGGTTGCCCGCCTCCGTGACGTAGGAGCCGGCCGTGACGACCGGGGCGCCCGGGGTCGTCACGGCCGAGACCGTACGGAAGTCGGCGCGGGCGCTGTCCAGGCCGAGCGCGACCGTCACATAGCCGCGCCGCCCGTTGTAGAACTTCATGTGCGGGTTGGCCTGGGTGAGGGCGTCGTAGTTGGCGGGCCGGTCGGCGCCGTCCTTGCCGCTGGCGATGGAGGTGGCGACGATCTCGGTGCCGAGGGTCCGGGACGCGGGGTCGCGGTGGTCGGCCTTGATGTCGAGGCCGTAGCCGACGTGGACGTCGCCGGTGAGCACCATCAGGTTCTCGACCCCGGCCGCCGCCGCGCCGTCCAGGAGGCGCTGCCGGGAGGCCGGATAGCCGTCCCAGGAGTCCATGGACAGCTTGAAGTCGGCGGTGGGCACATTGCGCCGCTCGGCGAAGACGACCTGCTGCGGGAGGACGTTCCACAGCGCGCGCGAGTCGTGCCAGCCGTCGAGCAGCCACCGCTCCTGCGTGGCGCCGGTCATGGTGCGGCTCGGGTCCTCGGACTCGGGCCCGGGGACCTGCCAGCCGTCGCCGTACGCCTGGTTGGAGCGGTACTGGCGGGTGTCGAGGATGTCGAACTGCGCCAGCCGGCCGAAGCGGAGGCGGCGGTAGAGCCGCATGTCGGGGCCCTCGGGCTGCTGGGGCCTGCGGAGGGGCTGGTTCTCCCAGTAGGCGCGGTAGGCGGCGGCGCGGCGGAGCAGGAACTCCTCCGGCGGCACGTCGTTCTCGGGAATCTCGCCCGCGTAGTTGTTCTCGGTCTCGTGGTCGTCCCAGGTGACGACGAAGGGGTGGGCGGCGTGCGCGGCCTGCAGGTCGGGGTCGGACTTGTAGAGGGCGTACCGCAGCCGGTAGTCCTCCAGGGTGATCGTCTCCCGGTTGAAGACGGCGGGCAGGCGCCGGTAGGTGTAGGCGCGGGCGCCGCCGGTGGCGTTGACGGCGTACTCGTAGAGGTAGTCGCCGAGGTGGAAGACGACGTCGACGTCCTCCTGGGCGAGATGTCCGTACGCGGTGAAGTAGCCGTCGTGGTACGCCTGGCAGGAGACGGCGGCGAGGGTGAGCTCGGATATCCGGGCGCCGGCGGCGGGCGCGGTCCGGGTGCGGCCGACCGGGCTGGTCCAGTCGCCGGCGCGGAACCGGTAGAAGTACACGCGGTCCGAGTCCAGCTGGTCGATCTCGACATGGACGCTGTGCTGGTACTCGGGATGGGCGGTGACCTTGCCGCGCCGGACGGTACGGCCGAAGCGCTCGTCGTGGGCGAGCTCCCAGTGGACGGCGACGCGCTCGCGGGGCAGTCCGCTGTCGGGCTCGAAGGGGCGGGGCGCGAGCCGTGTCCAGAGGACGACGGAGCGGGGCAGCGGGTCGCCGGATGCCACCCCCAGGGTGAACGGGTTCTCGGTGATTCGAGCAGGGTTCAGCTCGGCGGCGCTCGCGGCGCCGGCGGCCGGCAGGTTGACCGCGAAGGCGAGCGCGGCGGCGGCCCCGGTGACGGTGAGGAAGCGACGTCGGTCGAAGTGGCGGGCGGCGGCCCGCAGTTCGCCTTCGCGCTGCTGAGTGTGTGTCATGTATCCCTCCCCAGGCGGATGTTGTCCGTCCGGTATTGGAGTGGGGTGGGACGACGCCACGTTGTCGGGTACAGAACATCCACGTGTCGGACGGATGAGTTCATGGGGCACGCGTCTGCCGTACGCTGCGCGCCCATGAGTACTGAGTCGCGCATCGCAGTGGTGACGGGAGCGGGTTCGGGCATCGGCCGCGGCGTGGCACGGGCCCTGGCCGAGGCGGGCTGGTCGGTGGCGCTGGCGGGCCGCCGGCGGGAACCCCTGGAGGAGACGGCCGCGTCCGTTTCGTCGTCCGACGTCCTGTGCGTACCGACGGACGTGACCTCACCGGAGGCGGTGACGGCCCTCTTCGAGGCGGTACGGGACCGGTTCGGCCGGGTCGACCTGCTCTTCAACAACGCGGGTACGTTCGCGGGCGGCGGCGTCCCGGTCGAGGAGCTGGACCACGAGACCTGGCGCTCGGTCGTCGACGTGAACCTGACGGGCGCCTTCTTGTGCGCCCAGGCGGCCTACCGGGCGATGAAGGAGCAGTCCCCGCAGGGCGGCCGGATCATCAACAACGGCTCGATCTCGGCGCACGTGCCGCGCCCGCACTCGATCGCGTACACGGCGACGAAGCACGCGATGACGGGGCTGACGAAGTCGCTGTCCCTGGACGGGCGCCCGTACCGGATCGCCTGCGGTCAGATCGACATCGGGAACGCGGCGACGGAGATGACGGCGCGGATGCAGACGGGGATTCTGCAGGCCAACGGGGAGCTGGCGGTGGAGCCGGTCATGGACGCGGCGGATGTGGCGGCGACGGTGGTGCACATGGCGGGGCTGCCGCTGGAGGCGAACGTGCAGTTCGCGACGGTGATGGCATCGGCGATGCCGTACATCGGGCGGGGATAGGGGCCCTCGGAAGGGCGTGCCGGGAGGGCGTGCCGGGAGGCCCCGGCAGGCCCCCCGGGGGGACCCGGGGAGGCCCCTCGGACGCTACGCCTGGCCGGTCTCGAAGCGGGTGATCTTCCCGTCCTGCACGTGGAACCGCCAGGCCGTCCGCATCTCACCCCAGGTGTCGTTGCGGTAGCGGGCGACGAGGGCGTGCCCGCCGTCCTTCTCGGACTCGATCTCCATATGGCCGCGCGAGGAGAAGATCTCCTTGTCGGTCCACTCGTCGACGTTCCGGTCGGAGCCGTCGTCGGACATGGTGGCGCCGGGGGTGAGGACCGCGAAGAAGGCGTCGCGGTCGTTGGCGTTGAGTGCCGCGACGAAGGCGCGCACGGCCGGGTCGGTGAGTCTGTCCACGGGAATCGTCATGGGCCTACCCGTACACCGCCCCGCCCCGATCCCCACGGATCCGGGCCGCGCGTGTGGCGCGGCTCAGCGCACGGACTCGGCCACCTGGACGAGCAGGGCCGCGGCCTCGCTCCCGGTCAGGACGCGTTCGAGGACCAGCTCGCCGGTCATCCCGGGGAAGAACCGGCCGGCGGGCCAACTCCGCTCGTACGAAGGCGGGTCGAGGACCACGATCCGTACCCCGTCGACGAGCGGGATCTCGGAGGGGTTGCCCTCGTTCCAGATCCATTCGCCGTCGGCGCCGACGAGGTTGAACGAGCCGGTGGTCGGGCTCATCCCGGGCTGGTCGCGGCACATGGCGGCGGCCTGCACGGAGGGCGCCGCACCGGGGAGGTGCCCGCCGCCGATCAGGGCGTCGGCGAGGAGGGTGTGCAGCTGGAAGTTGTCGCCGATCCCCGAGACGCGTACGACGAAGCCGGCACCGGTCTTCCGGTCGAGGACGACGAGCGGCTCGTCGTCCAGCACGTCCAGGGCGTAGGCGAGGCACTTGAACGGCTCCCCCGACGTCTCCCGCACGCGCTCCACGACCGCCCGCAGCTCCCGCTTGCCGCCGGCCTCGCGCCGTACCGCCTTCGCGTTGAGCATCGCGACACAGGCCATCTCCCACTGCGGGAGCGACTCCCAGCCGACGACGGCGTCGTAGCCGACCCGCTCGACGTCGGCCTCCGTCAGGTCGTCGTCCTCATGGCCCGGCAGGTCGCCGCCGCCGGTGGCCGCCCACCGCTCGCAGAACACCTCTGCGGCCTCGAACGCCTCACGCGCCCCCGCGAAGACGGCGGGCGCGGAGGCGACGGCGTCGGCGCCGCGCTCCACACAGGCCCCGATCATCACCGCGGTCACGGCGCGCGGCCCCGGGGGCACCTCGCCGAGGAACGCCGCGAGCCGGGGCCCGGCCTCCAGCAGCTCCGCGTCACCCGCCCGACCGAAGGCCCTGTGCAGCCCTCCGAAGGCCCGCTCGGCGGCGGCGCCATCCTGCGCCCGCACGGCGGTCTCGAACTCCCCTACGGCGGCTCGCAGCCGCCCCCCGCGCCGGAACATCATCCGCGTACCCTACCGACGCGCCGAGCTGGCAGTCTTCTGCCCCATGACCGACCCGTGGAACACCATCGACCGCCTGACGGCCTGGATCTCCTCGAACCACACCCTCCGGCCCGAACAGGACGTCGTGCTGCGCGTCCTGAAGCTCTCGGAGGAGGTCGGCGAGGTGGCACAGGCCGTCATCGGCGCGACCGGCCAGAACCCGCGCAAGGGGACGAGCCACACCTGGCAGGACGTCGAGGCCGAGCTCTGCGACGTGATCATCACCGCGATGGTGGCCCTGCGGACGCTCACCCCGGACGCGTCCGAGGTCTTCGCGGGTCACGTTCGGCGGGTGGCGGAGCGGTCGCTGCCGGAGTGAGGCCGGGGCGGGTCGGGCTCGTCGGGGCTACGCGAGCTGACCGCGCAGCGAGAAGCCCCCGCCGGGTGATGCCCGGGCGGGGGCTTCTCGAAGCCGGAGGCAGACGAGCCGGGCTGTACGCCGGGTTCTGTACCCCGGGACCTCGCGGTCGTCGGGGTGACGGCCATCCATCTAGGACCGGCGTTGCCGCCGGTCTCGTGCGGTCTACCCGCGAACTCGGGCGGGCAGCCCTCAAGCGTTCGCGCAGAGTCGCCTGTCTCCAGGCGGCCCCTCTTGACCTTGCTCCGGGTGGGGTTTACCTAGCCGCCTGAGTCACCTCAGGCGCTGGTGGTCTCTTACACCACCGTTTCACCCTTACCGAGGACCGAGGTCCCCGGCGGTCTGTTTTCTGTGGCACTGTCCCGCGGGTCACCCCGGGTGGCCGTTAGCCACCACCCTGCCCTGTGGAGCCCGGACGTTCCTCGGGAGGATCCGAGGATCCCCACGCGGCCGCCCGCCCGGCTCGTCTGCCGTGCCGACCATGCTACCCGCCGTGTCGGCCGTGCTTGACCTTGTCGCAGCGTCAGGGTTTCTACTGGGCTCATGCGAATCGGCGAGATCGCCGCGCTCGTCGGGGTCACCCCGCGGGCCGTGCGGCACTACCACCATCTCGGGCTGCTGCCCGAGCCCGTACGGCGGGCCAACGGCTACCGCGAGTACGGCATCCGGGACGCCGTCCTGCTCGCCCGTATCCGGCGGCTGACCGAGCTCGGCCTCGGGCTCGACGAGGTACGGGACGTGCTCGCGAACGACGAGGGGCGGGAGCTGGTGGAGGTACTGGAGGAGCTGGACGCCGACCTCGGGCGGCAGGAGGCGGTGATCCGCGAGCGGCGGGCGCGCCTCGCCGAGCTGCTGGGCGAGGCGCGGGCCGGGCGGGTGACCGCCGAAGGGCCGGTGTCGACGGAGCTGGCCGGCCTGTTCGCGGATCTGGGCGAGGTCCCGGCATCCCGTATGGCCGCGATGGACCGGGAGCTGCTCGCCCTGCTCGACACCGTGGCTCCGGAGGAGGAGCGGGCGAAGCTCATGAGCACGATGCGGAGCATGGCCGAGGATCCGCGGGCCGTCGCGCGCGCCCATGACGTGTACGCCCGGCTCGACGCCCTCGTGGACGCCGCGCCCGACGACCCGCGCGTGGCTGAGGCGGCGCAGGCGCTCGCCGACTGTCTGCCGGACGAGGTGGTGGCGCAGCTCGGCGGGGAGGGCCTGCCGCAGGGGCGACTCACCGAGGTGTTCTTCGGGGACTTCTCCCCCGCCCAGACCGCGGTCGTCCATCACGCTCTGCTCCTGGTCCAGGAGCGGGCCCGATGACGGGCCGTCGGCCGGCCGCCGCCGAGCCACGTGCCGCCGCAAGGATCCCCGGGAGCCGTGCCGTCACCACCCGGCTGCTGCGCGGTGCCGCGTACGCCTCGCTCCCCGCCGAAGTCGTGATCGTCGTCTGTCTCGTCGCGGGTGTACGGATCGCGCCGCTCGCCCTCGTCGCCGCCGAGGCCGCCGCTCTTCTCCTGCTGGTCGCCGGACTCGTGGCGTACGGACGGCTCCACCGCCGCGGGTTCTCCGCCCGGGAGGCCCTCGGCGAACTCGTGCCCGAGCCGGTGCTGCGGCTCATCGGGCACGAGCTGCGGCTCCTGGCGAGCCTCGCGCTGTGGGTCGCCCGGCGCCGCAGCGGCGTGCGCCCCGGCGACCAGGTGTTCCCTCACGCCCGCGACCAGGCAGCCCTCATGTACGGCTTCGCGTTCGTCTGTCTCGTCGAGACCGTCGGGATGTCGTACCTGCTGGCCGACTGGCCCGTGGTCCACGCGATCGTGCTGGTCCTGGACGTGTACTCGGGGATTCTGTTCGTCCTCGGGGTGCACGCCGCCTCCGTGACCCGGCCGCACGTCCTCACCCCCGACGCGCTCCGTCTGCGGAGGGCCGCGCACATCGACCTCCGCATCCCGCTGGAGAAGATCGCCGCCGTCCGGTACGAACTGCTCTTCACCCACGAGAAGAAGGAGGGGGAGCTGAACCTGGCCGTCGCCTCCCAGACCTCCGTCACCGTCGAGCTGACGGAGCCCGTCGACGCGCCCCGGTTCCTCGGCGGGCCTCGGCCCGTCCACACCCTCCGCTTCCACGCGGACGACGCCCGCGCGCTGCACCGAGCGCTGAGGCAGGCCGTCGTGAGCGTCTGACTCACTCCGGCACGTGCTCGAAGAGGACCTTGTCCCTGTCCGGCGCCGCCGGGTCCGCCTTCTTCAGCTTCACCCGCACCCGGTTCCCCTGCTTCAGCCCCTGCTGGCTCTTCACGGTGCCCACCACGGCCGGGTCCTTCAGATGCACGACGCCCTTCTTCATGGCCGCGTCCTTCACGTCGATCACGAACCCGTCGAAGACCTGGCCGATCCGGTCCTTCAGGAGCGCCGCCTCGACGACGTCCATGCTCTCCCTGTCGGCGTCCTTGCCACGGCCCCTCGCCATCTCCTCCGGCACCTTCGTCAGCGCGTCCTTCACCCACCCGGGTGGTGCCTGGCCCGCGACGGCCGCCAGACACAGCTCGCCCACATAGCGGTCGACCAGGCGGCGCAGGGGCGCGGTGCAACTGGTGTACTCGTCGGCGATGGCCGAATGGATCAGGGAATCCGGAAGAGTGCCGTCCGTGAAGTGGACGTACGCGGACTTCTGGAACAGGCCGGTGGCGTCCAGCAGGAAGGCGGCGTGCCGGGGATTCGCCGGATCGAGCGAGCGGATGAGCTCCGCGTACGAGACGTGGTGCGGCCAGTCGATCTCCAACGCCTGTGCGGAGCGGCGCAGCTTGTCGACCCCGTCCGGGGCGGCGCCGAGGGTGCGCAGGATCCCCGTGCCCGCAGCGATCATCAGATCGGCGGCGGCCATGCCGGTGAGCAGGGAGATCTGCTCGTTCCAGCCGTCGACGGGGCGCGGAGCGCGATAGACGAGGGTGTACGAGGCGCCGGTCTCGACGACCTCCTGCTCGGGGAGATCGAGGGAGACCCCTCCGCGTTCGACCTCCAGGGCCTCGCGGAGGGTGCCCACCGTCTTGAGCAGGGCGAGCGGTTCCTCCGCCGTGCCGGCGTCGATCAGCTGCTGGGCGCCGGCGTAGTCGAGCCTGAGGCGGCTGCGGACGCGCGCACGGCGTACGTCGACGGCGACCTGGCGGCCGTAGGCGTCCAGGTCGAAGCGCCAGAGCAGGGCGGGCACGGTCTGGTTCGGCAGCAGACTGGCCGCGCCCTCGGAGAGGACCGGAGGGTGCAGCGGGATCTTCTCGTCGGGGAAGTAGAGGGTCTCGACGCGCTGATGGGCCTCCTTGTCGACGGCGCCACCGGCGGTGACGAACGCGGCGACATCGGCGATGGCGTAGTGGACGCGATAGCCGCCCGGGCGGCGGGCGATGTGCACGGCCTGGTCGAGGTCGCGGGAGCCCGGCGGGTCGATGGTGAAGAGAGGGATGTCGGTGGCGTCGTGGTCCGGCAGCCGCGGGGACGCCGCGGCCGCCTCCGCCTCGGCGAGGACCGCCGGCGGGAACTCTGCCGGGACCTGCATCCGGGTTCTCAGTGCGCGCAGCGCGGCCCGCAGGTCCTCGGCTGCGCCGGTCACGTGAATGTGGCGGCGTGGCATGGACCGAGCGTATGGCGGGGGACCTGGCCCGGCACTTTGTAGGCTGAACGTTCTGGGGCCGCACCCCCAGCCCCGTACGTACGAAGGAGAACCACCGTGCTCGTGCTGTTGCCGCCGTCGGAGGGTAAGGCCGCTTCGGGGCGTGGGGCGCCGCTCAAGCCGGAGTCCCTGTCGCTGCCGGGCCTGGCCGGGGCGCGGGCGGCGGTCCTGGACGAGCTGGTCGAGCTGTGCGTCGCCGACGAGGAGAAGGCGCGCGAGGTGCTCGGGCTGAGCGAGGGGCTGCGCGGCGAGATCGCCAAGAACACGGAGCTGCGGACGGCGGGTGCGCGTCCGGCCGGCGAGATCTACACGGGGGTGCTGTACGACGCGCTTGGCCTGGCCACGCTGGACGCGGCGGCGCGGAAGCGGGCGCGGGCCTCGCTCCTGGTGTTCTCGGGGCTGTGGGGCGCGGTGCGCGTGGACGACCGGATTCCGTCGTACCGCTGCTCCATGGGCGTGAAGCTGCCGGGTCTCGGGGCGCTGGGTGCGCACTGGCGGGGTGCGATGGCGACCGTGCTGCCGGAGGCGGCGGGCGACGGACTGGTTCTGGATCTGCGGTCCTCTGCGTACACCTCGGCGTGGAAGCCGAAGGGCGAGGTGGCGGTGCGGACGGCGACGGTGCGGGTGCTGCACGCGCCGACCCGCAAGGTGGTCAGCCACTTCAACAAGGCGACGAAGGGGCGGATCGTGCGCAGCCTCCTCGAGGCGGGTGCGGCGCCGAAGGACCCGGTGGAGCTGGTGGAGGCGCTGCGGGACCTTAAGTACGTGGTGGAGGAGGGGAAGGCGGGGGCCCTCGACGTCCTCGTGGAGGAGATCCACTAGCAGTGCCCGCACGACCCCGGAGTGGGGTGCTCGGGCGCATGTGGCGTCGCGGGCCGAGCGGTCGACGAGTACTCGACGGGCGTTGGGCGTTGCACTGTGCGCAACGCCCGTTGCGTGTGTTGTCGTGCACGGGCAGGATGGGGCCATGACCTCCGCGCTGCCCTCCGTCCTCGACCTCGCCCCCGTCGTCCCGGTCGTCGTCATGGAGGACGCCGCCGACGCCGTACCTCTCGCCCGCGCCCTCGTCGCGGGCGGACTGCCCGCGATCGAGGTGACCCTGCGGACCCCGGCGGCGCTCGACGCCATCAGCGCGATCGCCGCCGAGGTCCCCGACGCGGTCGTCGGCGCCGGCACCGTCATCTCGGCGGCCGGGGTCGCGGACGCGGTCGCGGCCGGTTCACGCTTCCTGGTGAGCCCCGGCTGGACGGAGAGCCTGCTGGACGCCATGACGTCCTCGGGCGTGCCGTTCCTGCCGGGCGTCTCCACCACCTCGGAGGTCGTGGCGCTCCTGGAGCGCGGGGTGCGCGAGATGAAGTTCTTCCCCGCCGAGGCGGCGGGCGGCGTCCCGTATCTGAAGTCGCTCTCCGGCCCGCTCCCCCAGGCCCGGTTCTGCCCGACCGGCGGCGTCTCCCTGGCCTCCGCCCCCGCCTACCTCGCGCTGCCGAACGTCGGCTGCGTCGGCGGTACATGGATGCTGCCCGCCGACGCCCTCGCGGCCCGCGACTGGGCGCGGGTCGAATCGCTGGCGCGCGAGGCGGCGGCGCTGCGGGCTCACTGACCGACCGTCAGGAGAGCGTCAGGCCGACGTGGTCGGTCACGGGGCGGTACCCGAGCCGCTGGTACAAGGCGTTGCTGGTGGGGTTGGCGAGGTCCGTGAAGAGCAGGACCTGCTCCGCGCCCGCGTCCAGGGCGGCCCGGCTGACCGCACCGGTGACGGCTCCCGCGTAGCCGCGACCGCGGAGCTCGGCCGGTGTGTACACCGGTGAGACCCGGGCCTGGCCCGCCACGATCGGCGAGATGCTCGCCATCGACACCGGGCCCTCGCCGGTCTCCCAGAAGTGGAGGCGGCCTTCGGCGACACGGGGCTCGATGTTCGGGGTGTGGTCGACGTCGGCGTCCTCCCCGATGTCCCGGGCGAAGTCACGCATCCATGACACGGCGAGCGGAATGTCGGCGGCGGCCGCCGTCCGCGGCCGTCCCGGCGGCGCGGGATCCGGCGGGGTGAGCGTGCCGAGCCGGTAGAGCCGCATCCGGCGCGTGGTCGTCCACGCGCGGTCCCCGCCGCACAGCTCCCGGGCGAAGACCTCCGCCGTCTCCTCCTCGCCGCGCACGCCGGTCACCTCGGCCGCGTCCGGCAGTGCGTGGACGAGGGCGCGGGCCGCCGCCGCGGGCATCGGTCCGAGCGCCGGCTCGTGGGGCAGCGTGAACAGGAAGGCACCGGTCACCCGGCCGTCCGCCTCGGTCCACCAGCCGTACCGCGCGGACTCGACGGGCCGCCGCCGGGCGCCCTCGCTGAGGGTGAGCAGCACGGTGTTCCGCGCGGGATCGGCGGCGAAGTGCTCGTGGGCCGCAGCGCGGAAGGCGTCGACGTCGTCGGTGATGTGCCAGCTCATGGCGTCGATGGTGCTACGGAACGAGGGAAGGGGCCACGGATTTCCGTGACCCCTCCCGTCTGCTTCCGTCGCGGGTCACCTCAGGTGCGAGGTGTCGTTCAGGAGTCGTACGGAGGCGTTGCCGTCCGCGTAGTACGCGACCGCCGACAGCGAGGCCGCCGAGAGCTCCATCCGGAACAGCGACTCGGGCGGGGCGCCGAGGGCCAGCCGCACGAGGGTCTTGATGGGCGTGACGTGCGTGACGAGGAGGACCGTACGGCCGCCGTACGCGGCGGTCAGCCGGTCCCGGGTCGCGGAGACGCGACGGGCGACGGTCGCGAAGCTCTCACCGCCGCCGGTCGGGACGGCCTTGGGCGAGGCGAGCCAGGCGTCGAGGTCGTCGCCGTACCGCTCCCGTACCTCGGCGAAGGTCAGCCCCTCCCAGGCACCGAAGTCGGTCTCGCGCAGCCCGTCCTCGATGCGCACGTCGAGGCCCAGGCGGGCGGCGACGGTCTCCGCGGTCTGGCGGCAGCGCTTGAGCGGCGAGCTGACGATCTCCTGGATCGTCCCGCGCGCGGCGAGCGCGGCGGCGACGGCCTCGGCCTGCCGCATCCCGGCGGCGGACAGCTCGGGGTCGGTGCCCCCGCTCCCCGAGAACCGCTTCTCGGGCGTGAGCGCGGTCTCCCCGTGCCGGAGCAGCACGAAGGTGGCGGGAGCCCCCATGTCGGGCGCCCCCCAACCGGGCGCGGCGGCACCGCCGGTGCGGGCGGCACCCTCGGCACCGGACACGGCAGGCTTGGGCTCGTGGCCGAGGACACCCGCCTCGGCCTCGAAGTCGCCGCTCTCCGCGGACTCACGCTCGGCCGTGGCGGCCGCCGCCAGCGAGGCGCGGGCCTGGGCCGCGATGGTCTCGTCGGCGGCGAAGAGGCCGTCGTCGGTCGGGACACCCGCATCCGAACGCGTACCGGAGCCCGTACGCGTACCGGCGGCCGTACCCGCGAGCGCGGCCCGCGCGCGGGCCGCCCCCGCCGTCGCGTCGCCTGGGGGTCCCTCCCACGCCGCAGGCAGTGGGGGAGGGCCCGAGGCCGCGGTCACCGCGTTGCGCGCCGCCGACGTGTCCAGGGCGGCCGAGGAGGCCGAAGGCTCCCACTGCTTGCCCCGCTTGCCCGCGTCCATCGCCTCGTTGGCGAGGCGGTCCGCGTGCTTGTTCTTCTCGCGCGGGATCCACTCGTAGCGGACCTGGCGCGCGGGGAAGACCCGTGCCGCCTCCGCCGCCAGCGGCTTCATGTCCGGGTGCTTGATCTTCCAGCGGCCGGACATCTGCTCGACGACCAGCTTGGAGTCCATCCGGACGTGCACCTTGGCGTCCGGGAACAGCTCACGCGCCGCCTTCAGACCGGCCACCAGGCCCTTGTACTCGGCGACGTTGTTCGTCGCGACGCCGATGTACTCGGCTCGCTCCGCGAGCGTCTCGCCGGTCACCGGGTCCAGGACGACCGCCCCGTACCCGGCCGGCCCCGGGTTCCCCCGGGAGCCTCCGTCGGCCTCGACGACGACTTCCGTGATGGCCGTCATTACAGGCCGGACTCCGACGTGCGGACCAGGATCCGACGGCAGTTCTCGCACCGCACCACCGTGTCCGCGGCAGCCGCCCGGACCTCGTTGAGCTCGGTGATGTTCAGCTCGATGTGGCAGCCCTCGCACTTGCGCTGGTACAGCCGCGCCGCGCCGACACCGCCCTGCTGCTCGCGCAGCTTCTCGTAGAGCTTCAGCAGGTCGGCCGGGACGGAGCCGGCCACGAGCTCGCGCTCCTTGCCGACCGACGCCGCCTCGGCGTCCAGCTCGCCCTGGGCCGTGTCGCGGCGGGCGGTCGCGTCGTCGGCCTTGGCCTGGACGGCGGAGGCCCGCTCGGTCAGCTCGGCGACCCGCTCGGTCGCGGACTCACGGCGCTCCATGACCTCGAGGACGATGTCCTCCAGGTCGCCCTGGCGCTTGGCGAGCGAGGTGATCTCGCGCTGGAGGCTCTCCAGATCCTTCGGGGAGGAGACGGCGCCGGAGTCCAGGCGCTGCTGGTCCCGGACGGCGCGCTGGCGCACCTGGTCGACGTCCTGCTCGGCCTTGGTCTGCTCGCGGGCGCAGTCGCTCTCCTCGGTCTGCGCCGCGACGAGCAGGTCGCGCAGCTGCGTGAGGTCCTTGTTCAGCGACTCGATCTCGGCGTGCTCGGACAGGGACTTGCGCTTGTGGGCGAGCTGCTGGAGACGGACGTCCAGGGCCTGGACGTCGAGGAGTCGGATCTGGTCGGCGGGCGCGGCGTTCAGTTGGGGGCTCCAGGGGAGTTGTGATGGGAGGACCAGGGGTCGGTGACCGTCTTCGAGACGTGGACGCGGAGGCCCCAGCCGTGGCGGTCGGAAATCTCGTCGAGCTGGGCGGCGGCCTGCTCGCACCAGGGCCATTCGGTGGCCCAGTGGGCGGCGTCGATCAGGCCGATCGGAGCGTGCTGGGTGGCTTCGGAGACCGCGTGATGACGCAGGTCCGCGGTGAGGAAGGCGTCGACGCCGGCGGCCCGTACGGCGCCGAAGAGGCCGTCGCCGGAGCCGCCGCTGACCGCGACCCGGCGGACGGTCATGCCCGGGTCTCCGGCGACCCGGATCCCCTGCGCGGTGGCGGGCAGCCGCTTCGCGGCGCGGGCCGCGAACTCGGCGAGCGTCTCGGGGTGGTCCAGCTCGCAGATCCGGCCGAGGTTGGTCTCGGGGACCAGGGGGCCGGTGATCCGCAGGTCCAGGGCGCCGGCCAGGGCGTCGGACACCCCGGGGTCGGCGGTGTCGGCGTTGGTGTGCGCGACGTGCAGGGCGATGTCCTGCTTGATCAGCGTGTGCACGACGCGGCCCTTGAAGTGGGAGGCCGCGACCGTCGTCGTACCGCGCAGATAGAGCGGGTGGTGGGTGACGATCAGGTCGGCGCCGAGCGCGATCGCCTCGTCGGCGATCTCCTGGACGGGGTCCACGGCGAACAGGACACGGCTGACCTCGGCGTCGGGGTCGCCGCAGACCGTGCCGACGGCGTCCCACTCCTCGGCCCGCTCGGGCGGCCAGAGAGCGTCGAGCGCGGCGATGACTTCAGACAGACGGGGCACGAGGGAAAGGCTACCTGGCTGCCTTGTGCGCCTAAACCGGCGCCGCTTTCGCGGAGGTGGTCCACCGCCGTCGGGTTGCTCAATCGATGGTTGCGGTGATCTCGGGCGAAAGAGTCCCCCGGCGCCGCCTGTCGGCGCCAGGGGTTTCGCCGCCTACTTCACGAGGTCGGCGCGCAGGTCGTCGAGGACGCTGTTGGCCGCCGTCACACCGAGGCCGAGGTACCAGGTCTCGTCCGGGACGTCCTTGGCGCGGCCGGCCTTGACCGCCGTGAGGTTCTTCCACAGCGGGTTGGCCTGGGCGGTGTCGCGCTTGGTGGCCTTCGGGTCGCCGTAGACGCCGGTGAAGATCCAGTCGGCGTCGGCCTGGTCGATCTTCTCGGGGCTGATCTCGGCGGCGAGGTCGTTGATCTGCTGGTTCTTGGGCCGGGGCAGGCCCGTGTCCTCAAGGATCGTGCCGATGAACGACGCCTTGGCGTAGAGACGGATCTTGCCCGGGAGGTAACGGACCATCGAGATGGACGGCTTGTTGGGACCGATGTCCGTGCCCAGCTGCTTCGCCTTGGTCTCGTAGGCGGCGAGCTTCGTCTTCGCGTCGGCGGTCTTGTCCAGGGCCGCGGCGTTGAGGAGGTAGTTCTCCTTCCAGGTGAAGCCGGGGCGGATGGAGAAGACGGTGGGGGCGATCTTCGAGAGCTCGTCGTACTTGTCCGCGGCGCGCAGCTGGCTGCCGAGGATCAGGTCGGGCTCCAGATTGGCGATCGCCTCGAGGTTGAGGTTGTTGATGGTGCCGACGGACTTGGGGCTGCCGGCGTCCTTCTTCAGATACGTGGGAATGCCATCGTCTCCCTCGGCGGGGGCGTAGCCGACGGGCTGGATCCCGAGCGAGACGACGTTGTCGAGCTCGCCGACGTCGAGGACGACGACCCGCTTCGGGGCGGACTTGATCTCGGTCCTGCCGAGCGCGTGGGTGAGGGTGCGGGGGAACTGGCCGGCCTTGGCGTCCGTACCCATGGCCGCCGTCTTGGCCGCCGCGTCACCGAAGTCCTTGCCGCCCGTGGCGACGTCCTTCTTGGCGGCGCCTTCCTTCTTTTCCGAGGTGGCGCCCGATGCGTCGTCGCCGCTTCCGCATGCCGCGAGGGAGAGCGCGGCGGCGAGGGCGACGGCTGCGGCGGTGCCGCGGCGGCGGAGGGACATGAGGGGTTCTCCTGTACAAGTACGGGGACGGCGGCTCGGGATCGGGTACGGAACGGGTCCCCTACCCGGCCTCGCACCCGGAGTCCCAGACTCCACTTAGGGTCGCCTTACCTTATGCCCCACCGCTCTCTCCAGCACAACCACCCCCCTCCCCTCAGCAGAATCGATTCATGGCCACCCTTATGTGTGAAGTGACCGGGCTCGTGTTGTTCGGCAGGAAGTGCGAAAACTAGCTTCGGTGGCCGGAGGTGACGAGACGATGACAGCCTGTGCCATCGAGACGGCGGCGGGGGGCGGCGGCGCGGTGTGGCCGTCGCGGTTCACGATCACGGCGAACGGGGCGTACGCGGCGCGGCTCGCCGGTACGGGGGACGCCCTGTACGCGGAGCGTTGGACCCTGGACGGGCCGGAGCCGTACGCCGTACCCCTTCCGCTCGACCAGCCCGAGGAGCGCCACACGCAGCTGCTGCCGCTGGCGGACGGACGGGTGCTGACCGGACGCCGGGTGGACGGCGACCGCCACACGTTCTCGCTGCTGTACCCGACGGGACCGGGGACGGGAGAACTGTCCCTGGGGGCCGTCGAGTCCGCGGACCTCACCCTGCTGCCGCCCTCGCCCGACGGCATCTGCGCGTACGCGATGTGCGTCGGGGCGGACACCACCACGATCTGGCTGGTGGCGGGCGGGGCGTTCGGGCCCGAGCAGGTCGCCGAGGTCAAGGGCCGCTGCACGGGCGGGGTCTGGCTGGACCGTACGGGACGGATGCTCGCCCTCGACCGACGGCTGGACGACGGCCCGGTCAAGGCGGTGGCGGTCGACCTGGAGCGGGGCGGGGAGGTGACGCCGCTGCTCCAGATCACCGAGGAGAGCGACGACCGGCTGCTGATGGCCGACCCGGACAGCGGGCTGCTGCTGATCCGCTCGGACGCTCCGTCACCGGGGCACGAGCGGCTCGGCTGGGGCGTCCTCGGCAGTCTGCTGCCGATTCGTTTCCCCGAATGCCTGCGGCTGGACGACGCGGCGGTCACCCCGTTCGCGGTGCAGCCGGGGCAGGTGCTGCTGCCGGAGACCTGCTCGGTCGCGCTGCGGATCGACGCGGCGGCGGGGAGCTGGGTCGGAATGTGGCGCCCGACGGATCGCCGGATGCACCAACTGGCGGTCCCGGCGGGGTGGCTGGCCGGGTCGGGGCTCTGGACCGCGGAGGGCGTGCTGCGGCTTCCGTACACGACGGAGGGGACGCCCTGCGGACTCGCCGGCCTGGAGGTCCCGCCGGACCCGGAACCGGCGCGGGTCGAGGTCACCGTGGAGCCGCGGGTCTGCCGCCCGGTCCCACTCCAGCAGGCACCGCTCGCCGACCGTAAAGCCGCTGGTTAGACTCACGGCCGCACGAGAACAGCGATCACTACGGGGTGAGTTCCACCATGTCGGAAGCACGTACGGACGGGACGGAGCCGAACGGCTCCGGAAAGCATCGCGGCGAGGCGGCGCCGTCGGAGGATTCCACCTCCTCCCCCCACGGCCGCCACCGCCGCGACGCCGACCAGTAGCGACGGCACGGCGCCCGCTTCGGGGACGACCTCCCCGCCCGGCCCCGCCGCTGCCACGGCAGACACGAACGGCCCCGAGGGCTCCCCCGGGGCCGTTCCCGTTCCCGAAACGCATGACGGCACGAGGCCGCCCCTCACCCCTTCTTCAGGCCCAGGACCTCCGCCGCCGCGAACGTCTCGCCCGGCGGGCGGCCCGCGTAGTGCGGGGACAGCAGTCCATCCAGTTCCTCGTACGTGAACGCGTCCTTCGACGTGTCGAACTTGGCCGTCACCCTCGGGCGGTCCACGATCGCGACCATCCCGCCGTGGACCACCAGCAGCTGGCCGTTGACCGACGCCGCCGCCGGCGAGGCCAGGTAGCCGACCAGCGGGGCCACATGCTCCGGCGCGAGCGCGTCCAGCTCCCCCGCCGTCGGCTCCGCGAAGCCCGCGAAGACGTCCTCCGTCATACGAGTGCGCGCTCGCGGGCAGATCGCGTTCGCCGTGACGCCGTACTTCGCCAGAGCCAGCGCCGTCGACGTCGTAAGACCCACGATCCCGCCCTTGGCCGCCGCGTAGTTCGGCTGCCCGGCGGAGCCCGCGAGGAAGGCCTCCGACGAGGTGTTGACGATCCGGCCGTACACGCCGGACTCCCCCGCCTTCGCCCTCCCCCGCCAGTGCACCGCCGCGAAGTGCGTGGTGTTGAAGTGCCCCTTGAGGTGGACCCGGATCACCGAGTCCCACTCCTCCTCGCTCATCGAGAAGACCATCCGGTCCCGCAGAATGCCCGCGTTGTTGACCAGGATGTCCAGCTTGCCGAACTCGCCGACCGCCAGGTCGACAAGGCCCCGCGCGGTCTCGAAGTCGGCGACGTCGCCCAGGTGCGCCACCGCCCGGCCGCCCGCCGCGCGGATCTCCGCCGCGACCTCCTCGGCGGGCGCGGCCGACGCCTCGCCGGAGCCGTCCCGCCCGGCCTGTCCGTAGTCGTTGACGACGACGGACGCGCCCAGCCGGGCGAGTTCCAGCGCCTCGGCCCGGCCGAGACCCCGGCCGGCGCCCGTGACGATCGCGGACAGACCCTCAAGGGGGAGTGACATGTGTCGTGGTCCTCTCAGATCTCGATGCAGGTACGCAGCGCGACACCCGTACGCATCTGCTCGATCGCCTCGTTGATTCCGGAGAGCGGCACCCGGTGGGTGATCAGCGACTCCAGGTCGATCCGGCCCGCCTGCCAGAGCGCGATGGCCCGCTCGTACGAGTGCAGCACGTCACCGCCCCCGTACATCGACGGCAGGATCTTCTTCTCGTCGAAGAACAGCTCGAACATGTTGAGCTGCAGGAAGTCGTCGAGCGCGCCCGCGCCGACCACGCAGAGCGTGCCGCCGCGCCGGGTCGTCTCGTACGCGGTGCGGGCGGTGGCGGACTTGCCGACGACCTCGAAGACGTAGTCGAAGCCCTCACCCGCGGTGATCCGCTGCTTGGCGTCGGCGAGCGCGTCGGGCGCGACGGCCTCCGTCGCGCCGAAGCGCAGGGCCGCCTCGCGCCGGGACTCGACCGGGTCGACGGCGACGATCTGGGCAGCCCCCTGGAGCTTGGCGCCCTGGATCGCCGAGATGCCGACGCCCCCGCAGCCGATGACGGCGACCGAGGAACCGGCCTGCACCCGCGCCGTGTTGATGGCCGCGCCGAGCCCGGTGGTGACGCCGCAGCCGATGAGGGCGGCGATGTCGAAGGGCACGTCGTCGGGGATCGGCACGGCGCAGCCGGCGTCGACGACGACCTCCTCGGTGAACGTTCCGGTCCCCGCGAAACCGAAGACCTCCCCTCCGGGCCTGCGGAAGTTGGGGGTGCCGGCGTTCATGAATCCGGCCAGGCACAGCTGCGTCTGACCGCGCTTGCAGGCGGGACAGACCCCGCAGGCGGGCAGCCAGCAGAGCAGGACCCGCTGCCCTTCGCTCAGCCCGGTGACGCCGTCGCCGACGTCGAGGATCTCGCCCGCGCCCTCGTGGCCGGGGATGAACGGCGCGGGCTGCGGGAGCACACCGCTCATGGCGGAGACGTCGGAGTGGCAGAGTCCGGTCGCCCTGACCCGGATCTTCACCTTGCCGGGGCCGAAGCCCACCGCCTCGACGTCGTCGAGGACCTCCAGTTTGTCCTGGCCGATCTCGTGCAGTACGGCTGCGCGCATGGTGCGGGCTCCAATCACGAATACTCGACGAGGGTGTCGGCGAGCACCGGAGCGTCGTCGCGCTCGACCGCCGTGACCGACACCTGGACGCGGCCGGGCTCGGGAGAGTCCTGCCAGATCCGGATACGCAGGGTCTCGCCGGGGAAGACGATCCCGGCGAAACGGGTGCGGTAGGACCGGACGCGGGCGACGTCTCCGCCGAGCACCGTGTCCACCACCGCCTTGAGGGTCATGCCGTACGTGCAGAGTCCGTGGAGGATCGGCCGGTCGAAGCCGGCGAGCTCGGCGAACTCGGGGTCGGCGTGGAGCGGGTTCCAGTCGCCGGAGAGCCGGTAGAGCAGGGCCTGGTCCGGGCGGATGGCCCGCTCGACGGTCTTGTCGGGCTCGCGGCCGGGGAGTTCGAGGCGCTCGGAGGGCCCTCGGTCGCCGCCCCAGCCGCCCTCTCCCCGCACGAAGATCTGGGCGTCGCTGGTCCACAGCGGGCCGTCGTCGTCGGCGACCTCGGAGCGCAGGACGAGGACGGCGGCCTTGCCCTTGTCGTGGACGGCGGCGACGCGGGAGGTGGTGACGGCCCTGCCCTTGACGGGGATGGGCCGGTGGAGGGTGATCGTCTGGCCGCCGTGCAGGACGGCGGCGAGGTTGATGTCGATGCCGGGCGCGGAGAGCCCGCCGACGACTCCCATGCCGGCGCCGGCGACGGTGGCGAAGCTGGGCAGGACGTGCAGCCGGGATTCGAGGGTGTAGCGGAGCTCGTCGGGGTCGGTGGCGGGGATGCCGGCGCCGAGTCCGAGGTGGTAGAGCTGGATGTCCTTGTGGTCCCAGGCGATCTCGGCGCTGCGGGGCTCGGCGGCCACGGCCTTGGCGGCGTCAATGGGCATCGGGATGCTGCTCCTTGAAGATCCCGGAGGATCCTTGAAGAGGGAAGACCTCGGCGCGACCGTCCGCACCGTCGGCCGCACCGAGGCCGTGCGGGACCGTCCCGTACGCGCCCGTTCTAGAACGCGTTCTAGGTCGGTAGATCCTCATGTATAGCCGAGCGGGGGTGAGTTGAGAACCCCCTGGCACCCATGCCTGACGGTACGTCAGTTGTCGTGTCCGGCGCGAGGGGCAGGACATTCGTCCCTACGAGGTCCGTACATTCACTCCTGCCGCCGGGCGGGCCCGGATCCGTAGCTTCGAAGGCATGACGAACGAGCCCGCGGTGGTCTTCGAGGCCACGACGAAGAGATACGGCGACGTCCGCGCCGTGGACGGCATGGACCTGACCGTCCGGCGCGGCGAGACCGTCGCGCTGCAGGGCCGCAACGGCGCCGGCAAGTCCACGACGATCGCTCCGGGGTCCGGATGGACGCCGCCTGGCAATGGGTCGCCGTCACCGTCGCCCTCTGGCTCGGCGCGCTCCCCTTCACCCTGCTCGGCATGGGCAACGGCTACCGGCTCACCGCCCAGACCACCGGTGTCGTGAACGTCGGCTGCAATCTCGGCCTGGCGGTCGTCGGAGGACTCTGGTTCCCCGTCGCGCTCCTTCCCGGCTGGCTGCGCACGATCTCCGCGTACACCCCGACCAACCGCTTCGCGGAGCTGGGCCGGGCGATGACGGAGGGCACCGCCCCGGGGGCGGCGGCCCTGGCCGTGCTCGCCGGGTGGACGGCACTGTTCGGCACGTGCGCGGCGATCTCGTACCGTCGTTCGGCACAGAGGGTGTAGGGAGTGGGCATGGGGAACACCTGGCGGCGGTGGACCGTGGCGGCACGAGCGCGGTCGGAGGGGGGACCTAGCGGGCTGAGCCTGCTGCCATGGCTGCTGATGGGAGTGGGCGCGCTCTCCCACCTCGTCCAGGGCGACGCCCCGAACCCGTGGGTCGGCGGTCTCGGCCTGCTCGCCTTCAACACCCTCTACATCGCGATCGTCTTCCGGGCCTTCTCCCCGTGCCACCGGGAGACCCCGCTCACCTGGGGACTTCTCACCGCCCTGGCCGCGCTCACCTTCGCGCTGGCCATCGGCTACGGAAGGGAGTGGCTGCTCCTCTTCCCCCTCCTGGGACTCGCGGTGGGGGCGGTGCTTCGGCGGCGGAAGCTGCTGTCGAGGATCACCTTCCCGCTGGTCCTGGCGGTCGGGGTGGTGACGTTCTGGCGGGACGGCTGGAACTCCTTCGGCGTGGTGTACGGCACCTTCATCTCGGTCATGGTGACGGCGGCGATCCTCGCCCTGGACGAGACGGTCCGGCAGCTGCGGGCGACCCGGGAGGAGCTGGCCAGAACAGCCGTCGAGAAGGAGCGCCTGCGGTTCTCCCGCGATCTGCACGATCTGCTCGGACACACCCTGTCCGTCATCGTCGTGAAGTCGGAGGCCGCCCGCCGGCTCGCCCCGCGCGACATCGACGCCGCGCTCGGGCAGGTCGCCGACATCGAGTCCGTCGGCCGTCAGGCCCTCACGGAGATCCGGGAAGCCGTCACGGGCTACCGCGAAGGCAGCCTGGCCACCGAGCTGGACCGGGCGCGCGACGCCCTTTCGTCGGGCGGGATCGAGCCGGTGGTCCGCCAGTCCGGCCCTCCCCTGGAGCCTCGGACGGAGGCGCTGCTGAGCTGGGTGGTACGGGAGTCGGCGACGAACGCCCTCCGGCACAGCGGGGCGACTCGCTGCGAGATCGAGGTCGGCGGCACTCCTGAACGGGTCCGGCTGACCGTCACCGACAACGGCCGTGGTGGCGACGCGGCCGCCACCGGCAGCGGTCTGAAGGGCCTGCGCGAGCGGGTCGCGGCCGCAGGCGGCACCCTTGACTCGGGACCCGCCCCGCGCGGAGGGTTCCGGGTCACCGCGGAACTCCCTGTGGAGACCCAGGCGTCGCAGGAGTGGGAGACCACGCGATGATCAGAGTTCTGCTCGCCGAGGACCAGGGCATGATGCGGGGCGCGCTGGCGCTGTTGCTGGGGATGGAGCCCGACATCGAGGTCGTCGCGCAGGTGGGGCGGGGTGACCAGATCGTCGACGCGGCGCTGAACAGCCGGCCCGAGGTGGCTCTCCTCGACATCGAACTCCCGGGCCGTTCCGGCCTCGACGCCGCCGCCGACCTGCGTGACGAGGTCCCCGACTGCCGGGTCCTGATCCTGACCACCTTCGGGCGCCCGGGCTATCTGCGCCGGGCGATGGAGGCCGGGGCGGCCGGGTTCCTGGTGAAGGACGGCCCGGTGGAGGAGCTGGCGGTGGCGATCCGCCAGGTCCTTCGGGGGGAGACGGTCATCGACCCGGCCCTCGCCGCCGCCGCTCTCAGCGCGGGCCCGAACCCGTTGACCGCCCGCGAACGGGACGCCCTGGGGGCGTCCGTGGACGGCGCGACGATCGCCGACATCGCCACGACGCTGCATCTGTCCGAGTCGACCGTCCGGAACTACCTCTCGTCCGCCATCGGCAAGACAGGCACCCGCAACCGTATGGAGGCGGTGCGGGCGGCCCGGCAGCAGGGCTGGCTCTGAGCCGTCGGCCCCTGAGCGGTCGGTTCCGAGTCGTCACCCCCTGGGCTCCGGCCTCGGCAGCCAGAGCAGCATGAGGGCCGCCGCGGCGACCAGCACGCCCGTCGCCGTACGGAAGGCCAGGGCGTAGCCCTCGGTCAGCGCCTCGGGGGTCGTGGCGCCGCCGGTCCGTGCCACCGCGACGGTGGAGAGGACGGCCAGGCCCAGCGCGCCGCCCATCGTGCGGGAGGTGTTGACGAGGCCGGAGACGAGACCCGCGTCGCCGGGGGCGGCGCTCGACGTGGCGAGCGTGGCGAGGGGCGTGGTGAGCAGGCCCATGCCGAGCATCATCAGGATGCCGGGGCCCAGGATGACGGTGAGGAACGTGTCGTCGGCGGTCATCGTCGACTGCCAGCCGAAGCCGGTCGCGGCGACGAGGGCGCCGATGACGGCGAGGTTGCGGGCGCCCGCCGCCGGCATCAGACGCGGGGCCAGCTTGGAGCCGACGATGACGCTGACCGAGCTGGGCACCAGGGCGAGACCGGCCTGGAGCGGGGTGTAGCCGAGGACGTTCTGCGCGTACACCGTCATGAAGAACCACATGGCGAAGGAGGTCGAACCGCACACAAGGATCGCCACGTTGGCGGCCGCGACGGCTCGCGAGCGGAACACCTTCAGCGGCATCAAAGGGGCTGCCGTGCGCGCCTCGACGGCGACGAAGACCGCGAGGAGCACCAGGCCGCCGCACAGGGGCAGCAGCGTGGCCGGATCGCCCCAGCCGACCTCCTCCGTCTGCACGATGCCGTACGCGACGGCGGCGAGGCCGGCGGTGACGAGGACGGCGCCCGGCAGGTCCAGCCGACGGCCGCCCCCGGTCCGGCTCTCGCTCAGCCACAGCATGGCACCCACCAGGACCAGGACGCCGACCGGGACGTTGATCAGGAGCACCCAGCGCCAGGAGAGCAGGTCCACCAGCACACCGCCGACGAACCCGCCCGCCGCGCCGCCGGCCGCGCCGACCGCCGTCCAGGTGCCGATGGCCCGGGTTCGCGCGGGCCCGACCGGTACGGCGGCGGTCACGATGGTGAGGGTCGCCGGCGCGAGCACCGCGGCGCCGAGACCTTGGGCAGCACGGGCCGCGATCAGTTGCCAGCCCTCCTGCGCGAGCCCGCCGGCGACGGAGGCGGCGGTGAAGAGCCCGAGACCGAGCAGGAACATCCGCTTCCGGCCGAAGAGATCGGCCGCCCGGCCGCCGAGCAGCATGAACCCGGCGAAGGCGATGGAGTACGCACTGAGGACCCACTGCAGTCCGGTGGCCGAGAGGCCGAGGTCGGCCCGCATCGACGGGAGCGCGACGTTCACCACCGACACGTCGAGCACCACCAGGAACTGGCCCGCGCACGCGGCGAGTACCACGAGCCAGGTGCGCGGGGCGGGGCGTATGGAGGTGGACTGCTCGGCGACTGACTCGGTACGGACCATGCCTGTGATGGTCGCAGACGGCCCGTGCCCCGTACATCGGGATTCGGTCCTACGACCTCCGAAGCATGGTCACGACCGCCGCGCCGCCGAGCCCGATGTTGTGCGCGAGGCCGACGCGGGCGCCCTCGACCTGGCGGGCGCCGGCCTCGCCCCGTAGCTGCCAGACCAGTTCGGCGGCCTGGGCCAGACCGGTGGCGCCCAGGGGGTGGCCCTTCGAGATCAGCCCGCCCGAAGGGTTCACCACCCATCGCCCGCCGTACGTGGTCGCGCCCGACTCGACGAGCTTGCCGGACGCGCCCTCCTCGCACATGCCGAGGGCCTCGTAGGTCAGGAGCTCGTTGATGGAGAAGCAGTCGTGCAGTTCCACGACGTCCACGTCCTCGATGCCGAGGCCGGAGCGCTCGTACACCTGCCGGGCGGCGGCGCGGGACATCGGCCGGCCCACCGCGTCGATGCACGATCCCGAGTCGAAGGACTCCCCGGTGTCGGTCGTCATGGCCTGCGCCGCGATCTCGACGGCCTTGTCGTGCAGCCCGTGTTCGACGACGAACCGTTCCGACACCACGACCGCCGCCGCGGAGCCGTCCGAGGTCGGCGAGCACTGCAGTTTGGTCAGCGGCCGGTGGATCGTCTTCGCCGCGAGGATCTCCTCGACCGAGTACACGTCCTGGAACTGGGCGTTGGGGTTGTTCGCCGAGTGCCGGTGGTTCTTGGCGCCGACGGCGGCGAGCTGGACCTCCGTCGTCCCGTACCGCTCCATGTGTTCCCGGGCCGCGTTCCCGAAGATCTGCGCGGTCGGCGGGGACATCTCGAAGCCGTGGGCGGCGGCCATGATCCCGTAGTGCCGCGCGACCGGCGAGGTCTTGAAGTCTCCGCCGTCCGAGCCCCCGCCCAGCGCCCCGCGCGCCATCTTCTCGAAGCCGAGGGCGAGGACGCAGTCGGAGATCCCGCCCTCCACGAACTGCCGGGCCATCATCAGCGCCGTGGACGCCGTCGCGCAGTTGTTGTTGACGTTGTAGACGGGAACGCCGGTCAGGCCGAGTTCGTACGCGGCGCGCTGCCCGGCCGTCGACGCCTGGAAGCAGTAGCCGACGGGCACCTGCTCCACCTGCGCGTACGAGATCCCGGCGTCGGCGAGCGCCGCCGTCCCCGCCTCGCGCGCCATGTCCCAGTACTGCCAGTCGCGCGTCTCGGGCTTCTCGAACTTCGTCATCCCGACGCCGACGATGTACGCCTTCCCCATCTTCGGTTCCCCCTCAGTCTCTCGGCAGGCCGAGCAGGCGCTCGGCGACGACATTGAGCTGGACCTGCGTGGTGCCGCCCGCGATGGTCAGGCAGCGGGACATCAGCAGGCCGTGGACGGCCCGCTCCCCCGCGCCTTCCCGTACCGCTCCCTCGGGGCCGAGCAGTTCGAGCGTGAGCTCGGCGACCTTCTGCTGGTGGACGGTCTGGACGAGCTTGCGGACGGACGCACCCGCGCCCGGTTCCAGGCCGGAGACCTGGAGCATCGTGGTCCGCAACCCGATGCAGGCGAGCGCGTGCGCCTCGGCGGCGAGCGCCCCGATCCGTCCCCGTACGGCGCTGTCGGCGTCCGCCGCCAGGTCGATCAGCGCCTCCAGGCCGGAGTCGAAGGCGACCTGGTCGGCCATGTGGACGCGTTCGTTGCCGAGGGTGTTGCGGGCGACCTTCCAGCCGTCGTTCACCTCGCCGACGACGGCGTCGGCCGGCAGCAGGACGTCGTCGAAGTACACCTCGTTGAAGAGCGAGTCGCCGGTGATCTCCTTCAGCGGCCGGATGTCGATCCCCGGCGTGTTCCTCATGTCGACGAGGAAGTACGTGAGCCCCTGGTGTTTGGGGGCGTCCGGGTCGGTCCGGGCGAGCAGGATGCCGTGGTCGGCCCACTGGGCGGCGCTCGTCCACACCTTCTGCCCGTTGATCCGCCAGCGGCCGTCCTCGGTGCGTTCCGCCCTGGTGCGCAGCGAGGCGAGATCGGACCCGGCGCCGGGTTCGGAGAAGAGCTGGCACCACAGCAGCTCGCCCCGCAGGGTCGGGCCGAGGTGGCGCTCCCGCTGCTCCGCCGTCCCGTACGCGAGGAGGGAGGGAACGACCCAGGTCGCGATCCCGAGCCCGCTGAGCTTGACGCCGGCCGCGTCCAGCTCCCGCTGTACGGCGAGCTGCTGGAGCGGTCCCGCGCCCAGGCCGTACGGCGGCGGCAGGTGCGGGGCGGCATGGCCGGTGTCGGCAAGCGCGCGGCGGGCGGCGCCCGGGTCGAGGCCTGCGGCGTGGGCGATCGCCGCGCGCGCCTCGGCGCGGAACGCGTCGGCCTCGGGCGGCAGTTCGAGCCGGAGTTCGCGGCGGGTCCCCTGGGCGGCGAGCCGGACGGCGTGCGCGCGGTGGGTGTCGCCGGGGCCGAGGAGCTGGCGTGCGACGAGGGCTCGGCGCAGGGAGAGATGGGCGTCGTGCTCCCAGGTGAAGCCGATGCCGCCGAGGATCTGGATGCAGTCCTTGGCGCAGTCGTAGGCGGCGTCGAGGGCGGTGGCGGCGGCGAGCGCTGCGGTCAGGGAGCGTGACGCGTCCTCGGTGGACCGGGCCGCGTCCCAGGTGAGGGCGCGGGCCTGCTCGACCCGTACGAGCATGTCGGCGCAGAGGTGCTTGACCCCCTGGAACTGCCCGATGGGCCGCCCGAACTGCTCGCGCACCTTGGCGTACTCCGCGGCCGTCTCCAGCGCCCGGGCGGCGTTCCCGCAGGCGTCGGCGGCGTACAGCACGGCCGCGAGATCCGTGACGAGGGCCGGGTCGACGTCCAGGATCCGGTGCGCGGGCACGAGTGCCCCGGCCGCGGTGACCTCGGCGGTGGGCCGGGTGGGGTCGGCGCTCCGGTGCGGGCGTACGGCGAGGGTGTCGGCGTCCACGGCGGCCCAGACCGTGCCGCGCGCGGTGCTCGCGGCGAGGATCAGCACATCGGCCTGGGAGCCGCCGAGGACGGGTGGCGCGGCCCCGTCGAGGAGCAGCCCGCCCTCGGTCTCGACAGCGGTCATTCCGCCGTGCGCGAGGGTGACGGCCCCGATGCGCTCCCCGGCGGCGAGGGCGGCGGTCAGCTCCCGCTGCCCGGCCCGGGCCAGGACCTCGCCGGCGAGGACGGAGGGCAGATACGGCCCCGGGAGCAGCGCCCTCGCGGCCTCCTCGAGCACGACGGCCAGATCGACGAGATCGCCGCCCCCTCCCCCGTACTCCTCGGGCAGATGGATCCCGAGGAGCCCCTGCGCGGCGAGCCCGTCCCAGTGGGCGGGGCGTCCGGTGACGCTGTCGGCCGGCGCGTCGAGGAGCTTGCGCACATCCTCGGGCGGTACGGCCCGACCGAGCCAGCCGCGCACGGACCGGGCCAACTCCCGCTGCTCTTGCGTGATTCCGATGCCCATGCGCGGCAGACTAGAACACGTTCCATTCTGACGGAAGGTCAGATACCGAAGTGATGGGGCGGCGCGGCGTACCGAGACGCGCCGCCCGGAACACGCCCGGAGAAGGGTGTCGGTCAGATCCCGGTGAGGTGCTCGGGGCGGACCGGCGTCTTGTTCAGCTCCAGGCCCGTCGCGTTCCGGATCGCCGCGAGGACGGCCGGTGTCGCGGACAGGGTCGGGGCCTCCCCGATGCCGCGCACTCCGTACGGCGCGTTCGGGTCCGCCAGCTCGAGGTAGTCGACCGGAATGGCCGGGGTGTCGAGGATCGTCGGGATCAGGTAGTCCGTGAAGGAGGGGTTGCGCACCTTCGCCGTCTTCGGGTCCACGATGATCTCCTCCATCACCGCGACGCCCAGGCCCTGGGTGGTACCACCCTGGATCTGGCCGACCACGGAGAGCGGGTTGAGCGCCTTGCCGACGTCCTGTGCACAGGCCAGCTCGACGACCTTGACCAGACCGAGCTCGGTGTCCACCTCGACGACCGCGCGGTGCGCGGCGAACGAGTACTGGACGTGACCGTCGCCCTGGCCGGTGCGCAGGTCGAAGGCCTCGGTGGGGCGGTGCCGCCACTCCTCCTCGACCTCCACGGCCTCGTCCTCCAGGACGTCCACGAGTGTGGAGAGGACCTCGCCGCCGTCGGTGACGACCTTGCCGCCCTCCAGGAGCAGTTCGGCGGTGGCCCACGCCGGGTGGTACGAGCCGAACTTGCGCCGGCCGATCTCCAGGACCTTCTCCCGGACGAGTTCGCAGGTGTTCTTGACGGCCCCGCCGGTCATGTACGTCTGGCGGCCCGCGGACGTCGAACCGGCGGAGCCGACCTGGGTGTCGGCCGGGTGGATGGTCACCTGCGTGACACCCAGCTCCGTGCGGGCGATCTGCGCGTGGACGGTGACACCGCCCTGGCCGACCTCCGCCATGGCGGTGTGGACCATCGCGACGGGCTCGCCGTTGACGACCTCGATGCGCACCTTGGCGGTCGAGTAGTCGTCGAAGCCCTCGGAGAAGCCGACGTTCTTGATGCCGACGGCGTAGCCGACGCCGCGGACCATGCCCTCGCCGTGCGTCGTGTTCGAGAGGCCGCCCGGCAACGCGCGGACGTCCGCGCCCTCACCGGCCACCTCCCACTGGCGCTCCGGCGGCATCGGGCGCGCCTTGACCCTGCGCAGCAGCTCGGCGACCGGCGCCGGCGAGTCCACGACCTGACCGGTCGGCATGATCGTGCCCTGCTCCATCGCGTTCTTCTGCCGGAACTCCACCGGGTCCATGCCCAGCTTGGCGGCCAGCTTGTCCATCTGTGCCTCGTACGCGAAGCACGCCTGGACCGCGCCGAAGCCGCGCATCGCACCGCAGGGCGGGTTGTTCGTGTAGAGGCCGATCGCCTCGATCTCGACATCGTCGATGACGTACGGGCCGACCGAGAGGGACGCGGCGTTGCCGACGACCGAGGCCGTGGACGACGCGTAGGCGCCGCCGTCGAGCACGATCTTGCACTTCATGTGCGTGATCTTGCCGTCCTTGGTGGCGCCGTGCTCGTACCAGAGCTTCGCCGGGTGACGGTGCACGTGCCCGAAGAACGACTCGAAGCGGTTGTAGACGATCTTGACGGGCTTACCGGTGCGCAGGGCGAGCAGGCAGGCGTGGATCTGCATCGAGATGTCCTCGCGACCGCCGAACGCGCCGCCCACACCGGCCATCGTCATACGCACCTTCTCCTCGGGCAGGCCGAGGACCGGAGCGATCTGGTACAGGTCCGAGTGCAGCCACTGGGTGGCGCAGTACAGGTCGACGCCGCCGTCCTCGGCGGGCACGGCGAGGCCGGACTCCGGGCCGAGGAAGGCCTGGTCCTGCATGCCGAAGGTGTACTCGCCCGTGACGATGACGTCGGCCTGCTCGGCGGCCTCGTCCGCTTTGCCGCGGATGATCGGCTGGCGGTGCACGATGTTCGGGTGCGGGACGTGACCGGCGTGGTGGTCGTCGCGGCTCTCGTGCACGAGCACGGCGTCGGAAGCGAGCGCGGAGGCCTCGTCTGTGATGAGGGGCAGCTCCTTGTACTCGACCCTGATCTTCGCGGCGGCGCGGCGCGCGGTCTCCGGGTGGTCGGCGGCCACGAGGGCGACCGGCTCGCCGTGATGGCGGACCTTGCCGTGCGCCAGGACCGGGGTGTCCTTGAACTCCATGCCGTAGTTCTTCATCTCGGCCGGCAGGTCGTCGTACGTCATCACCGCGTAGACGCCCGACATGGCCACGGCCTCGGAGGTGTCGATGGACACGATCTCGGCGTGCGCGACCGTGGAGCGCAGGATCTGGCCCCACAGCATGTCCTCGTGCCACATGTCCGAGGAGTACGCGAACTCGCCGGTGACCTTGAGGGTGCCGTCCGGGCGGAGCGTGGACTCGCCGATGCCGCCCTTGGTCCGGGAGCCCTGCGTGACGTTGGTGGGGATACCCGTGGTGGTACCAGCCATGATCAGACCGTCTCTTTCTGACGTTCCTGGCGGGCCGCGGCCAGGCGGACCGCGTCCAGGATCTTCTCGTAACCCGTGCACCGGCAGAGATTGCCGGAGAGTGCCTCGCGGATGTCCTGGTCGGACGGCTCCCTGTGACGTTCGAGCAGCTCGTCGGCCGCGACCAGGAGACCGGGGGTGCAGAAGCCGCACTGGACGGCGCCGGCGTCGATGAACGCCTGCTGGATCGGCGAGAGTTCGACACCCTCACCGGTCTGCGAGTCCTGACCCGCCCGCGAGCGCAGCTCGCTGTCGGACGGGCGTGCCTCCCACTCCTTGGCGGCGTCGAGCGAGGTGCCACAGGCACCGGTGGCACGATCGCCGTGCCCGCCGTGCTCTTCGCGCTGCTCGGCGAAGCCGGCCAGCCCCTCGACGGTGACGACCTCGCCACCCGCGATCGGTACGGCAGTCGGGTGCTCGGCCTTGGCGGCGAGCGCCTCCTCCCAGCCGGTGGGGCGAAGGAAGTCCATGGATGGCTCTCCTCAGTCGTTCGTGGCGCGTGGTTCGTGGGGAGTCGTTCGTCCGGGGCGTGCGGCCCAGGGGCCCGAAGCCCTCGATCGACTCGTTCACACGCTGTCGGCCGGACCCGTAGAAGTAGACCGAGCGATCAAGCGGACACGGCAGTCACCGATCCCCCAGAACCGGCTTCTCCATCGCCTGTGGAACACCGTGCTTTCCCACCGCCGCGCGGCTGTGACCTGCGGCAATTCATGCCATGGAGAACGGCTCGGCCTGGTGCGGACATGAGAAGGTGGCGACCATGCGGCTACGCGAACTCCTGGACGAACTGGGGCTGTTCCTGCTCGTGGACCAGGACGCCGAGGGCGGCGCTCTCGATCGAGAGGTACGCGCCGTCCTGACCACCGACCTGGCCGACCCCGGTCGCTTCCTCGCCGGCGGCGAACTCGTCCTCACCGGGCTTGCCTGGTGGCGGGAGGACGGAGACGCCGAGTCGTTCGTGCGCATCCTCGACCGGGCGGGCGTCACGGTCCTCGCCGCCGGCGAAGCCGAACACGGGCTCGTCCCGGACGACCTCGTGCACGCCTGCCGACGCCACGGCCTTCCACTCGTCGCCGTAAACCAGGACATATCGTTCACCGCGATCACCGAACACGTTCTGCGTCGTCTGCAACCCCGGCACGTCGGCAGCCTCGCCGCCGTGGTCGAACGCCATCGACGGCTCCTCACCGGGCAGGGCGGCCCGGATGCCGTACTGGAGCTCCTGCAGCACAGCCTCGGCCTCGATGCCCACGTCCTGTCCTCGACCGGGCGCCAGATCGCCGGGGCCCACCCTCCGCTGCGCGCCAGGACGGCGGTGGCGCTGGCCGCGAGATATCTCGCCGCGCGCCGCTCACGCGAGGCGGCACCCCATGGCGTCACGGTCGGCGATCGGCACTACTCGCTCGTGCCGGTTCGCAGCGCCACAGACCCGTCGACGCCGTCGACCGCGACGGGGGAGGCGGCCGAATTGGGCGACTGGCTACTCGCCGTGGCGACCGACACGTCGAACTGGCCTGCGGGCGATGTGCAACTCCTCGACCGGATCGTCGAACTGGCCGTCGACGCGCGATCCGCACACGACCAGACGAAGGTGGCGCTGAACGACCTGGCCCGTCGACTCCTCGACCTGCTGCACAGCCACGTCCCACCCGCCGAGATCCCCGTCCGGCTGAGCAGCACCGCGCAGGCCGTCGTCAGCCAGAAGGACACCTGGCAGCGCTGCCAGTTCGTGGTTGCCGAGGGAGAGTGGCGCGGCACCGGCCCCATCCCTGCCTCGGCCCTCCGCGTACTCCTGGAGGAGGCCCTGATCCAACCGGACGGCCCCGTGCCCGTCTCGACGCAGGACATCGCCGCCACCGTCGACCACGAGCAGGCCGTGCTCTTCGTTCTGGTGCCCGAGCCCACGGACGGACTCCCCGAACCGGCCCTCGACTGCGTCGCCCTGCAGCAGAGGCTCGCTGCGGTACTCACGCGCTGGCTCGGCCCCACGGGCAGCGTCTCCATCGGTGTCAGCTCTCCGGTGGCAGCAGCCGAGCAGGCACGCCGAGCGCTCGACGCGGCACGCACGGCGCTGCGGATCGCCCATGACCACCCGGACCGAGTGGCCGTGCGCGGCCCTGACGACCTCACCTCGCACATCCTGACGCTGCTGCCACTCATCCCGGCCGAGACCCGGCGCGCCTTCGCGTCCCGTCTGCTCGGCCCCCTGCGCGATCACGACAGCCGCCACCGGACCGACCTGCTGCCCACGCTGGAGAGGTTCCTCGAGTGCGACGCGTCCTGGACCACATGCGCCGCCCAACTCCACCTGCACGTGAACTCGTTGCGTCACCGCATCGCCCGCATCGAGCAGATCACCGGCCGGGACCTGGCCCGGCTGGAGACCCGGCTGGACTTCCTTGCGGCACTCAAGGCCTGCTGAGCCGCCGACCGGCGGGCCGCCTCCTGCCGCACGAGCCGCACCACTTCGGACAGGACGCCCACGGCCGGGCCGCTACCGTGGCCGCATGCCGAACGCCTCCGCGCTTCTCGTCATCGACATGCAGAACGCCCTGATGGCCATCGCCCACCGCCCCGCCGAGACCGTCGCCGCCATCGCGGGGCTCCGGGCACGGGCCAAGGCGGCCGGGGTGCCGATCGTGACCGTGCAGCATCAGGACGACACCGAACTGCCGGCCGGGACAGAGGGGTGGCGAATCGTGGCCGGCCTCGAACCCGGGCCCGACGAGACCGTCGTCGCGAAGAACAGCGCCGACAGCTTCCTGGACACCGGCCTCGACACGACCCTGCGGGAGCTGGGCGTCACCGAGGTCGTGGTCACCGGCTTCGCCACGGAGATGTGCGTCGACACGACGGCCCGGCAGGCGCTGAGCCACCGCTACGACCTGGTCCTCGTCGAGGACGGCCACACCACGTCCCTGCGCCCCGACGGCGGCGGCCCGTTCGTCCCGGCCGAAGAGTCGATCGCCCACCACAACGAGATCTTCCGCAACATCCGCTTCGCAGGCCGCCGCACCCGCGTCCTGCCCGCGGCCGAGGTGGACTTCTCCGCCTGACGGGAAGCGGGTGTGGTTCGCGTGCGGGGCGTAGGGCACCATGGCTGCCCGTACGTGCGTACCGACCAGTAGGAGCATCCATGCCCGCGCCCGAGATCCTCGCCGCCTTCGAGGCCGCCAAGGGCTTCATGCCCCTCGACGAGGGGCGCGCGCTGTACGCCGCCGCCACCGAGGCCGCGAAGCTCGGGCTGCCGCTGCTCGAGGTCGGCACGTACTGCGGGCGCTCCACCATCCTGCTCGCGGACGTGGCCCGGGAGACCGGGACGGTCGCGGTGACCGTGGACCACCACCGGGGCAGCGAGGAGCAGCAGCCGGGGTGGGAGTACCACGACCCGACCGTCGTGGACCCCGAGGTCGGCCTGATGGACACCCTGCCGACCTTCCGCCGGACGCTGCGCAAGGCAGGTCTGGAGGAGTACGTGATCGCGGTCGTCGGCCGGTCCCCGCAGGTGGCGAAGGTGTGGGCGGGCGAGCTGGGGTTCGTCTTCATCGACGGCGGTCACACGGACGAGCACGCGACGGCGGACTACGAGGGGTGGGCGCCGAAGGTCGCCGAGGGCGGCCTCCTCGTCATCCACGACGTCTTCCCGAACCCGGAGGACGGCGGCCAGGCGCCGTACCGCATCTACCTCCGGGCCCTGGAGTCCGGCGACTTCGAGGAGGTCTCGGTGACGGACTCCCTCCGCGTCCTGAGGCGCACGGCCCGCGCGGCCTGAGGCCGCCCGCTCCGCGCGCCCCGCTCCCGCGCGGCCCGGCCGCTAGAAGCCGAATCCCGAGGTCACGTACAGGCAGTTCGTGTAGCTGTAACCAGGTTCGACCTTGGCCGTGCTCGCCTTGTCCGCCGCGGACGCGGAGCCCGTCGTCCTGTCCCGCTTCTGGAGGAAGTGGTAGTCGCCGGCGGGCAGCAGGAGCGTCACCTTGGGGTACTTCGACGACGGGCCCGAGCACGCCTTGATCTTGGGCGCGTTGCGGGCGAGGCTGCCGGGATACGCCGTGCACGTGCCGCATGCCTTGAGGGTGACGCGGCCCGTGGTCGGTCCGGTGTAGAGGAGTTCGACCGCTCCCGGGCCGTCGTTGCTGACGACCATGACCATCCGGGAGCCACCGGGAGCCGTGGCCGGGGGCAGCTGCTTCCCGGCCGCCGGGGCCTCGTCGGCGATCTCGGCGGCGATGGCTATGCTCCGCGCGTGCCCGGCCTGCGGGCTGCTCGGGTGGTCCTTGGCGTACTGCGTCATCGTCTCGACGGCCCGCGTGTACTCCTTGTCCTTGAACTGATCGACCCCGCAGGCGAAGTCGCCCTTCTGCACCGCCTCGCCGTGCTGCTGCGAGACTCCGGCGAAGCTCGCCTTGGGCAGCAGGTCGACCGTGGTGCCGTAGCGCCGCAGTTCGGCCACCCCGGCGCACGGGTCGGTGGTCCCGCCCGAGATCGCGGCGGAGCGGGTCCTGATGCCCTCCGCGACCTTGGGCTCGACCTGCCGCGCGTACGACGACTCGGGGAACGTCGACAGGAGCGCGTTCAGGTGCTCGCCGGCCGCCGTCTCCACCCCCGCGACGCCGAGTCCGCCGATCCCGCACTCGTACCAGGAGTGGGCGAGCGGGTCGTCGGCCTTGCCGATCAGCCCGTCGAGCAGGCCGCGGTCCACCGTCTCCGGCAGCGCCCGCAGATGCTTGAGGGCCGGGACGGCCTCGCAGTACTTCTTCTGCTCGTACGGCGCGGAGACCGCCTGGTAGTAGTCCCCGAGCCGGTCGGGGACGAGCCGGCCCGCCCGCGATCCCGCGTGCTCGGTGCCGAGGTCCTGATAGACGGCGAGCGCCTTGCGGTAGGTGTGCTCGGCTCCGCCGAAGCTCTGACCCGCCACGGACTTCACCTGGGTGTCGGCCGCGGCGAGGCGGTCCAGGAGCGACTGCTCCACGGCCTCGTCGCGCGCCACTCCGTAGGCGACCGAGCCGCCCACCGGCACGACGAGCAGAACGAGCGCCAGGGCCAGCGGGAGCGCGAGGCGCCCGGGCGCGGCGCTCGATCCGGAGCCGAGGGCCAGCGGGGCGCGCAGCCCGCGCCGCGCTCCGTCGGCGGCCGCGGCCAGCAGAAACACGCCGTAACCGACGAGGAGGCCGGTGGGTACGCCGTCCACGTCGGCGGGCAGCGCGACAAGCAGCAGGACCGCCGTGGCGACCCAGCAGACGGCTGCGAGGACCCACTGCTTGAGCAGTGCGTACCCGAGCCCCAGGCAGGACAGGTTCAGCAGCCCGACCAGGACGGCCTGCGCGGGGTTCGATTCGGGCGGCGGCGCGGGCGGACCGGGGTCCGGCGCCCCGTACGGCTGCGAGGGCGGCATCCCGGGCGGCTGCGCGGGCGGCGGCGGTAACGCCGCCCCCGACCACGCTCCCTGCCCGGCTTCCTGCCCTGCCCCGGCGGGTGTGCCCGAGGCCCCGGGCGTCCCCGGCGCCCCGTACGCCCAAGGCGTCTCCGAGACCCCCGGCCACGTCGGCTCTCCCGGACGCGAAGGCTCGCCCGACCCACCCGGCTCTCCCGGCGACGTCGGCTCGTCCCGCTCACCCGATGGACGTGCGTCGTTCGGCTCTTCCCCCGCCACAGTGCCCCCCGTGATCCGTGCGCGGTGCCCCTCACCGACGCACTCACCTTCCCCATACCCGCCACAGTCCCTTCACAGTCGCTCCGCGTCGACGGATTGTTCTGCGGCGCCTCCCACTAGAGTCGCAAGGTGCCGTACGACCACCGGAAGATCCCCGCCCGCGCGAGCGCCCTCGCCTGCGCCCTCGCCGCCTGCGCCGTGCTCGCCGGCTGCGGCGGGGCGTCGCAGCCTCCGAAGGCCGCCAACGCGAAGGCGACCGGCACGCCCACCCCCACGCTCACGCTCGCCCCCACCCCCGAGCCGACGCGGGACAAGCCACAGGCCGCCAGGCCCCTCTCCGGACGCACGGTCGTCATCGACCCCGGCCACAATCCCCGCAATTTCCAGCACTCCCGGGAAATCAACCAAAAGGTTGATATCGGCACGACCCGCAAGGAATGCGACACCACTGGCACCTCCACGAACGCCGATTACACAGAAGCCGCGTTCACCCTCGATGTTTCACACCGTCTGCGTGATCTCCTCAAGGCCCAGGGCGCGAAGGTCGTCCTCACCCATGACGCCGAGCGTCCCTACGGCCCCTGCATCGACGAGCGCGCCCGGATCGGCAACGAGGCCCACGCCGACGCCGTCGTCTCCCTGCACGCCGACGGCTCCGGCACCGGCAACCGCGGGTTCCATGTGATCCTGCCCGCACGCGTCAGCTCCGGCGCCGCAAACACCTCGAAGATCGTCGGCCCCTCCCGTAGGCTCGGCGAGGCGGTTGCCCGCCACTTCGCTCTCGCGACCGGCACCGCGCCCGCCAACTACCTCGGTTCCGGCAGCGGGTTGGACGTGCGCGAGGATCTCGGGGGACTCAATCTCTCAACCGTTCCCAAGGTCTTCGTCGAATGCGGCAATATGCGTGATCCGAAGGATGCCGCACTCCTCACCGATGCGGCGTGGCGGCAGAAAGCGGCGCAAGGGATCGCGGACGGCATCGGGACCTACCTCAAGGGGTAGAACCCGCGGGCGATAGATTCGCTCCGTACGATGGGGCCGCCCCCGTGCTTCGCGCCACCCCGACGAGACGACCCGACGAAGGACTCTTACGTGAATATCCGCTCCCTCACTCGAGGCGATGGCGTGCTGATCGGTGCAGCGGTGGTGCTGTTCATCGCCTCGTTCCTCAGCACCAGCAGCTGCGAAGGCAGCTTCTGTGCGAACGTCGACTCCCCGAACTCCTGGGAGTTCTCCCCGCTCGGCTGGGGTGCCTTCCTTCTCGGCATCGCGGGCGCCGCCCTCGTCGTCCTCTCCCGCGCGCTGCCGCAGCCGCGCAAGGTCGTCGGTCTCGAGCTGGGCCAGGTCGGTGTCGCGTTCACCGTGGCCACGGCCTGGAACCTGCTGATGTGGATCTTCGAGTCGGAGAACGCCGGCGCGGGCCTCATCCTCGGCCTGATCGCCTCCCTGATCCTGGCCGGCGCCGCTGTCGCCGCCCCGCTGGTCCCGGCCCTCAAGGGCCCGCTGCTGAGCGCGCCGAAGCCGCAGACCCCGCAGCCGTACGGCGTCCAGCCGGGTCAGCCCGGCCAGCCGGGCGTTCCCGGCGGCTACGGCTACCCGGGCGCCCAGCAGCAGCCGTTCGGCGCGCAGCCCCAGCCGTACCCCGGCCAGCAGCAGCCCGACCCGCAGGCCGCCGCCCCGGCCGCCCCGCAGCCGACGCAGGCGCAGGCCCAGGCGCCCGCCGACGACTTCGCGCCGTTCTGGTTCGCGGTCCCGGTGGCCCGCCCTCTGTACGCGGAGGACGGATCGCCGACCCCGATCGCGGAGCTGGCCCCCGGCACCTGGTACCTGGCCGTGGAGCAGCGCGGCCCGGGTCTGATCGCCCAGACCCAGGACGGCCGCCGCGGCGTCCTCCAGGACACGACCGGCATCCAGCGCGGCTGAGCGTTCCACCTCAGCGGCCCCTCGCCCTTCCGGGCGGGGGGCCGTTGTCGTAGAGTCCCCGAAAGTGATCTGACAGACCGTCAGGAAGGCGTCCTGCCATGCGTCTCGGACTCGCCCTCGGCTACTGGGGACGCGGCCCCTCGCCCGCGCACCTCGAACTCGCCCGGGAGGCCGAGCGGCTCGGGTACGACTCCGTGTGGACCGCCGAGGCCTGGGGGTCCGACGCGTTCACCGCGTTGACCTGGATCGCCGCGCACACCTCGCGCATCGGACTCGGGACCGCCGTCGCGCAGATGGCAGCCCGGACGCCCACCGCCACCGCCATGCACGCGCTCACGCTCGACCATCTCTCCGGCGGCCGGATGAAGCTCGGGCTCGGGCTGTCCGGGCCGCAGGTCGTCGAGGGATGGTACGGGCGGCCGTTCCCGCGCAGTCCACTGACCGCGACCCGCGAGTACGTGGACGTGATCCGCCAGGTGCTGCGGCGCGAGGGGCCCGTCGCGCTCGACGGGCGGTTCCACTCCCATCCGTACGCCGGGGAGGACGGCACCGGGCTAGGGAAGGCCCTCAAGCCGATCACCCACCCCCTCCGCGCGGATCTGCCCGTGCTGCTCGGCGCCGAGGGGCCCAAGAACATCGCCCAGACGCTCCGGATCGCCGACGGCTGGCTGCCGCTCTACTGGTCGCCGACCCGTTACGCGGAGGTCTACGCGCTCCCCGACCGGCTCCCGGAGTCCTTCCTCGTCGCCCCCATGGTCCGTGCCCAGCTCTGCGACGACCGGACCGAGGGGCTGCTGCCCGTCAAGGCGATGCTCGGCTTCTACATCGGCGGCATGGGGCACGCTGCCAGGAACTTCCACGCCGATCTGATGGCGCGCATGGGGTACGAGTCCGAGGCCCGGCACATCCAGGAGCTGTTCGCGGCCGGGCGGCGCGAGGAGGCCGTGCTCGCCGTGCCGGACGCCTTCGCGGACGAGATCTCGCTCGTCGGGCCCAGGGAACGGATCGCCGAACGGCTGGAGGTCTGGCGGAAGGGGCCGGTCACGGACCTGCTGGTCACGGCGCCCGACCTCGCCACACTGCGGCTGCTCGCAGAGCTCAACTCGTAGTCCGAGGCAGCCCTTTCACACCCCGACGCCCTGCCCCTCGAGGCCGCCGCCAAGGGCGGTCTCACCCGCCCAGCTGGGACGTGCTGGGCACCTTGTCGGTCACCACGGCGCCCGCGCTCCTCCCGGCGTCCTTCACGTCGTTGATGACGTCCTCGAACGCCCCGACATCCGCCTCGCTCGCCTCGCCCTTACGGAGCTTGGTGCCGAGGTCCTTCAGTTTGTCGATGCCCGCCGTCAGCGGCGCGACCGCCTTCGAGAGCAGCTCGTCACCCTTGGCGTTGTTCACCGCCGCCTTGAGCCGGTTGTACGCGAACGCTCCGGCGAGACCCGCTTTGACCAGCGCGAACTTCTGGCCGTCGGCGCCCTTCTTGAACTTGCCCTCACGGTACGGCTTGACGATCCATTGGTACGTCGCGCCGGCCGCCAGGCCCGCGTTGGCGACGAACCGGGTCTTGGCGAGCCGCTGCTGCTCGACCGTGCCGGACGGCGACGCACTGCCGCTCGCGCTCCCGTCGTCACCGCCGCAGGCGGCGGTCGTCAGGAGCAGGGCGCAGGACAGGAAGAGGGCCACGACTCCGCGGCGTATCGGAACGGGACCGGGCACGACGTGACCTCCCTCGTGGGCTTCGGCCTCAGCCTCGCGTCGGCCCCACGGCTCCGCCACCCGGGCGACTCCGTCCGGGCGATGGGCCCCCTTCCGGGGCCTGGGCCGGTGGCGAGGCCACCCCTCGGCCGCCGTACGGCCGGACGGGGCCGGCCCGAGCCGGACCCCAGGGAGCCCGGCCACCACCATCCACGGCCGCCGCACTGTGGTCCGGGCACACTGCCCGGGACCGGTGCCGGTGGAACGTGCTCATGACATCAGGGCCGACGACTGGGTCACCCTGAGAGACCGTCGGTCGTGTGACCGGCGCTCCTTGTGCCGGATCGTCGCCAGCCGGAAGCGTCTGAGGTGCGAAAACTCATTCGACGAGCGGCAGGAGGCCGGTCCGGCATGTATCCCATCGCTACGCACAGTGATGAGGACCTCTTCGTGGACCTGAGCCGCGAGGTGTTCGCCTCGCTGCGAAGAAGCGACCAACGGCGCACCGCGGACCAGTACCTGCGCGGCATGCTCACAGTGCCGGGCCGCAAGACGGCGCGGAACATCGCGACGCACTCCGGGGAGCCGGCGGCCGAGCAGCGCTTCCACCACTTCATCGCCAGCTCCGGCTGGGACTGGCGGCCCGTCCGCGAGGCGCTGGTCCACTTCCTGGAGCGGACCGCCCCACCGGCGGCATGGGTGGTGCGACCGATCACCCTGCCGAAGACCGGGGGGCGGCTCGTGGGGATCGACCGGCGCTGGGTACCGGAGCTCGGACGGACCGTGAACGGCCAGTTCGGCTACGGGTTGTGGCAGACCTCGTCGAGCGGCGAGATCCCGGTCAACTGGCACCTCGACCTGCCCGAGAGCCTCCTCGGCGACCCGGCCGAACGGGCGCGGGCCGGAGTACCGGCGGACTACGCGGCGCCGGTGTCACCGGAGGACTCGACGGTGGCCACTGCCCTGGAGCTGCCGCTCCGGCGGGCCTCGGCGTACCGCCCGGTCGTCGTCGACGCGCGGCGCGCCGCACTGGTGACGCTGCTGCGCCGGTTCGAGGCGGCGCGGGTACCACTGCTGGCCCGGATCAGCGGCGCCACCCGGGTGCTGGCCGGCGACAGCGGGCAGGCCGGGGCGCGCCAACACTCGGTCATGGCACGGCAGTTACTCTCCTCGGCCGGGGTGCGGCGCCCGGTGACCCGGGCCGACGGGTGCCGGATGGCGGTGGCGCTGCGGGTGAGCCTGCCGACCGGGACGGGCGAACAAGGAGGTCGACGGCGCCACGGACAGCCGGGCGAACGGCTCCTGGTCGGGGAGTGGTTCGGGCCGCAGGCGGCGCCGGACCGGTTGTGGCTGACCGATCTGACGACGGCGCCGCTCTCCGCCCTGTTGCGGCTGACCGAACTCGCGGGCGGCAGCTCGTCGACGCCGCCGTCGGAGGACTCGCCGGAGAGCGGGTCGGTCGGTCGCTCGGGGTTGCACGACTACGGCGGCCGGTCCTTCGCCGGCTGGCACCGGCACATGACGATGGTGTCGGTGGCCCAAGCGGTACGGACGCTCGCACCACGGGAGCCGGCCGGGCCGGACGGAGGTGGTGCCGTGGCGCCCGCGTGGCCATCGGAGCAGCGGGTCGGCCCGCGGCCGCGCCGGCGGACCGCCGTGCCGGTCTGAGGCCCCGCGGACCGCCGTTGTCGCCGAAGCTCGCTTCGGCCGTCGGTCCGCTCGGGCCGACGGTCCGCTCAGGCCGACGGTCCGCTCAGCGGTCTGCCGAACCCGGGCAGGGCGCGAGGGACTCCCGTGTCCGGTGGAGGCGCAGGGCGAGCTGGATGTCGAGGCCTGCGGTCAGGTCCTGCCACTGGGGGCCGAGGAGTTCGGTGATCCGGTCGAGCCGCCGGGAGACGGTGTTGGGGTGGAGGTAGAGGCGGCGCGCTGCCCGGGTGGGGCTGCCTCCCGCCGCGTAGTACGCCTCGAGGGTGACCGCGAGGTCGGCGGAGCGCCGGGCGTCGAACTCCAGGACCGGGCCGATCGTCGCCCGGATGAAGCCGTCGACGTCACGCTCATGGGAGAGCAGCGTCATCACCGGGCCGAGTTGCTGCGCGGATGCCGCCTTACCGGTGGCGCCGAGCGCCGTGAGGGTGCCCAGGCACCGTACGGACCGGTCGTACATGGCGGGCAGGGCGCCCGGGCCCTCCGTCACCGGACCCGCGGCGCCCACGGTGGCCGGGCTGCCCATGCCGCGGGCGAACGCCTCGACCGTACGGGCAGCTTCGGCCGGGTCCTCGCCCGGCAGCAGCAGGACGAGGTGGTCGTCGATCCGGACCCGCAGACCCCCGTGGTCGCGGGTGTACGCGGCGGCCCAGGCGAGGGCCCGGTCGGTGAGTCCGGCCACGGGCCGGGCGGCCACCACGACGAACGGTGCCGTGAAGTCGAGGCCGACGGTCCGGCCGTGGGCGATCAGCCGCTGCCCGATCCACTCGCCGCCGACCAACAGGGCCTCGGCGAGTTCCTCGCGCAGAACGGTCTCTTCGGTGGCTGCGCCCGGTCTCACCAGCAGGGCCACGGCCTGGCCGCAGAGCCGCAGCAGGCCGGCGTCTTCGGCGGTCGGCGGCTCCGCTCGGTGCAACACCAGATGGCCGAGCCGGTCGTCCGCGCCACGGATCGGAGCGATCCACACCCCGGGCGCCGACAGCACCGGGGCGTCCGTCGCCCGCGCCGCCAGGGCCGCCGCCGTGAACGCCTCGGGAGCCGGCTGCGCCTCGGCGGCGCCGTGCCCCACCACCGTACGGCCCGCCGCGTCCGCGAGCAGGACGCTCCCGCCCAGCAGGTCTCCGGCGGTGGCCAGGAGCTGCGGCAGCGAACTGCCGTCCAGGGTCCGCTCCATCAGCGCGGCCTGTCCCTCGGCGAGCCGGCGCACGGAGCGCAGCTCCTCGCCGATCCGCACGGCCTCGGTGGCCCGCGCGGTGGTCTCGGCCCTCACCTCGTCCAGGAGTCCGGCGTTCTCCAGGGCCGCCGCCGCCATCTCGCTCAAGGTCCCGAGGAGCGCCGCCTCCTCCGGGGAGAAGTGGCGGACCGTGCGGTGTCCCGCGTACAGGACCCCGAAGTTGGTGCCGTTGCCGCCGAGGGGGACGGCGATGATCGCGCGCAGCCCCTCCGCCCGTACCACCTCGTCGATGGAGGCGGAGTGGTTGATCCGGGCGTCGGCGAGGTAGTCCTGGGTCCACACGGGTGCCGCCCGCCGGGTGGCGGGATTGGCGAGTCCCGCGCCGGGCGGCACCACGAAGCCCGGTGTCAGATCGGAGGAGTGGCCGTCGACGGCCTTGACGACATGGCTGTCGGTCTTCTGGTCGTACAGGCAGAGGTACGCGATGTCGAGGCTGAGCAGCGTCCGCGCCCGGCGGCAGGTCAGCCGTAGCAGCTCGTCGACGCCGTGGCTGGCCAGGAACTCGCGGGCCACGTCGAGGAGAGCCGTGCTGCCCATGTCGCGGCGCTGCTGCCGCTCGACATTCCCCCGTATCTCGCGGGCGAGCTGCCGTGCCCGGTGGGAGGTCGCGCCGTGGCCCTCGGCGGTGGCGTCCGCCCCGGGGACGGGCGGGACGTGGAGCAGCGGTTCGTCGAAGTGGGCGGCGGGCGCCTCGCGCGCGAGCAGCTCCAGGTATGCAAAGGCGTCGCGGGTGGCGGCGACAGGCCCCTCGTCCACGGATCCCCCAACGACTGTGGTTCTCTCCATCACTACTGGTCAGACGCCTCATCGTAGGGAAGTTCGACCGAGGTCACGAATGCGTCTCAACAGGCGTGCAGCGATGGTTCCCGGAATTGGCCTGAACGTTTCGCCGGACCCGGTGGGCGGGAGAGAGTGGCATCCTCTGTCGCCTTCGGGCGGCACCGTTCCTTCCAGCCGAGGTTTCCGTGCGACAGACGCAGAGTTACGAACGATCGCTGGCCCGCTGCGCCGAGTCGCGCACGCGAGCCGACCGCCCTCGGGTCTTCTCGATGCGGGGGTACGAGTGGGACCTGCTGGACGAGGTGTTCGCGCCGATCCACTCCCCCTCCACGGAGACCGCGCTCGACTTCCTGGGCCTCGGCTCCCCCGGTCCGGACGCGCCGGCCCCGCGGCTGGGCGCCTTCCTGGAGATCGGCTGTGGTGCGGGCGTGATCTCCGTGCTCGCCGCGCTCGCGGGCTGCGACCGGGTCGTGGCGGCCGACATCAACCCGAACGCCGTTCGGAACACCGAACTGAACGCGGCCCGGCACGACATGACCGGGCGGATGCGGGTCGTGCACAGCGACCTCTTCCACGCGTTGGACCCGCAGGAACGATTCGACACCGTGTTCTGGAGTTCCAACTACGTCCTCGCGCCGGACGGCTACCGCTACGGCAACGACCACGAGCGCGCCTATGTGGACCCCGGCTACGCCGCCCACCGGCGTTTCCTCGCCGAGGCGACGGGCCGTCTGACGCCCGACGGCCGGGCCCTGCTGCACTTCAGCAGCCGGGGGAGCCTGCCCCTGCTGCGCGGGCTCGCCGAGGAGTGCGGGCGCGAACTGCGGCAGGTGGGTTCGGTGGCCGTGCCGGAGGGCGACGGGCCGGTGGAGCACCTGCTCCTGGAGATCCGGGAGGCCGTGCCGCGCACGACATGACGGACATCGGGACCACTTGACGTGATGGCCGCGGCTTCGTTGCCGCATGTGCGACCCCTTCAGGATGCTCGACCGGGCAGCGCGGGCCAGGCGCCGACGCCGGTCCCCGCGGACGCCCCGAAACCGAAGGGTTTTCCCGCATGTTCCTGCAACGCATCGGCAACAAGGGCATCCGGCTGGGCACGGTCTTCGACCGGGCCGCCGCGCGCCACCCCGCGAACCCGGTCTACCTCGATCACGACCTGGACATCGCACCTCGCCTGGGGCGTCGGCCGACCCTCACCGAGCTCGCCGATCTCGTGGACGATTTCGCCTCCCGGCTGTGGGCCGCGCACGTACGGCCCGGGCAGCGGGTCGCCGTGTTCAAGACGGACAACTTCGACATCTCCCTGCTCGCCTACGCCGTGGCCAGGGTCGGTGGCGTGCCGGTGCTCCTCTCGCCCAAGCTCGACGGCCAGACGGTGGCCCGGCTCCTGGAGCGGCTCGACCGGCCGGTCCTGCTGACCGACGCGACGAAGCTGGACGGCGAGTTGCCCCAGGAGGTGTTCACGCTCGCCGACCGTGTGGTGACGGCGGTCGGCGACTTCCCGGGCGCCGTGGGGCTCGAAGGGCTCGCCGACGTACCGCGGGTCGCCCCGGTGACCATGCCGCAGGACGGCCCGGCGCTGGTCACCCACACCTCGGGCACGACCGGGCTGCCGAAGTTGGCGGTGCAGACGGGCCTCACGATCCAGGCCCGCTGCCGCCCGCAGTCGACGGTCCTCGCGGCCGTCGGCCGGCACGAACCTCTCGCCCTGCACGTCTCCTTCGCGCACTCCCGGATGATCAGCGGGGTCGCCCTGTTCGCGCTCCGCGGGCATCCCCTGATCGTGTTGCGGGACGACGACCCGGAGTCCGTCGCCGAGTTGTTCGCGCGGATACCGCCGGGGGTGATCGAGGCCCATCCCAACACGCTGCTCGCCTGGGAGGTCCTCGCGGACCACCCGGCCCGCCCGCTGGCCCGGGTCACCTGCTTCAGCAACACGTTCGACGCCATCCATCCGAGGACCGTCCGCACCCTGCTCGCCGCCTCGCGGCGCCGGGCGCCGTACTTCGCCCAGACGTACGGCCAGAGCGAGACCGGTGCCATCGCGGCCCGCACCTACACGCGCCGCCACCGTGTGGGCGCGGAGGGCCGGTGCGTGGGGACCACCTTCCCCGGCATGACACGGGTTCGGGTGGTCAGCCGCGACGGGCGACCGGTGAGCCGTACCTCCCCGGGACGCATCGAAGTCCGCAGCGGAGGACGGATCCTCACGTATCTGGGGGAGGAGGAGCGGTACGACGAGCAGGTCACGCCGGACGGCTGGTGGCGGATGGGCGACCTCGGCTACCGGACGAAGTACGGCTGTCTGCATCTGCTCGACCGCGAGGTGGACGAGATCCCGGGCATCCACAGCACGCTGGAGATCGAGGACCGGCTCTTCAGCAGCATCCCCTCCCTCGTCGAGGTCATCATCGTCCCCGGTCCTGACGGCAGGGCCGTCCCGGTGGTGTGCACACGGGACGACGAGCCGCTGGACCCGCTGGTGTGGCAGCGGGCGGTGGCCGATCTGCCGATGCTCGCCCGGCCGGTGCAGCGTCGGCTCGACGAACTGCCGCACACGGCGACGACGAAGGTGAAGCGGCTGGAGCTGGCCCGGCAGCTCGCGGAGAACTGACGGTACGAAGGACGGCACGCAGCAGGGGAGGGGCATCCGCCCGGACGCGGATGCCCCTCCCCTGTGGCCCTTTCAGGCCGCTTCGGGTACGACCACTTCAGGCCATGTTCGGTGCGTGCCCGGTTCGATTCCGCCCGGGACGACGCACTCCACGAGCACCGGCCGGTCGTGCACGGCGTGCGCCCGCTCGACGGCGGCGGCGAGACCGGCCGGATCCGTGCGGCCGAGGGCGGAGCAGCCCATCGCCTCGGCCATACCGCCGAGATCGGCGACGGCCCTGCCCGCGTCCCGCAGGACGAGGACCTTCAGCGGCACCTTGTTCAGTGCCGCCGTGACCAGCTCGCGCCCGGTGGCCAGGAAGCAGCCAGGGTCGGTGACCGCCCAGACGTTGCGATCCGGCAGGCCCATCCGGGCGCCCAGGGCGGCCGGCAGGGCGTAGCCGGGGGTGCTCCACTGGTGGGAGGCGAGCGCCGAGTCGCCGCTCCCCCGCCACAGATGGTGGAGTTCGCCGCCGAGGACGTGCAGCGTGTCCGGGCCGGTGGCGCGGGCCAGGGTGGCCAGAACGGCCCCCACGGGGTTGTCCGGGCCCGCCGGATCGCCCTGAGCCACCATAGGGGCGGGCCTCGGGCGGGCCGGGGCGGGCTGGTACGGCAGGGCCGGTTGCCGCACCCGCCGCTGGAGCGCGTCCTTGGTGATGTCGACGACGACCGGGCCCGGGTACTCGCCGCCGGCGATGCGGAAGGCGTTCAGGACGCACTCCGCGATCTCGGCAGGGTCGCTGACGAGGTAGCTGTGCCGGGTCACGGGCCGGGTGACGCCGCAGAAGTCGACCTCCTGGAAGGCGTCGGTGCCGACGAGTTCCTTGGGCACCTGACCGGTGATCACCACCAGGGGGACGTCGTTGACATGGGCGTCCGCGATGGCCGTGACCAGGTTGGTGGCGCCGGGCCCCGAGGTCGCCATGCAGACGCCGACCCGGCCGGTGGCCTGGGCGTATCCGGCGGCGGCGTGCCCGGCGCCCTGTTCGTGCCGGACGAGGACGTGCCGGATCGACGGAGCGTCGAGGAGTGCGTCGTACGCGGGGAGGATCGCTCCGCCGGGCATGCCGAAGACGAGGTCCGCTCCGGCGGCCTCCAAGGCGCGCATCAGGCAGTCGGCGCCCGTGATCTCAGGGTCGAGGTCTGGTGCGGAGTTCGGCGCGGGGGCTGATGCGGGGTTCGGCGCGGGGGCTGATGCGGGGTTCGGCGCGGAGTCCGGTGTGGGATTCGGTGTGGGGTTCGGTGCGACGGTCATCGTTGTGGCCCCCTTCACGGACGCTTCATGAGGAGTGCGCCGGCACGGAGCCAGACGAGCGAGGCGAGGGCGAGGATCCCGCCGATCAGATAGACCAGCCAGACGCCGGTGGGCAGGGCGAGTCCGCCGATGACCGTGCCGAGGCCGACGCCGAGGTAGATGCCGGAGGAGTTGAGCGACACCACGAGGGCCGCCTCCTGCGGGGCGGCGGAGATCAGGCGGTGCTGCTGCGGGGGCGTCTGACACCAACTGCTCGCTCCCCAGGCCAGGGCGAGCACTCCGACCAGGACAGGGAGGTGCGTCGAGGCCCCGGCGAGCCAGGTCAGGATGCCGAAGGTGGCGGCCATGACGACATAGCCGACGGTGAGCACGCGGACGGAGCCGACCCGGTCGGTGGCCTGTCCGGCGACGAAGTTGCCGACGACGGCGCCCACCCCGTACAGGAAGAGCATCAGCACCACGCCGGACTGCGGCACACCGACGGCCTTCAAGGTGGGCACGCTGTAGGCGTACGCGGTGTAGCAGGCGGCCATGCCGAGGACGGTCAGCGGCAGCACGGCGATCACTCCGGGCCTGCGCAGGACGGCGAGCCGCGTGGCGAGCGGGACTCGGGGGCCGCCGGGCAGGTGTGGCATGACGAGCAGGACGCCGATCGCACAGATCAGGCTGAGGGCGGCGACGGCGCCGAGCGCGACACGCCAACTCGTCCACTGCGAGGCGGCGTTGCCGAGCGGGACGCCGAGCGCCGTGGCGATGGTGAGGCCGCCGATGACGACGGCGAGGGCGCGGGCGCGCAGTTCGGGGCGGACCAGGGCGGCGCTGACGGCGCCGGCGTTGGGTGTGTACGCGGCGGCGCCGGCTGCCGCGAGGACCCGGCTGATCAGCAGGGTGGGGTAGTCCTGGGCGAACGCGGAGAGCAGGTTGGCCAAGGCGAGGACGACCAGCGCCGACACGAGCAGGGTACGTCGCGGGATGCGCGCGGTGAGGGTGGCGAGGACGGGCGAGAGGACCGCGTAGGCCGCGGCGAAGAGGGTGACGGACTGGCCCGCCGCGGACGTGGACACGTCCAGGGACTGGGCCATGGAGGGCAGGAAGCCGGCCACGACGAAGGCGTCGGTACCGACGGCGAAGGTGCCGAGCGCGAGGACGAAGGTGGGGCCGAGTCCTCGGCTTCCCGCCTCCTGGTCCGTCGGGTTCTTCCGTTCCTTATTCAGGATAGTTTTCATCTCGAATCTCCCGCTGGGAGGGTCAGGTCAAGGGGTCGGGGGCGAGTCGGGGCGGGGGCAGCCTGATGCGCCCACGCCGGAAGTGCTCGCGAGACTCAGGTGGAGATGCGGTCGTAACTCCTGCGGATCCTGCGCGGCGTGGCGGCCGGGGCGGATGCCATCAGATCGGCAAGTGTCTGGCCGGCGAGTTCACGTCGCCATGCCATCTCGGCCCGGCGCATCACGGTGGCGATGCCGCACGGTTGCAGGGACTCGGATGCGGGGATCTCCGCACCGCCCGCCCCCCGCTGTCTCAACTCCGAGCAGCGGAAGAGTTCGTCACGACCCTCCAGGGCCGAGACGATGTCCATGACAGTGATGGCTTCGGGGGCCTTTGCCAGGCGCACGCCCCCGCGGGGTCCGGAGGTGGAGGTCAGAATCCCCGCCCGGACCAGGCGTTGCAAGCACTTGTTGAGGTACGAGGGCGACAGGTCGAACACCGCCGCAAGCTTCGCCGACGGCGCCGGCTGCTTCTCGTCGAGCCAGGCCAGCGTCAGACAGCAGTGCAGGCCCCACTCGACGACTTCACCCGTACGCATAATCCTGGAGTCTAACTATCCAGGTTCTGTCGCGCCAGTCACCCGCGCTCGACGATGCCCTTGATGCGCCGCACCGTGGCCGCGAGGTCGTCCGCCACCTTGGCCTGCCACTCCGCGAAAAAGCGCGCCCGGGTGGGGCCGTCCATTTCCGCGGTGATTCCCTGGATTCCCTCGGTGGGATTTCCCATGCGGAAATGATGCGTCAGGAGGCTGCCGGATCCCGACGGTTCGACGTCGAATCCCCAGACGCTGTCCTGACGTTCTCCGGAACTGCTCCGCATCGACCAACGAAACGTCACTCCGGGCTCGGCCGCGACGACTTCGGCCTCCGTGTGCCAGGTCCCCCGCACCACAGGCGCCCAGGCCACGACCTCGGGACTGCGCTCGTTCTCCCCTCGGAAGACCGAGCCGACCGCACCCGGCTCACCGGAGACCCATTCGCCCCCGACGCATTCCGGGCTCCATTCACCGCTGCGCGGGAGATCACTGACGACGGAATAGACGGCATGCGGCTCCGCGGAAATCACGACGGCCGATCGCGCTTCGAGCAGCACACTCTGGGAGTTCTCTGTCTGAGGCATGTCCAGAGCGTCCTCCGGACGACTGGCACACGTCAAAAAACCCGCGGACCGATGTGTCACGTTACGACGCGCCGGCGCCGGACCGGCCCCGTGGACCGGTCCCCCCGACCAGGCGAACCGGGCCGCCCGGGGCCGACGACTACCCGCAGCAGTCCGGCTCCAGGCCCTTCGGCAGCCGTTCCCCGCCGAAGACCGCCACCGTCGCCTCGTCGCCGCCGAGCGCCGCCACGGCGAGCAGCAGGGAGCCGGCGGTCCAGGTGGTGAGCTCCTCGGGCCACACGGCCTTGTCGCCCTCGAAGACGTACCCCGTCCAGTACATGCCGCCCTCGGCGCGCAGGTGCTGGATGGACTGGAGGATCTCCAGGGCCCGGTCGGACTCCCCCATCGCCCAGAGGGTGAGGGCGAGTTCGCAGCTCTCGCCGCCGGTGACCCACGGGTTGGGCAGCACGCACCGCACGCCGAGCCCCGGGACCACGAACTCGTCCCAGTGCGCGTCGATACGGGCCTGCGCGGCCGCGCCCGTCAGCGCTCCGCCGAGGACCGGGTAGTACCAGTCCATCGAGTAGCGGGACTTGTCGAGGAAGCGTTCGGAGTGGTTGCGGATCGCGTGGCCGAGCGCGCCCGCGGCGAGCTCCCAGTCCGGCTGGGGCTCCTCGCGGGCCTCGGCGATGGCGAGCGCGCAGCGCAGCGCGTGGTGGACGGAGGAACTCCCGGTGAGGAGCGCGTCGTTCACCGGCGTGCCGTCCTCCTCGCGCTTCCAGCCGATCTGCCCGCCGGCCTGCTGGAGGCCGAGGACGAACTCGACGGCGGCGTAGACGACCGGCCACATCCGGTCGAGGAAGGCGTCGTCGCCGGTCGCGAGGTGGTGGTGCCAGACGCCGACGGCGACGTAGGCGACGAAGTTGGTCTCGCGGCCCCGGTCGGTGACGTCCGTGTGGTCGCCGTCGTGGTAGGCCGCGTACCAGGAGCCGTCGGCGTTCTGGTGGCGGGCCAGCCACTCGTAGGCGCGGGCGGCCGCGGCGTGCTCGCCGGCCGTGTCCAGGGCCATGGCGGCCTCGGTGTGGTCCCACGGGTCGAGGTGGTGGCCCCGGAACCACGGGATCGCCCCGTCCTCGCGCTGGACGGCGAGTATCCCGGCGACGGTCTCGGCGGCCTGCTCGGCGGTGAGGACCCCGGGCAGGAGCAGGTGCTCCGCGATCTGCTCGGGAGAGGTCACTTGGCAGCGTCCACGGCGTCGACGGCGTCCGTGCTGTCGACGGCGTCCGTGCTGTCGTCGCCGGAGACGGCGGCGTCCTTCGGCAGGTGCGGCTTGGTCGCGTACGCCACGAAGCTCTTGCCGACGACCGGGTTGAGCAGTTGCTCGGCGACCCGGGTGAGGGCGGGCTTCTTCATGATGTCCCAGACCAGGAGCTTGTGGTACGCCCTCACGGGCAGCGCCTTGTCGTTGTCCACGCCGAAGGCGCACTTCAGCCACCAGTACGGCGAGTGCAGCGCGTGCGCGTGGTGGGTGCCGTACGGCTTGAGGCCGGCCTGGCGGATCTTGGCCAGGAGCTCGTCCGCCTTGTAGATGCGGATGTGGCCGCCCTCGACCTCGTGGTACTCGTCGGAGAGCGCCCAGCAGATCTTCTCGGGGCCGTAGCGCGGGACGGTGATGGCGATCCGACCGCCGGGCTTGAGCACCCGGACCATCTCGGCGAGGACACCCTTGTCATCCGGGATGTGCTCCATCACCTCGGAGATGATCACGACGTCGAACGACTCGTCGGGGAACGGCAGGTTCAGCGCGTCGCCCTCCATCGCGGTGGCGGTCGCGCCGGCCGGGGCCTCGCCGGCCTCCTTCATCGCCGCGAACCACTTGGCGACCTCGCGGATCTCCTCGCCGTTCTGGTCGAGGGCCACGACCTGGGCGCCGCGCCGGTAGCACTCGAAGGCGTGCCGGCCCGCACCGCAGCCCAGGTCGAGCACGCGGTCGCCGGGGGCGAGCGGGAAGCGGGTGAAGTCGACGGTCAGCACGGGGTCGTCCTGCTTTCGAAGTTGACGGGCGTTGTGGGCATGCGTTCCGCCGGGGCGGAACGGGTGGGCACAACCCGACCACCGGGCCGCACCCGGCGAACGAGGCGCGGCGTCACCGGGCGCCCCCGCGCACCCCGGCGCCCTGGCGGGCGATCGCCTCGCGGTACAGCTCGGCCGTGCCCTGGGCGGCCCGCGCCCAGGTGAAGTTGGCGAGGACCCGGGCCCGCCCCGCGGCACCCAGCCGGGTCCGCAGGTCCGCGTCGCCCAGCAGCCGGCCCAGCGCCGCGGCGAGCGCGCCCGCGTCGCCGGGCGGCACGGCCAGGCAGGTCTCGCCGTCACGACCGGCGACCTCGGGGATCGCGCCGCCGGTGGTGGCGACGAGCGGGGTCCCGGTGGCCATGGCCTCGGCGGCCGGCAGCGAGAACCCCTCGTACAGCGAGGGCACGCAGGAGACCTGGGCGGAGCGCACGAGGTCCACGAGCTCGGCGTCCGAGATTCCCTTGACGAACTCGACGGCGTCCTCGAGTCCGTACCGTTCGATGGCCTGCGCGACCGGCCCGTCCTCGGCGCGCCTGCCGACGACGACGAGGTGGGCGGCCGGGTTCTCGGTGCGGAGCTTGGCGAGGGCCTCGACGAGATGGATGAGGCCCTTGAGCGGGACGTCGGCGCTGGAGGTGGTGACGATCCGGCCGGGGATCTCGGCGACGGACCGGTCGGGGGACCACAGGTCGGTGTCGGCGCCGATGTGGACGACCCGGATGCGCTCGTCGCGTACGCCGAGGTGCTCGACGATCTCCTGCCGGGAGGTGCCGGAGACGGTCAGTACGGACGGCATCCGGCGGGCGACCCGCTTCTGCATCCGGGTGAAGGCGTACCAGCGGCGGACGGAGGCGCGGCGCTTCCAGTCGGCGGCGGCGTCGAGTTCGAGCTGCCGGTCGACGGTGATGGGGTGGTGGATCGTGGTGACGAGCGGGGCGCCGAGCGCCTTGGGGCCACCGAGGAGCCCGTACCCGAGGGTCTGGTTGTCGTGGACGACGTCGAAGTCCCCGCGGCGGGCGGCGAGCATCCGCCGGGCGCGCAGGGAGAAGGTGAGGGGCTCGGGGAAGCCGCCGGTCCACATGGTGGCGACCTCGAGGGCGTCGATCCAGTCGCGGTACTCGTCCCGCTTCGGCGTGCGGAAGGGGTCCGGCGAGCGGTAGAGGTCGAGGCTGGCGATCTCGGTGAGCGGGACACCCTCGTCGAGGGTGGGGTACGGCTGCGAGCCGATGACCTCGACATGGTGTCCGAGGCGGGCGAGCTCGCGGGACAGGTGCCGGACGTAGACGCCCTGGCCGCCGCAGAACGGATTCCCCTTGTACGTGAGGAGAGCGATCCGCAACGCACTGTCACCGTCGGCGGGAGCATCTGGGGCGGCGCCCCGGCGGGGGCCTGCTTCTATGGCCTCAGCGGTCACTCGCTGCCCCCTTCGAGCTTGCGTTTCGCGGGAGCGTAACCGCTCGCGCTAATCTAGAACAAGTTTCAGACTTGATCGTTCTTGATCGTTCAAGGAGCACAGAATCTACCGGCAGGTAGCCCCGCTGTAAGAGCCGGATCAGGTGATTCGCGCCACGGCCGGAGCCCCGCCATACTGTCGCTCCCCCACCGCACGGAACGGGACCTCATGACGCCGGAAGACAGACCCGCCTCGCCGCCCCTGACAGAGCGCCAGGAGGCGCGTCGCCGCCGCATCCTGCACGCCAGCGCGCAGCTCGCCGGGCGGGGCGGTTTCGACGCCGTACAGATGCGCGAGGTCGCCGAGGCAGCCGGGGTGGCGCTGGGCACGCTGTACCGCTACTTCCCTTCCAAGATCCATCTGCTGGTCGCGACGATGCAGGACCAGCTCCAGCACATGCACACGACGCTGCGGAAGCGTCCGCCGGCCGGCGAGAGCTCGGCGGAGCGGGTCGCGGAGACCCTGATGCGGGCCTTCCGGGCGCTCCAGCGGGAGCCGCAGTTGGCGGACGCGATGGTGCGGGCGCTGACGTTCGCGGACCGGAGCGTGAGCCCCGAGGTGGACACGGTCTCGCGGCTGACGACGGCGATCATCCTGGACGCGATGGGTCTGGAGCACCCGACGCCGCAGCAGCTGTCGGCGGTGCGGGTGATCGAGCACACCTGGCACTCGGCTCTGATCACCTGGCTGTCGGGACGGGCCTCGATCGCCCAGGTGAAGATCGACATCGAGACGGTCTGCCGGCTGATCGACCTGACCGCGCCGAACGGGACGGCGACCGCGCACCCCATGGCCGCCGCGCCGACCGCGTCCGCGGCCCCGGAGGGCCGCGGGACGGTGTGAGTGAGCCGTTACGGCTTCTTGTTCTTCTCCAGGTCGGCCTTGAACAGGGCTTCGCACGTCGCGGTGTTGTCCGTGCCGATGAACATCACGATCGAGAAGCCGGCGGCGCCGTGGTTGCTGGCCTTGAGCGACCAGGTGCCCTTGTTCAGCGTCTTGATGGTGGACCCGGCCTGCTCGGTGCCCTGGCCTTCCTTCCAGCCGCCGCCGGACAGCGTCTTCACCGTGGCGTCGTAGGACTTCTTCGGGTCGGCGACCTTCTTCGTGTCGGCCGTCCAGGACACCATGCAGTCCTTCAGCTCCGCCGGGACGTCCTCGCCCGTGGCGTCCTGGACGAAGCCCGCCGCCGTGGCAGCGGCCTCGATCTCCTTCTCCACCGCGGCCGCGTCCGGGCTTTCGCCGCCGCCCGCCTCCGAACCGCCGGTGGTGGAACCGGAGGAGCTGGAGGACGAGCCGCCCTTGTTCTTGCCCGAGCCGCCCTCGCCACCGCAACCCGCGACCAGCAGCACCACACCAGCGGCCGCGGCCACCAACCTCACCTTGCGCACAACTCTCCCAATTACAGGCGCACGAAGGCCCTTTGCCCCCGTCATCAAGGGAGTAGTTTTGCACGTGGGAACGGTTTGTCGAAGCGCGTCCGGTCAGCTCTACAGTTCGTCTTCGCTCAGCATCAGCTTCCACTCCTGCTCGCTGAACCCGTTCATGCAGGCGTCCTCCGTCGCCTGGAAGGACACCATGTCCACGGCCCCCAGGGCGTGATGCCGGCCCAACAGCGACCAGCCGCTCTTCTTGAGCGTGATGCTGAGGGTGCTGCCCTTCTCCCCGGTCTTGTCCTCGCGCCGGTCCGTCGTCACCCGCCAGCCGCGCTCCACCAGTGCGGCGACGGTCGCGTCGAACTTCCCCCGAGGACCGCCGCCTTCGCGCACCTCCCGATCGGCGCTCATCCAGTGCGCCGAGCACGCCGCGGCCCGGGCCTTGAGTCTGTCCTTCTCCGTGGCCGTGGCCGGGGTGACGGACGGCAGCGGCTGGGGCCGTCCGGACTCCGGCAGACCGGCGGCGGACGTGGCCGTGTCGATGTCGGCCTGCGCCGCCGTCCGTCCGAACTTCTGGCCCGTCTCTCCGGACCGGGCGGCCGACGTGGCTGACTTGGACGGCGCGGCGGCCTGCCCCCCGCCGCCGCAACCGGTCACCAACACCGCCAGGATCGCTACCGGAACCGCCCCACCGGCAGCCGTCCACCAGGTCTTCCGCATGTCTCCCACCCCTGCTCATCGTGTGCCGCAGGAGTGTCACACAGCGCTCGGGGAACCGCCCGTGGGAGGTCACTCCTCCGGCGGGAAGACCGGCTCCCCGCCGTCGAGGAGGGTGATGAGGATGGCCTCCACCGGGCACCCCTCGGCCGCCGCGAGCACCTTCTCGTTCGCGTCCGACTCCGGTTCGCGCGGGTGGGATTGACGGGCCGTGTCGAGGCGGAAGCCGTCCGGGGCGTGGTTCACGCACATGCCGGAGCCGATGCACACCCCCCGGTCGACCTCGACGTGCCAGCGGTCGCCCATCAGGCGCCACCCTGCCCCTCGTAACCGGCCGGCAGATGGATCATCTTGTGCTCCAGGTACTCGCCGAAGCCCTCCGGGCCGAACTCCCGTCCCAGGCCGGAGTTCTTGTAGCCGCCGAACGGCCCCAGCATGTCCAGGCTGAAGGTGTTCACGTTGAAGGTGCCCGTCCGCACCTGCCGCCCGAAGTCGATGCCGTGCTCCACGTCCCCGGTCCAGACGCTGCCGCTGAGCCCGTAGTCGGAGTCGTTCGCGATCCTGAGCGCCTCGCTCTCGTCCCCGTACGGAAGGAGACAGATGACCGGCCCGAAGATCTCCTCTCGGGCGATCCGCATGGTGTTGTCGACGCCTCCGAAGAGGGTCGGCTCGACGTACCAGCCGCGGTCGAGGCCGGCCGGACGGCCGCCACCGGAAAGGACCTTGGCGCCTTCCTCCTGGCCGATCCTGATGTAGTCGAGGGAGCGCTGCTGCTGCCTCCTGGCCACCAGCGGACCGACCTGGGTCGCCGGGTCGAGCGGGTCGCCGACCACGAGCGCACCGGCGGCCGCGGCGAACGCCTCGGCGATCTCGTCGTACCGGCTGCGCGGGGCGAGGATGCGGGTCTGAGCGACGCACGCCTGGCCGTTGTTCATCCAGGCGGCCGGCACGATCCCGGCGACCGCCGTCGCCACGTCGGCGTCGGGCAGGATCACGGCCGCGGACTTGCCGCCGAGTTCGAGGGTGACGCGGGTGAGGTTGCGGGAGGCGACCTCCATCACGCGCTTTCCGGCCGCGACCGATCCGGTGAAGGAGACCTTGTCGACGCCCGGGTGCCCCACCAGGTACTCGCTGACCTCGCGGTCGGCGGGCAGGATGGACAGGACGCCCTCCGGGAGTCCGGCCTCGGTCGCGATGTCGGCGAGGATGTACGAGTCGAGCGGGGACTCGGGCGACGGCTTGAGGACCACGGTGCAGCCGGCGAGGAGCGCGGGTCCGAGCTTGGCGGCGGCGGTGAACTGCGGGACGTTCCACGGCACGACCGCCGCCACCACACCCACCGGCTCGCGCCGCACGAGGATCGGTCCGAGGACACCGGCGCGTGGGGTTTCGTACGGGTAGTCGCGGGCGACGGTGATCGCCGCGTCCCACACCATCATCGCGCCGAGCGCCTGGGCGAGGACGCTCCAGGAGTACGGGGAGCCGTTCTGCGCGCTGATCGAGCGGGCGATCTCCTCGTGGCGTACGGCGATGGCGTCCTTGATCCGGGTGACGACCTCGATCCGCTCCTCGACGCTCATCCGGGGCCAGGGGCCGCGGTCGAAGGCCGCGCGGGCGGCGGCGACGGCCCGGTCGACATCGGCCTCGGAGGCGTGCGGCACACGGCCGATGACCTCCTCGGTGTGGGGCGAGATCACCTCGATGACGTCGTCGCCGAGCGGGTCGGTCAACTCCCCGCCGATGAACAGCTTTCCGTGCTCCACAAGCTCGGTCATGACCGACTGCCTCCCGGAACCCGCGATGTTTCTGACTGTGTATCAGAACTGATATCAGTTCTAGTTATAGTGGGCAATGGTCAGGACGAGATGGGCCCCCACCAGCCGCTTTACCGCTGGTGGGGGCCTGTGTCATGCCGCCTGGGCCGTCTCTGGGCCGTCGGACGCCCCGCCGACCTTCCGATACATGTCGTCGACGGCCTTCCGGGTCCGGCCCTCACTGCTCGGCGTGAGGTGCGTGTACACCCGCAGCGTGAACCCGGGGTCCGCGTGCCCGAGGTAGCCGCTCAGAGCCTTGATGTTCTCCCCCGCGTCCAGAAGGACCGAGGCGTAGAAGTGCCTGAGCGCGTGCATCCCGTCCTCCCGCACACGAGTGGGATGCGCGCTCTCAGGGAGCGCACACCCCACTCACCGCCTGCGGTCAGTGCGCCTGCGCGGCCGACGTGGGCTCCGTTTCCGGGGTGGTGTCGTGCTCCGTGGCGGTGTCCGCGATGTCGCTCTGACTGCCGCGGCCGATGTGGTTGAAGGCGAGGTTGAGCAGTACGGCGACGACGCAGCCGGTGCTGATGCCGGAGTCGAGGACGATGCGCATGCTCTCGGGGAAGGCGTGGTAGAAGTTCGGGCTGGCCATGGGGATCACACCGACGCCGAGGCTGATGGCCACGATGAGGATGTTGTCGCCGCGGTCGAGGCCCGCCTGGGTGAGGGTCTGGATTCCGCTGGCGGCCACGGTGCCGAACAGGGCGAGTCCGACGCCGCCGAGGACGGGCTGCGGGACCAGTGCGACGACCGAGGCGAGGAACGGGCACAGGCCCAGCAGGAGGAGGATGCCGCCGCCCGCGGCCACGACGTACCGGCTGCGGACCTTGGTGATGGCGACCAGGCCGACGTTCTGCGCGAAGGCGCTGGCGGCGAAGCCGTTGAAGATCGGGCTCAGCGCGGTGCCCAGGCCGTCCGCGCGCAGCGCTGCGGCGAGGGTCTTCTCGTCCGCGGGCTTGTCGACGATCTGGCCCAGGGCGAGCACGTCGGCGGTGCTCTCGGTCATGGAGACGATCATCACGATGATCATGGAGATGATCGCGGCGGCGGCGAACTGCGGAGCGCCGAAGTGGAAGGGAGTGGGGAAGCCGATGATGTCGGCATCGGTGACGGCACTGAAGTCCGCGAGGCCGAGGGGCAGGGCGATCAGGGTGCCGGCGACGAGTCCGAGCAGGATGGAGATCTGCTTGAGGAAACCGCGCAGCACTCTGCGGAGCACCACGGTGATCAGGAGTGTCACGGTGGCGAGGCCGATGTACTTCATGTCTCCGTAATCCGCGGCCTGCGGGTTGCCGCCCTGCGCCCAGTTGAAGGCGACGGGCAGCAGGGACACGCCGATGAGCGTGATGACGGTGCCCGTGACGACGGGCGGGAAGAACCGGATGAGTTTGCAGAACCAGGGGGCGAGCAGGAAGCCGAACACTCCGGCCACGATCACGGCGCCGTAGATGACGGGCAGTGCGTCCTCGGGGCCTTCGGCCTTGGCGATGGCCAGCATCGGAGCCACGCCGGCGAAGGAGACGCCGTTGACGAAGGGGAGACGCGCGCCGACCTTCCAGAAGCCGATGGTCTGCAGCAGGGTGGCGATACCGGCGGTGAAGAGGCTCGCGCCCATCAGGAACGCGATCTCTGTCGTGCTCAGCCCCACGCCGATGCCGACGATCAGAGGCGGGGCGACGACACCGGCGTACATGGCCGCCACGTGCTGGAGACCGGCGCCGAGGAGCTTTCCGAACGGCAGGGTCTGGTCGACGGGATGCTTCGCGGCGGGGGCCGTGTCCGGCTCCGGGGCGGGGCGGGGGGTGGCGCTGGGCGACATCGGAGGTACCTCCTGGGCTGCTGTGCACGACGGTGTCCGAGGAGGGGCGCTGGAGAGCCGATGCCTCGGAGGGCCGTGTGGACTGGTTCGATGACGCAGTCGAGCGGGCGGCAGGAGGGCCCTGAGGAACGGGGAACGTGGGAGTTGCCCGAGCTGGGGTGCCGCGGGGTGAGCGAGCCCCGACAGGCCCTGCCGAAGACTGCTTGAAACGAATCGTCCACGATGCGGAAAGCAGCTTCCATTATTGCTGGGTGGCTCTATTGCCTCACCTGAAGGCGAGCGTGTCAAGAGCTCCTTTCCGGGAGGCGGGTGGAGTCAGGCGCCCTGGGGCAGCCGCCGCCACAGCTGTTCGTCGACCCGGTCAAGGAACGCCAAGGCCTCACGCTCAATCTCTTCGGCAGCAGCTCCGATCCGGCCGTGGTTGTCGATCCGCTGGTACGCCAAGTGAAGCTGCTCCAGGGCGCGGTGGATCTCCGCCGGCGCCACGGGGACGATCTTCGCGACGGGCCTCACGTAGTTCGGCCACCATCCGGTGACCGCCTCGCGCAGCAGCACGCGCAGCTGCCCCGTCCTGCCGCAGGCGCCGACGAAGCAGGCGGGAGACGGCCGAAGTACCTCGAACAGTGCCTCGGTCTGCCGCCCGGACCCGCGCCAGCGGTTGCGCCGTTCCGCCTCGGCGTAGCGGTCGCGGGTCATGCCGACCCCCACGGCCACCTGCTCCACCGTCAGCCCGAGGAGCCTCCGGCACTGCAGGAGCGTGGCCGGTTCGCCGAGCAAATCACCCGGCGAACACCACAACGCGGCTGCCAGCGCGTCGACCTGACGGGCCGTCGGCACCTCGGCCCCCTGCTCCCAGGCCAGGAGCGTGTCGGGGTGGAAGGGGCGCCCCTGGAAGGCCGAGACGGCCCAGGCGACCTGGCCGCGCGTGAGTCCGAGCTCCTCGCGCAATCGGGCGGCGCGGCGGGGCTCGAGCGGCGGGTAGGCGGAGTTTTCGCCCTCGGACGCTCCGTGGAGATCACCTGGGGATGACATAGCCGGACACCGTAGGGGTCGGGGGCGCTCCAGCCAAGACCTGCGGGTTCCGCAGGCGCTCAGGACGCCGATTGGCGCTCATCGACACCCTGACCGACAGCGATTGTGCATACCTCCAAAGAATCACAGGAATCAATTCGTCTGCCTGGAGGAGTTGACGACCAGGGGGCCCGTTCGTAGGGTCGCAGCCGTCCACAGCGGAAAGTAAATTCCGTAATAAGGAATCGTGCCGTTCTCCCCATCCGGAATCCCGGCACGATTTCCGTATCCCTCCGGGCAGGTCCGTCCACCTGTCCGACTCGTCCGGCCGTGCTTCGCTTCGACCGTCCCAGCCGTGTGCCGGCCGGGCGGCCCCTCGGAGGGACTGTCCCCATGCGCTCGCCTACGCTCTTCACGCACGACCGCTCCGCCCCGTCCCTCCCCACCCGTCCCGCGGACGAAGTGCTACCCATGCGGCGGATGCTCCCCGCCGCCCTGCAGCACGTGGCCAGCATGTACGCGGGCCTCGCGGCGCCTCCACTGATCATCGGCGGCGCGATCGGACTGACCGCGGCACAGCTCACCGTTCTGCTCGCCGCGAGCCTGGTCGTCGCGGGCCTGGCCACCGTCGCCCAGACGCTGCGCTTCTGGGGTGTCGGGGCCGGGCTGCCCGTCACCAACGGCGTCTCGTTCGCCGTGGTTTCCCCGGCCCTCGCCGCTTCCGTATCACGGGGGCAGGACACCCTGCCCCTGGTGTTCGGCGCCACGCTCGTCGCCGGGGCCGTCTGCTTCCTCCTGGCGCCCGCCTTCTGCCGGCTCGTCCGCTTCTTCCCGCCCGTCGTCAGCGGTTCCGTCATCACGCTGGTCGGACTCTCGCTGCTGCCGGTGGCCGGGGAGTGGGCCCGGGGCGGCGACCCCGAGTCCTCCGGCTACGGCTCACCGTCCAACCTCGCGCTCGCCGCCGGAACCCTCGCTTTCACCCTTCTCCTCCACCGACTCCTGAGCGGACGTTTCCTGCAACGGGTGGCGATCCTGCTCGGCCTCATCGCCGGCACGGCCGCCGCGGTACCGATGGGCAAGGTCGACTTCCACCACCTCTCCCAGGCACCGCTGTTCGCACTCCCGGAACCCTTCGCCTTCGGCGCCCCGCAGTTCGAGGCGCCGGTCATCGCCACCATGCTCGTCGTCATGCTCGTCTCCATGACGGAGTCCACCGCATCCCTGATCGCGGTGGGATCGGTCGTCGACAGGCCGGTCGACGACCGCGTCATCGCCGGCAGCCTGCGCGCCCAGGGACTGGGCACCGCACTCGGCGGAGCCCTGGGAGCCTTCGTGAGCTGCGCCTACGCGCAGAACGTCGGCCTGGTCGCGATCAGCCGCATCCGCAGCCGGTACGCGGTCACCCTGTGCGGAGCGATCCTGGTCCTCATGGGCCTCGTACCGGTCCTGGGCTCGCTGGTCGCGCTCGTGCCGCTGCCCGTACTCGGCGGGGCAGCAGTCGTCTTCTTCGGCTCGATCACCGTCGCCGGAATCCGGACCCTCGCCAAGGCGTCCCTGGCCACCGGACACAACGGCATCATCGTGTCCGTCGCCCTCGCCTTCGGCCTCTTCCCCGTCGCATCGGCCGACTTCTACGGCCGGCTCCCCGCGCCCGTCACCATGGTGCTGGGATCGGGCATCACGGCGGGATGCCTCGTCGCCGCCCTCCTCAACCTGCTCCTGAACCACTTCGGGCGCGGCAGCGAGGCCAACGAGAGCCACATCCCCACCGCGCAGGTCAACGCCTTCGAAGGCATCAACAGCCAGGCACACCTCCCCCCGCGTCACGTCCGACGACGCCGATGAATCAGGGCATGCCGCACGACACGTCACGCGGCATGCCCACGGGCGCTCGAATTCCTCCGAGAGCGCCACACCCGTTGCACTCGAAACGGCGGGTCGCACCAGCCTCCGGCACTGACAGCCATCACTGCTTCGCTCGGCGATGATGCGCTGGGCCGTCCTTGGGCCGTGCGAGGGGGGCCAGCGAGGTCGGCAACGACCAGCCATGACGGCCCGACCGCAGGTCGGACACGGTGTTAAGTCAATGCGACGCAGGCCACTCTGACGGATCGTCAGTTCTCGTTATAGTGGGCAGTGGTCGAGCAAGCTCCTTGCCGTCGCGGAGAGATGAGGGCCCATGAGCCAGGTGACCGAACACGGCGGAGGCGTCTGGTCGATCCAGGTCCCCATCCCCGACAACCCGCTCGGCCACACCCTGGTCCACGTCATCGACACCGACCGCGGCCCCGTCCTGATCGACACCGGCTGGGACGACCCCGCCTCCTGGAACGAACTGTCCGACGGGCTCGCCGCGTTGGGCACCTCCGTACGGGACGTCCACGGGGTCGTCATCACCCACCACCACCCCGACCACCACGGTCTGTCCGGGCAGGTCCGCGAGGCGTCCGGCGCGTGGATCGCGATGCACGCCGCCGACACCGCCGTCGTCCGCCGTACCCGCGGGTCCGAGCCCGCCACCTGGCTCGAGTACCTCGCCCGCAAACTGGCCACCGTCGGCGCCCCCGAGGATCACATCGCCCCCCTCCTCGCCGCCCGCTCGTCGGGCGGCCGGACCCGGACGCTTCCCGGGCTCCGCTCGGCCGTCCCCGACCGCGAGATCGTCCCCGGCGAGCTCCTCGACCTCGCCGGGCGGCGGCTGCGCGCGATCTGGACCCCCGGCCACACCCCCGGCCATGTCTGCCTCCACCTGGAGGAGGAGCACCCCGCGCGGCTGCCCGGCCACGGCCGGCTCTTCTCCGGCGACCATCTGCTGCCCGGGATCTCCCCGCACATCGGCCTGTACGAGGACCCGGACGACTCCACGGTCACCGACCCCCTCGGCGACTACCTGGACTCGCTGGAGCGGATCGGGAGGCTCGGCGTCGCCGAGGTGCTCCCCGCCCACCAGTACGCCTTCGCGGACGCGGCCGGCCGGGTACGGGAGCTGCTCGACCACCACGAGGAGCGGCTGACCGGGCTCCTCGGCCTGCTGGCGACCCCGCTCACGCCGTGGCAGCTCGCCGAGCGCATGGAGTGGAACAGGCCCTGGGAGCAGATCCCGTACGGCTCCAGGAACATCGCGGTCAGCGAGGCCGAGGCCCATGTGCGACGCCTGGTGAAACTGGGCCGCGCGGAGGCCGCCGAGGGCACCGACCCGGTGGCGTACGTGGCGGTCTGACGCGCCGGCGCGGCGGCCGGTCCTCGGGCCGCTTGGCCGGACAGTCCCGCGCGAGCTCACCGAAGCGGCCCCCGACCCCGTCGAGGTCCGGCTCGTGGTGCCCGAGCCGGTAGAGCAGCTCGGCCACCGACCCGCCGCCGAACGGCCCGCGCCCCGTCGCCGCGAAGGCAAGGACCGTGCCGAGGGAGAAGACGTCCGCGGCCGAGCCGACCGTCCTGCCCTCCGCCTGCTCGGGCGACATGTAACCGGGCGAGCCGGGGCCCGTGCAGGCTGTGTGTGAGGCGCCTCGCACCCACCGGTCGCAAAGGGTACGGGCCGGTAGAGTGTGCGAGTCGTCATCATGCCCGTACGGGGGGAAGCCGGTGCAATTCCGGCACTGACCCGCAACCGTGAACCGTCGTCCTCAAGCCGTCGACGGTGAGTCGGAATGCCCCGTCGGGACGTGACCGCCGGCACCGTCGAGGAATACGGAGCCGAGCCTGGTGCCTTGTGCGTGCCGGTGCCCGGCCGCAGGAGAGGCCAGCACGCATGACCACCGTCCGCCGCGGCGCCGCCGCGTTCGCCACCGCCGCCGTGCTCTGCACCGCGCTGGCCCCCGCCGCGTCCGCCGCGCCCTCTCCGACCCCCACGCCCGCACCGGTGATCCCCGCCGGTCTCTACGGCGCGAAGGACCCGACGTACGACGGTGTCTGGCGCCAGTCGCTCGCCTTCATCGCGCAGCGGATCAGTGGGGTGCAGCCCGCCGAGCAGGCCGTGACCTGGCTGAAGGGGCAGCAGTGCGAGAGCGGCGCGTTCTCCTCGTACCGGCCGGACCCCGCCAAGCCGTGCACCCCGGCCACGATGCTGGACACCAACGCCACCGCCGTCGCCCTCCATGCCCTCGCCGCCGTGCAGAAGCAGAGCGCCGACCCCGAGGCGGTGTCCAAGGCCGTCAAGGCGGGCTCCGGCTGGCTGAAGGGCGTCCAGAACAAGGACGGCGGCTGGGGCTACAACCCCGGCAGCCCCAGCGACGCCAACTCGACCTCCCTCGTGGTCAGCGCGCTCGCCGCCCTGGGCGACAAGCCCGGCGAGGTGAAGTCGGTCGAGGGCCGGACGCCGTACGACGCCCTGCTCACCTTCGCGACCCCCTGCTCCACGAAGGACGGCCCGGGCGCCTTCGCGTACCAGCCGGACAAGGACGGGCGGCTGTTCGCGAACGCCGACGCCACCGCGGCCGCCACCATCGCCGGGCTCGGCAAGGGCATCACCGCCGGCGGGGTGAAGCCCGAGCAGTCCCCGACCTGCAAGGACCTGCCGAAGCCCTCCGCCGAGCGGGCCGCGCTCAACGGCGCCTCCTACCTGGCCGGCGCGCTCGCGCGGACCGGTCACCTGAACACCCCGCCGATGCCCGGCGCCACCGACCCGACCGAGCTGCCCGACTTCGGCAACACCGCCGACGCCGTCGTCGCACTCGCCGCGACCGGTGCCACCAAGGAGGCGACCGGGGCGCTGACCTGGCTGCAGCAGAACTCCGCTGCCTGGGCCAGGGAGAGCGGCCCCGCCGCCTGGGCGCAGCTGGTCTTCGCCTCGAACGCGATGGGTGTCGACCCCCGCGCCTTCGGCTCGACCGACCTCGTCAAGGAGCTGAACGCCACCGGCCCCGCGCCGCAGAGCACGCCGTCCGCGAGCGCGTCGCCGAGCGAGGGGGACGGGGACTCCGGCTCCTTCGACCTGTGGTGGATCATCGGCATCGGCATGGTGGTCGGCGTCGGCATCGGCTTCCTGCTGAGCGGGCGCAAGAAGTGAGGACGCCCCGGCTCTGGACGCCCCGGGTTCTCGGCGCCGTGGCCGGGGCCTCCGGCCGCCGCGCGGTCAGGGTCGCGGCCGGCGCGGCGACCGGTGTCGTACTGACGCTGGCCGTCGCCGCTCCCGCGCAGGCCGCGGGATACCGGTACTGGTCGTTCTGGGAGAGCGACGGCGGCGGGAAGTGGACGTACGCGACGCAGGGCCCGGCGACCGCCCGCCCCGGGGACGGGGACGCGATCGGCTTCCGCTTCGCCCTCAGCAACGACACCAGTGACGCCTCCCAGCCCTCCGCCGCCCCCTCCTTCACGACGATCTGCGCCGATGTCGAGGAGAGGGCGGACACCAAGCGTGTCGCGGTCGTCGTCGACTTCGGCGGCCCCGAGGACGCCCCGCCCGGCGAGACCCCGCCGGCCCAGCGGCTGAAGGTCGGCTGCGCGCAGGTCCGTGAGGACGCGACGGGCGCGGAGGCGCTGGCCGCCGTGGTGAAGCCACTGCGGTACGACAGCGCGGCCCTGCTCTGCGGGATCGCCGGGTATCCGGCGAAGGGCTGCGGCGAGCAGGTGGCGGAGACGAAGCCGTCGTCCCCGGCGGGGACGACGGCCACGAATCCCACGCCGTCGGCGACCCAAAAGGCCGACGGCGACGACGGCGGTCCTTCCGCCGGGATCGTCGTGGGCGGGGCTGCCGTCCTCGCGCTCGGCGGCGCCGCGATCTGGAAGGCACGCCGCCGCGCATGATCCGTGCCCCCGAGGCGAACCGCTCCAACGCCTTGCACGCCGGCGCCTGGTGGCTCTGGGCGCTGGGGCTCGCGGTGGCCGCCTCCCGTACCACCGACCCGCTCCTCCTCGGCCTGATCGTCGCGGTCGCGGGCTATGTCGTCGCGGCCCGCCGTACGGACGCCCCCTGGGCGCGCTCGTACGGGGCGTTCGTGAAGCTGGGCCTGTTCGTCGTGGCCCTGCGGGTGGTGTTCTCGATCGTGCTCGGATCTGCGATCCCGGGAACGTACGAGCTGTTCACCCTGCCCGAGGTGCCGATGCCGGACTGGGCGCAGGGCGTGCGGATCGGTGGCCGGGTGACGGCGGAGCAGGTCGTCTTCGCGGTGTACGACGGGGCGAAGCTGGCGACCCTGCTGATCTGTGTGGGCGCGGCGAACGCGCTCGCCAACCCGGCGCGGCTGCTCAAGTCGCTGCCGGGCGCGCTGTACGAGGTCGGGGTCGCCGTCGTCGTGGCGATGACCTTCGCGCCGAACATGGTCGCGGACGTGATGCGGCTGCGGACGGCCCGGCGGCTGCGGGGGCGGCCGACGGGCGGGGTGCGCGCGGTGCTCCAGATCGGGCTGCCGGTGCTGGAGGGCGCGCTGGAGCGGTCGATCGCGGTGGCGGCCTCGATGGACGCGCGCGGATACGGACGTACGGCGCAGGTGCCGACGGCCGTACGGCGGACGACGAACGTCCTGACACTCGGCGGGCTGCTCGGGGTGTGCGCCGGTTCGTACGGTCTGCTGGCGGCGCAGGGCGCGGGGTACGGGCTGCCGCTGGTCGTCGTCGGTCTCGTCGCCGCCATGGCCGGACTCCGGCTCGGTGGCCGCCGGGCGGTACGGACCCGGTACCGGCCGGACCGGTGGGGGGTGCGGGCGTGGCTGGTCGCCGGTTCGGGGGTGGCGGTGGCGGCGCTGATGATCTGGGCGAACGTCTACGCGTACGAGGCGCTGCACCCCGGCGTCGTCCCGCTCGTCGCGCCGGAGCTTCCGGTGTGGCCCGCACTGTCGGTCCTGGTGGGCCTGGTCCCCGCGTTCGTGGCCCCTGTGCCCGTCTCCAAGGAGTCTTCGTGATCCGGTTCGAGAACGTCTCGGTGCGGTACGGGGAGGAGTCGGAGCCCACGCTGCGCGACCTGAACCTGACGATCCCGGAGGGCGAACTGGTCCTGCTGGTCGGCCCGTCGGGGGTCGGGAAGTCGACGCTGCTCGGCGCGGTGTCGGGGCTCGTCCCGCACTTCACGGGCGGCACGCTGACCGGCCGCGTCACGGTCGCGGGCCGGGACACCCGCACGCACCGGCCCCGCGAACTGGCGGACGTGGTCGGCACCGTGGGGCAGGACCCGCTCGCGCACTTCGTCACGGACACGGTCGAGGACGAGCTGGCGTACGGGATGGAGTCCCTGGGCCTCGCACCCGAGGTGATGCGGCGCCGGGTCGAGGAGACCCTGGACCTGCTGGGCCTCGCGGAGCTCCGCGACCGGCCGATCGCCACGCTCTCCGGCGGCCAGCAGCAGCGGGTGGCGATCGGCTCCGTGCTGACCCCGCACCCCGAGGTCCTGGTCCTCGACGAGCCGACGTCCGCGCTGGACCCGGCGGCTGCGGAGGACGTCCTGGCGGTGCTCCAGCGTCTGGTGCACGACCTGGGCACGACGGTCCTGCTGGCGGAGCACCGCCTGGAGCGGGTGGTCCAGTACGCGGACCAGGTGATCCTCCTGCCGGAGGGCGCCATGGGCCCACCGGCCGAGATCATGTCGATCTCGGCGGTACACCCGCCGGTGGTGGCCCTGGGGCGGCTGGCGGGCTGGTCGCCGCTGCCCTTGACGGTCCGCGACGCGCGACGCCGGGCCGGCGACCTGCGGTCCCGCCTGGAGGCCCGAGCCCCCGAGGCGGCCCCTGTGGGGCCTCTCCCCCACCCCGCCCTCCCCCAGAGCTTCGCCTGGGAGGTACCCCCATCCCGTAACCGGGGGCTGCGCCCCCAGCCCCCCGCGCCTCAAACGCCGGCGGGGCCGAATACCGACGCACGGCCCGAAATCGCCGCTGGTCAAGCCACCCGGCCCGTGCGGCACGAAGCCGCCGCCCAGGGGAACCCCACGCCCGTGCGGCACGAAGCCGACCCCGGGCAAGGCGCCCAACCCCCGCGGCGCGAAGCCGCCGCCCAGGGAAACCCCACGCCCGTGCGGCGCGAAGCCGCCGCCCCGCAGGATTCGGGGGCGGCAGCCCCCGGGTCTCAGCTCCCCACCAGTCCCCGGCGGCCCGCGGTGGTGCCGCTCATGGACACCGCAGGGATGGGGGTACCTTCCAGGCGAAGCTCTGGGGGAGGGTGGGGTGGGGGAATGTCCTTCTTCCGGCGGCGCCCCCGGCCTGGCGGGGTCTCGCCCGCCGACCAACTCGTCGAGGTCGACGCCCTCGGCGTCCGGCGCGGGCGCGTCGAGGCGCTTCGGCTGGTGGACCTGAAGGTCCGGGCCGGCGAGACCGTCGCGCTCATGGGGCGTAACGGCGCCGGCAAGTCCACCCTGCTCAACGCCCTCGTCGGCACCGTCACCCCCACCTCCGGCGCCGTCCTCGTCTCCGGCCGCGTCCCCCACCGGACCGACCCCCGCGAGCTGATCCGGCAGGTGGGGCTCGTACCGCAGGAGCCGCGCGATCTGCTGTACGCCGACACCGTCGCCGCCGAATGCTCCGCCGCCGACACCGACGCGGGCGCCGCGCCCGGTACCTGCCGGGCCCTGGTGTCCGAGCTGCTGCCGGGCGTCGCGGACGACACCCACCCCCGCGACCTGTCCGAGGGCCAGCGCCTCGCGCTCGCCCTGGCCGTCGTGCTGACCGGGCGCCCCCCGCTCCTGCTCCTCGACGAGCCGACCCGCGGTCTCGACTACGCGGCCAAGGCCCGTCTCGTCGCGCACCTGCGCGAGCTGGCCGCCGACGGCCACGCCATCGTGCTCGCCACGCACGACGTGGAGCTGGCCGCCGAGCTGGCGCACCGGGTGGTGATCCTGGCGGGCGGCGAGGTCGTCGCGGACGGTCCGACGGCCGAGGTCGTCGTCTCCTCCCCCGCCTTCTCCCCTCAGGTCGCCAAGATCCTCGCCCCGCAGCCGTGGCTCACGGTCGAGCAGGTCAGGGAGGCGCTGTGAGCGGCAGAGGACCCGTCCGGCTCGGTCCGCGTTCGGTCGCCGCCCTCGTCCTGGTCTCCGTCATCGGGCTGATCGCCATCGGCTGGCCCCTCTTCGCGGACGCCTCCTCGGCCGTGACCACGCACGCCGCCGACGCCCCCTGGTTCTTCGCCGCCCTCCTCCCTCTCCTGATCGCGGTGGTGGTCGCCACGATCGCCGACTGCGGGATGGACGCGAAGGCGGTCGCGATGCTGGGCGTGCTGGCTGCCGTGGGAGCGGCGCTGCGCCCGCTCGGGGCGGGGACGGCGGGCCTGGAGCCGATGTTCTTCCTGATGGTGCTGAGCGGCCGGGTCCTCGGGCCGGGGTTCGGTTTCGTCCTCGGCGCGGTGACGATGTTCGCGTCCGCCCTGCTCACGGGCGGTGTGGGCCCATGGATGCCGGTCCAGATGCTGGCGATGGGCTGGTTCACCATGGGCGCGGGTCTGCTGCCGGGGCCGGAGAAGGTCAGGGGCCGGGGCGAGCTGCTGATGCTGTCGGCGTACGGGTTCGTCGCGGCGTTCGCGTACGGCACCGTCACCAATCTGTACGGCTGGGTCACCGTGGGTGGCCTCGGGACGGGGATCTCCTTCGTCCCCGGCGACCCGGTCCACGAGAACCTGGTCCGCTTCCTCGCGTACGTCCTCGCCACCTCCCTCGGCTGGGACCTCGGCCGGGCCGCTCTCACGGTGGTGCTCACACTCACCGTTGGCCGGACCCTTCTCAAGGCGCTTCGGCGGGCCACGCGGCGGGCGAACTTCGAGGCCCAGGTCACATTCGAGGCCCCGGAAGGGCCCCCTCGGGGTGAGGCGCCCCACAGGACCTACGTCACGTACGAAGCGGAGTAGGAGAGGGTTCAGACCCTCTCAAATCACCCCATAGTCGGCCGTGAGCTGCGAAAACACCACAGCCCTCACCCCGGGCCGTTCGGCGCGGGTCCGAATCCGCCTCGTACTGGGGGTCGTTGCGTCGGCGTTCCGGCCCTGGTTGTCTGGTGGACGTCGCCAGGCAGCAGCGCTCAGCGCAGCGCCTCGGACAGGCCGATTCCCCACAGGATCCGGGTTCCCCGGGCTCTGGTTCCGGCTTGCCGAAAACGCCCGGCGCACCCCATGTCCCCGACGTTAGGTCGCTTCGTGTTCCGCTCGCTCTCCACTCGTGTCTCGTCCCGCAAGAAGACCTTCGCCGTGTCCGCAGCCGTGCTGCTGGGCGCGTCGGGTGCGGTGCTCGGCACGACGTCCACGGCTTCGGCCGCGACTCCGCAGGAGATTGCGAAGAAGATCGTTCCGGCTTCGCAGTACCAGGCCTTCAGCAAGATCGTCTCTCACGAGTCCGGCTGGAACCCCTCCGCCACCAACTCGTCCAGCGGCGCCTACGGCCTGGTCCAGGCCCTCCCGGCCTCGAAGATGTCTTCGGCCGGCTCGGACTGGAAGACCAACCCGGCCACCCAGATCAAGTGGGGCCTCAACTACATGAACGAGCGCTACGGCTCCCCGAACGCCGCCTGGGCGTTCTGGCAGGCCAACGGCTGGTACTAAGAGTCACCCCCAGCCGCCGGCAGCCCGCGCCATCGCAAGGCCCCGCCCTCCTCACGGAGGGGCGGGGCCTGCGGCGTTTCTCGGGCGCCGGCCGAGACTCAGCGGCAGTGACGGCGGACGCCGGAGTCGCGGACACGGACACGAAGAAGAAGCGCTACAGGCGCTGGATGATCGTGCCGGTGGCGAGTGCCCCGCCCGCGCACATCGTGATGAGCGCGAACTCCTTGTCCGTACGTTCCAGTTCGTGCAGGGCGGTGGTGATCAGCCGCGCCCCGGTCGCACCGACGGGGTGACCGAGCGCGATGGCGCCGCCGTTGACGTTGACCTTGTCGAGGTCCTGGTCGAAGACCTGCGTCCAGCTCAACACCACCGAGGCGAAGGCCTCGTTGATCTCGACGACGTCGATGTCCTTGAGGGACATCCCCGCCTTGCCGAGGACGGCGCGGGTGGCGTCGATGGGCCCGTCGAGGTGGAAGTGCGGGTCGGAGCCGACGAGGGCCTGGGCGACGATCCGGGCGCGCGGCCTGAGCTTGAGGGCGCGGGCCATCCGCTTGGAGGCCCACATCAGCGCGCAGGCGCCGTCGGAGATCTGCGAGGAGTTGCCCGCGGTGTGGACGGCGGTCGGCATGACCGGCTTGAGCCGGGCGAGCGCCTCCATGCTGGTGTCGCGCAGCCCCTCGTCGCGGTCGACGAGCCGCCACATGCCCTGCCCGGCGGCCTGCTCCTCCTCGGTCGTCGGGACCTGGACGGCGAAGGTCTCGCGCTTGAACCGCTCCTCGGACCAGGCGTTCGCGGCTCGTTCCTGGGAGAGCAGGCCCAGCGAGTCGACCCGTTCGCGGGTGAGGCCGCGGTGCCGGGCGATGCGCTCGGCGGCCTCGAACTGGTTGGGCAGGTCGACGTTCCACTCGTCCGGCCAGGGCTTTCCGGGCCCGTGCTTGGAGCCCGAGCCGAGCGGGACGCGCGACATCGCCTCCACCCCGCAGCTGATGCCGATGTCGATGACCCCCGAGGCGATCATGTTGGCGACCATGTGGCTCGCCTGCTGCGAGGAGCCGCACTGACAGTCGACGGTGGTGGCAGCGGTCTCGTAGGGAAGGCCCATGGCGAGCCAGGCGTTGCGCGCCGGGTTCATGGACTGCTCGCCGGCATGGGTGACGGTGCCGCCGACGATCTGCTCGACGCAGTCGGCGTGGATGCCGGTGCGTCCGAGGAGTTCGCGGTAGGTCTCGCCCAGGAGGTAGGCGGGGTGCAGATTGGCGAGCGCGCCTCCGCGCTTGCCGATGGGGGTGCGTACTGCTTCGACGATGACGGGTTCCGCGGCCATGAGCTCGTCCTCTCCTCGCCCGGCGGGGTGTCCCGGCACTCCGCGACGGGGGCGGTACGGGGAACTAGTACGCGTTCTAGTTCTGAGTGAAGTCTTATGACTGCTACCGCCGGTACGCAAGAGTTGTGCACGCACCCGCGTGCGCCGATTACCGGCAACAGTTCCCGTCGCATCCCTTGCGACTTGTAGAACCCGTTACTACCTTGCGGTCACCTTCTGATGGACCGTCAGACATGCTGTCAGGCACGCATGTCTCAGACATGGAGTGTGTTGCCGATGCCCTGCCCTCACCTCCCCGAAGGGTTCGACGCCACCGACCCCGATCTGCTCCAGAGCCGCATCCCCTTCCCGGAGTTCGCGCGGCTGCGACAGACCGCGCCCGTCTGGTGGTGCCCCCAGCCGCGCGGCATCACCGGCTTCGACGACGAGGGCTACTGGGCCGTCACCCGGCACGCGGACGTCAAGTACGTCTCTACCCACCCGGAGCTGTTCTCCTCCACGGAGAACACGGCCGTCATCCGCTTCAACGAGCACATCACCCGGGACCAGATCGAGGTCCAGAAGCTGATCATGCTCAACATGGACCCGCCCGAGCACACCCGGGTCCGCCAGATCGTCCAGCGCGGCTTCACGCCCCGCGCGATCCGCGGCCTGGAGGCGGCGCTGCGCGAGCGCGCCCGGGCGATCGTCGAGGAGGCGAAGCAGAACGCCGCGTCCGACGGCTCCTTCGACTTCGTCACCCAGGTCGCCGTCGAGCTCCCGCTCCAGGCGATCGCCGAACTCATCGGCGTACCGCAGGAGGACCGCGCCCGGATCTTCGACTGGTCGAACAAGATGGTCGCGTACGACGACCCCGAGTACGCCATCACCGAGGAGATCGGCGCCGAGGCCGCCATGGAGCTCATCGGGTACTCGATGAACCTGGCCGCCGAACGCAAGGAGTGTCCGGCCAAGGACATCGTGACCCAGCTCGTCGCCGCCGAGGGCCAGGGCAACCTCTCCTCGGACGAGTTCGGCTTCTTCGTGCTGCTGCTCGCGGTGGCCGGCAACGAGACCACCCGTAACGCCATCAGCCACGGCATGTACGCCTTCCTCACCCACCCCGAGCAGTGGGAGCTCTACAAGCGGGAGCGGCCCGCGACCACCGCCGAGGAGATCGTGCGCTGGGCGACCCCGGTGGTCTCCTTCCAGCGGACGGCCACCCAGGACACCGAGATCGGGGGCCAGAAGGTCCGCAAGGGCGACCGGGTCGGACTCTTCTACTCCTCCGCCAACAACGACCCCGAGGTCTTCGAGAACCCTGAGACCTTCGACATCACCCGTGACCCGAACCCGCACCTCGGCTTCGGCGGCGGAGGCCCGCACTTCTGCCTCGGCAAGTCGCTCGCCATCAACGAGATCGACCTGATCTTCAACGCGCTCGCGGACGTCCTGCCCGATCTGACACTCGCGGGCGAGCCGCGCCGACTGCGCGCGGCCTGGCTGAACGGGATCAAGGAGTTGCAGGTCCGGGTCGGCTCCTGACAGACCGGAAGGCGGGAGTCCATCCCCCCTACGCCTGGGGCTCCCGCCTCCCGCCTCCCTCAGCCTGGTGGCACGCGGAACCGGAATCTCGCGCGCCGCGTCTGAGCGCACATGCGGGGGACACAGAGAATTCTGGCCATGATCGTCGCGCTGCTCGCGCTCCAGCTCGGCTCACTGATCGCACCGGCCTACGCGTGCGGCTGCGGGGCGATGATCCCCGACCGGAACCAGCGCATCGGCGTCGACCGGGAAACCTCGGCCGTGCGCTGGGACGGCCGTACGGAACAGATCGTCATGCGCTTCACCGTGCGCGGGAACGCCGAGCGGGCCGCCTGGATCATGCCCGTACCCGGCCGGGCCGACGTCGCGCTGGGCGACCCGGAGCTCTTCGACGCCCTGGAGGACCTCACCCGGCCCGAGCGCAAGGACCGGTACTACTTCTGGCCGCGCGGCGGCGACTGGCCCTTCGACCTCAACGTCTCGGACGGCGCCGGGGCCGCCCCGCCCGGAAAGGGCGCGGACGTCGGTGTGATCGGGCGCGAGCGGCTCGGACCCTTCGACGTGGCCCGGCTGACCGCCACCGACCCGAAGGCGCTGAGCGGCTGGCTGGAGAAGAACGGCTTCGAGCTCTCCGACCGGCTCTCGACCGAACTGCGGCCGTACGTCGAGCGGAAGTGGGAGTACGTCGCGGTGCGCCTCGCGCCCGACGCCACCGGCACGGCGCTCCGGGGCGATCTCACCCCGCTCAGGATCACCTTCGCCAGCGACCGTCTCGTCTACCCCATGCGCCTCTCCCGCCTGGCGAAGACCCCTCAGTCCCTCGGCCTGTACGTCCTCGCCGACCACCGCATGGAGCCGCGCGACGACATCGGCGGAGCACCGCCCGAGGTGACCTTCGCGGGCGGGATCGAGGAGAAGGAGGGCGCGGTGGCGGCGCTCACCGGCGGGCGCCCGGTCTATCTGACCGCCCTCGACCAGGAGTTCCCCGAACCCTCGCGGATCGACGGCGACCACGAACTGAGGACGGTCGCCGACACCCCGTACCGCGAGGTGATCTACACCGGCCGGCTGCTCACGGTCGGCGACGGCATCCCGGTCTGGCTCCTGACGGTCTCCGGCGTGCTGCTCGCGGCGGTCGGAACGGCCGCGGCGATACGCGCCCGGCGCGGGCGCCCTGCGGTACGTTCGGCCGCATGACCAACGACCAATGGACCGCCGTAGACCGCTACTTCACCGACCTGCTCGCCCCGGCCGACGAGGCGCTCGCCGCCACGCTCGCCGACTCCACGGCCGCCGGGCTCCCCGAGATCGCCGTCGCCCCCAACCAGGGCAAGCTGCTGAACCTGCTGGTCGCGACGCGGGGCGCGCGCACGGTTCTGGAGATCGGCACGCTCGGCGCCTACAGCACGATCTGGATGGCCAGGGCGCTGCCCGCCGACGGCCGGATGATCACCCTGGAGTACAACCCGGCCCACGCGGAGGTGGCCCGCGCCAACATCGCCCGCGCCGGCCTCGACTCGATCGTCGAGGTCCGGACGGGCGCGGCCCTGGACACCCTGCCGAAGCTGGAGGCGGAGGGCGCGGGCCCGTTCGACTTCGTCTTCATCGACGCCGACAAGGCGAACAACCCGCACTACGTGGAGTGGGCGCTGAGGCTCTCCCGCCCCGGCACGGTCATCGTCGTCGACAACGTGGTGCGCGGCGGCAAGGTGGCCGAGGAGGACCCGAACGACGCGGCGATCACCGGCACCCGCGCCATGTTCGAACTGATCTCTCGCGAGCCCCGGCTGGACGCGACGGCGTTCCAGACGGTGGGCGTACGGGGGTACGACGGGCTGCTGCTCGCCCGGGTCGTGGGTTAGGACCCGGGGTGCCGGTCATATCCTGCCCTTCATGAGCATCGTGAAGATCAACGTCCTGACCGTCCCGGCCGAGCAGCGCGAGGTCCTGGAGCAGCGCTTCGCGTCCCGCGCCGGTGCCGTGGAGGGGTCCGACGGCTTCGAGTGGTTCGAGCTGCTGCGCCCGCTGGAGGGTACGGACCAGTACCTGGTCTACACCCGCTGGCGCAGCGAGGAGGACTTCCAGAACTGGATGAGCGGTTCCATGAAGGCGGCCCACCAGGGCACCTCCGGCGGTCCCGAGGGCGAGGGCCGCCCGAAGCCGGCGGCGACCGGCTCGACGCTGTGGTCGTTCGAGGTCGTCCAGCAGGCCGCGCCCAAGCAGGGCTGACACCGCTCGAAAAAGCAGGCGACGGGTCCGGGTCCTGCGCCCACAATGAGGCGCATGACCTGGACCTTCGCCCCCGAGCGTGTCGACGCCCCGGACGCCACCGCCCTGCGCCGCGACTACTACGACGACGTGGCGAGCCGCTATTGGCAGCGGCCCGCGACCGAGGCGGAGATCGACGAGGGGCTGACGAACGACGGGGTGGAGCTTCTGACGCCGCCGACCGGACAGTTCCTGGTGGCCCGGTACGAGGGCAAGGCCGCCGGCTGCGGTGGCGTGCTGCTCCTCGACGGCGAACGCGCCGAGCTGACCCGGGTGTTCGTGCGCCACGCCTTCCGGGGCACGGGCGGCGCCGGGGCTCTGATGGGGCACCTGGAGGGCGCGGCCCGAGAGCTGGGCGCGCGTCGGATGGTCCTCAACACCCGTCTGGACCTGGTCGAGGCGCGGGCCCTGTACAGCCGCCACGGGTACGCGGAGATCCCGGCGTACTGCGAGGGCCCGTACATGGAGATCTGGTACGGCAAGGAGCTCTGACGGCGCGGCGGTTACGCCGCCTCATGGCTACGCGAGGTGGTCGCCGGGCGGTTGCGCGTGGTGGTCGCCGGGCGCATACGCCCGGTGATCGCAGGACGCATACGCCTGGTGGTCGCCGGACGCATACGCCTGGTGGTCGCCGGGCGGTTTACGCGTGGTGGTCGCCGGGTGGCTCCGGCGCGCGCGGTCGCTCCGCGTCCGAGCCGTTCAGTTCGGCCGTCAGCTCCTCCACCAACTGCACCAGATCCGTCGGCCGGTCCGGCCCCCACCAGTCCCCCAGCAGCTCGGCGAGCGAATCCTCACGCGCCTTCGCCAGCTTCGCCGCGGCCTCGACCCCGTCGTCCGTGAGGATCAGCTGCAGCCCCTCCCGGCGCGCGAGGCGGCGCTCCTCGACCTGGCGGGACGCCTCCGTGATGGCCCGCAGCGGTACGGGGGTGCTCTCGGCGAGCCGGGCAGGTTCCACGGTCCCGTGGCGGCGGATCCGCAACAGAAGCCAGCTCGCGGCCGGCAGCAGATCGAGCCCGGCCCTCGCGGTGATCTTCTCGTAGATCTCCCTGCGCCCCTTGCGTGAACCGAGCACGGACAGGGCGCGGGCGCACTCCTCGTAGGAGGACCGCTCCACCGGGTTGGAGGCCACGGTCTGGCTGGCGTCGGGGGCGGTGACCGAGCCGCGCAGCTTGTCCTCCTTGAGGAACCAGGCGACCACGAAGGCGACGAAGACCACCGGCGCCGCGTAGAGGAAGACGTCGGTGATCGAGGTCGCGTACGCGTGCACGACGGACGGCTGCAGCTCGGGCGGGAGCGCGGCGATCGCGCGCGGGTCGGCGGCGATCTGTTCGGGGCCGGTCCCCGGCGGCAGCGGCTGTCCGGCGAGGGCGCCTTCCAGCTGGGTGTTGAGCCCGTTGGTGAAGATCGCGCCGAAGACGGCGACACCGAACGAGGCCCCGATGGACCGGAAGAAGGTCGCGCCCGCGGTGGCGACGCCGAGGTCCTGGTAGGAGACGGCGTTCTGCACGACGAGGACGAGGACCTGGATGACCAGGCCGAGTCCGACGCCGAAGACGAAGAAGTCGACGCTCATCTGCCAGGTGGAGCTGTGTTCCGTCAGTCTGTGGAGCAGCAGCAGCCCGAGGGCGGTGACGGCGGTGCCCGCGATGGGGAAGACCTTCCAGCGGCCGGTGCGGGAGACGATCTGACCGGACGTCGTCGAGGCGATGAACATGCCGACGACCATGGGCAGCATATGGACGCCGGACGCGGTCGGGGTGACGCCCTGGACGACCTGGAGGAAGGTCGGCAGATAGGTCATGGCGCCGAACATCGCGAAGCCCACGACGAAGCTGATGACCGAGACGAGGGTGAAGGTCCGGATCCGGAACAGCTTCAGCGGCAGTACGGGCTCGGCCGCGCGCTGCTCGACGTACACGAAGCAGACGAGGAGTACGGCTCCGAGGACGGCGAGCCCGATGATCTGCGGGGAGCCCCAGTCCCAGGTGGTGCCGCCGAGGGAGGCGACGAGCACGAGGCAGGTGGCGACCGAGGCGATGAGGAAGGTGCCGAGGTAGTCGATGGTGTGCCGGGTGCCGCGTGCAGGGATGTGCAGCACGGCGGCGATCACGAAGAGGGCGACGATGCCGATGGGCAGGTTGATGTAGAAGACCCAGCGCCAGGAGAGGTGCTGGGTGAACAGTCCGCCGAGCAGCGGGCCGAGGACGCTGCTGCCGCCGAAGACGGCGCCGAACATCCCCTGGTACCTGCCGCGTTCCCGGGGCGGGACGAGGTCGCCGACGATGGCCATCGACAGGACGATCAGGCCGCCGCCGCCGAGCCCCTGGAGGGCGCGGAAGCCGATGAGCTGCGGCATGTTCTGCGCGATGCCGCAGAGGGCGGAGCCGACAAGGAAGATGACGATGGCGGACTGGAAGAGCTTCTTGCGGCCGTACTGGTCTCCGAGCTTGCCCCACAGGGGCGTCCCCGCCGTCGACGCGAGGATGTACGCGGTGACGACCCAGGAGAGGTGCTCCATGCCGCCGAGCTCGCTGACGATCGTCGGCAGGGCGGTGGAGACGATGGTCTGATCGAGTGCGGCGAGCAACATGCCGAGCAGCAGCGCACCGATCGCGACGACAATGCTTCGGCGACTCCGCCCCTCCCCAGGAGCGGGGTCGCCGCCGAGGTCCGGCGAGCGTACTTCCTGGGCCATAAGCATCTCCGGGGCGTGTCCTCAGGGGTCCGTATCCCCTCATCCTGATCGTTGTGCCCCCTTATGTCCTCCCGAGGGGAACGGCTGTTCAGGTGACGGACAGGGCGGCCTGCATAATCGCTGCCAGGTGAACTGGGGAGGGGATCCACCATGACCGGACACGTCTGTCCTGAATGTGGAGTACAGAGAAGACCGGGCTGCGCCTGTGTCCAGGCGGAGATCGCCGCGGCGGAGGACTTCGACCCGCTGCGCATCAGGCCGTACGTGACCCTCGACGCGCCGGAGCCGGGTGCGAACGAGACACCGCCGCCACCCCCGGTTCCACTTCCGGTTCCGATTCCGGTTGCGGGTCCTGTTCCGGGTCTGATTCAGGGCCCTGTTCCGGGCCCTGTTCCCGGCCCTGTTGCGGGTCCGGTTCCTGTTCCCGGTCCGGTGCCGCCCGTGGCTGAACCCGTACCACCGACGGCGGCGCACCCGATGGGGGACGCCGCCGAGACCATGCCGCTGCTGCTGCCCGGGATCGGCGCGATGCCCGCCCCGGACGACGACGACGCGTACGACGACGCGTACGACGGGACCGACGGGCGCTACGAGTACGACAGGTACGACGAGCCCGAGCCGCGGCCCGCCACGCGCCGGCGCGGCGCGATCGTGGCGCTCGCGGCGGCGGTCGCGGTCGCGGTCATCACCACGGCGGCGGTCGCGGCCGGCCTGCTGGACGGCGGGGACGAGACGGACGACCGCGCGGCCGTACCCACGGTCACGACGAGCGCGTCGGAGAACGTCGCCGTGTCGGAGGAGCCGACGACCACGCCGTCCACGTCGACGTCGGCATCGGCGTCGGCCTCCGCATCGCGCTCCGCTTCGCCCTCACCCTCAGCCGTCCGGACCACGAAGGCCACCACCACCGCGCCGGCCGTACCGCCGCCACCCACGGCCACCCGGACCACTTCCGCACCCACCCCCACGCCCACCCGGGAGACAGCACCCCCGACGCTGCGCCAGGGGGACTCCGGGGCCGAGGTCGAGGAGCTGCAGCGGCGGCTCACGCAGGCGTGGGGGGTCTACGACGGCCCGATCGACGGCGAGTACTCCAGGCAGGTGAGGCGCGCGGTGGAGAGGTTCCAGGAGTACCACTCCATCGAGGACGACGAGGAGGGCGTGTACGGGCCCGAGACCCGGCGCACCCTGGAGTCGATGACCACCGGCTGAGGTCTCCACCGGGCACTGTCCGATCCACCGGGCACCGCCCGAGGTCCGCGATGCGGAACGGATTGGCGTAGACGGCCGCTCGTTTTGTATCGTGGAGAAACAAAGTGGCTCCCGCCCGCACTCCCTGACCGGTGGGCGGGACCACTTCGTTCTCCTCCCACCCCCTCTGGAGACCGTCGATGCCCGCCATCACCCCGGCAACGCTCACGACCCGCGCCCTCCTGCTCGACATGGACGGCACCCTCGTCAACTCGGACGCCGTCGTCGAGCGCTGCTGGCGCCGATGGGCGATCCGGCACGGGCTGGACCCTGAGCAGGCGCTCAAGGTGGTCCACGGCCGCCAGGGGTACGCGACGATGGCCGTCCTCCTCCCGGACCGGCCCATGGAGCAGAACTACGCGGACAACCGGGTGATGCTGGCGGAGGAGACCGCCGACCTCGACGGCGTCGTCCCCGTCCCGGGCGCTCCGGCGTTCATGGACGCCATCGACGGCCTCCCGCACGCGCTGGTGACCTCGGCCGACGAGGCCCTCGCCCAGGCCCGGATGGGCGCGGCGGGGCTGCGGATGCCGGAGACCCGGGTCACGGCGGAGCGGGTCGGCGCGAGCAAGCCTGACCCGGAGGGCTTCCTCAAGGGCGCGGCGGAACTGGGCTTCGACCCGGCCGACTGTGTGGTCTTCGAGGACTCCGAGGCCGGCATCCAGGCGGGACGCGCGGCCGGAATGCGGGTGGTGGGCGTGGGCCCGAGGGCGGCGGCCTTCGCCCCGGACGTCCACGTCATGGACCTCACGGCGCTCACGGCGACGCGGATACCCGACGGCACCCTCCGCCTGACGTTCTCGGCGTAACGCCCGGCGGCGGCGCCCACCCGAGGGCGGCCGCGGGATGCCCCCGCCCCGCCCACCCGGTCAGCCGCGCGCCAAAGCACCCCGCGCCACCAGTTCCAGGACCGCGGCCACCGCCACCGCCTGGACCACCAACAGCGCCACCAGCACGAACAGTTGCACCGCCCCCGCCTCCCACGGTGACGCACCGCCCAGCAGCATCCCCACGAACGCGCCCGGCAGCGTGACGAGTCCCACCGTTCGCGTCTGATCGAGACCCGGCAGCAGCGCGTCCGACGCCGCCCGCCGCGCCACTTCCAGGCGCGCCTCACGCTCGACAAGGCCGAGGGCGAGCCCCGCCTCCACCTCGCCGCGCCGTGTCTCCAGTTCGTCCAGCGCACGCCGCCCGCCCAGCACCGTGGCCGTCAGCGCGCCGCCGATGAGGATGCCGGTCACCGGGATGAGCGCCACGCCACGCACCGGTACGAGCCCGGTGAGCACGAGCGACCCGACGACCGGCACCACACCCGCCGCGATCGGTACGCCGGCCCACCACCAGCCGCGCCCCGGGGACGGCACCACCCGCCGCCCGGCCGTCCACACGGCCACCCCGTACATCAGCAGCAGGAACCCCAGCAGCAGCGGCAGATGCCGCATCACCCAGCCGATCACGAGCGACACCGCGATCAGCTGGACCGCCGCACGCCCACCCGCGATCAGCGTGTCGCGGGCGCGCCCGAGCCGGGCGAGCGCGACGACGCCCGCGGCCACGGCAAGCAGAACGGCCAGAACCACCGCAAAGGTGATGTTCACATCCAGAAGCACACGCCAACCCTAGGGCCGAGAAACGGAACTGCCATTCCGTCATACCCCTTGATGTGACGTGCCCATGTCGCCACTCTGTTACCTGGCGCACCCCCCACCGCAACCTGGCGCCGACACCATGACCTGGCCGCCCGGACCCCGCCCGGGGACGGCATGGCCAAGGTCCCCCATCCCCAGGGAGTTCGTATGCTTGCCGCAAGTGTCTACGCGCGTCGAATAGCCCGTCGCACGACCGTGCTCGCCGCCACCGCCGCCCTCTCCGTCACGGGTCTCCTCGCCACCGCCCCCACCGCGCAGGCCGCCATGCCCACGCCGGTCAGCGCGGCCACCGCCCGTACCTACCTCGCCTCCCTCACGGTGAAGGCGGAAGGTTCCTCCTCCGGCTACAGCCGTGATCTCTTCCCGCACTGGATCACCCAGTCCGGCGCCTGCAACACCCGCGAGGTCGTCCTCAAGCGCGACGGCGTGAACGTCGGCCAGGACTCCAGCTGTGCCGCGGTCAGCGGCAGTTGGTTCTCCGAGTACGACGGCGCGACCTGGACCGTCGCCTCCGACCTCGACATCGACCACATGGTGCCGCTCGCCGAGGCCTGGCGCTCGGGAGCGAACTCCTGGACGACCGCCAAGCGCCAGCAGTTCGCCAACGACCTCACCCGTCCACAGCTCATCGCGGTGACGGACAACGTCAACCAGTCCAAGGGCGACCAGGACCCCGCCGAGTGGCTGCCGTCGCGCACCTCGTACCGCTGCACCTACGTCCGCGCGTGGGTCCACACGAAGTACTACTGGGGCCTGAGCGTCGACTCGGCCGAGAAGAGCGCCCTCCAGTCCGTCCTGAACGGCTGCTGAGAACGCTTCCTGCGCCCCTCCGTCGTTCCGTACCGTACGGCGGGACGACGGAGGGGGATCACGATGGCGGCCGGGCTCAGAATCGGACCACTGCTGCGGTACGTCGACGGGGTGACGGGCGACTCCGCGACGATCTGGATCGAGGCCGACCGGCCGTGCACGGCGGAGGCCCGGTGCGCGTCCGGCGCCGGCGGCAGCACCCGTACGTTCCAGATCGCCGGCCACCACTACGCCGTGATCCCGGTGACCGGCCTGACGCCGGGCACCACGACGGAGTACGAGATACGGCTCGACGGCCGCAGGGTCTGGCCCCTGCCCGACTCCCGCTTCCCGCCGAGCACCATCCGCACACCGGCCCCCGGTGACGGGGTCGCCGTGGCCTTCGGCTCGTGCCGCTGGGCGGCGAAGCCCGCGGCCGGTCACGACCCGGTCGGCCCGGACGCCCTCGACACCCTCGCGGCGCATCTGGCCACCCACCCCGACGCCGAACGCCCCGACGTGCTCCTGCTGTTGGGCGACCAGGTGTACGCGGACGAGACCTCGACCGCCACTCGCCGCTGGCTCGCCGCCCGCCGGGATCCGCGCGACCCTCCGGGCTCGGAGGTCGGCGAGTACGAGGAGTACACCCGGCTCTACGACGAGTCCTGGCAGGACCCCGAGGTCGGCTGGCTGCTCTCCACCGTCCCCAGCTGCATGATCTTCGACGATCACGACATCATCGACGACTGGAACACCAGCGCCGCCTGGCTGGCGCGGATGCGCGCCACGCACTGGTGGAGCGAGCGGGTGCTGAGCGGGCTGATGTCGTACTGGGTCTACCAGCACCTCGGCAATCTCTCCCCGGCGGAGCTCGCCGCCGACCCCCTGTACGCCGAGGTGTGCGGCTCGCCCGACGGCACGGACGCGCTGCGGCGGTTCGTGGCGCAGGCGGATGCCGACCCGGCGGGCACGCGCTGGAGTTACCGCCGTGACTTCGGCCGCACCCGGCTGCTGATGATCGACACCCGGGCGGCCCGCGTCCTGCGGGAGGACGGGCGGGCGATGCTGGACGAGGCCGAGGCGGCCTGGGTCCGTGAACAAGCGCTGACCGACCCGGGTTCGTACGACCATCTCCTCGTGGGCACCTCGCTGCCCTGGCTGCTGCCACCGCTGATCCATGACGCGGAGACCTGGAACGCGGCACTGTGCCGGGGCGTGCGGGGCGGTCCGGGCGGGCGGTGGGCGCGGTTCGCGGAGGATCTGCGGCAGCGGGCCGACCTGGAGCACTGGGCGGCGTTCCCTTCGTCGTTCGAGGCCCTGACGCGCCTGCTGGCGGAGGCGGGCAGCGGTCCGCAGGCGCCGGCGACGGTGTGCGTCCTGTCGGGGGACGTCCACCACGCGTATGTGGCGGAGCCCCGATGGCCCGAGAGGGAACCCGAGGCGCGGGTGACGCAGCTGACCTGCTCGCCGCTCCACAACGCGATCCCGCTCTCGGTCCGCCTGGGCTTCCGGTTCGGCTGGAGCCGCCCGGGCCGCCGGCTGGGCCGCGTCCTCGCCCGCCACGCCCACGCGGGCCCCGCGCCGGTCAGCTGGCGCAGAACGGGCGGCCCCTGGTTCGGGAACCAGCTGATGACCCTCGCCCTGCATGGCCGTTCGGCCCGCCTGACGCTCACCCAGGCCCGCCGGGGCGGCCGCCTGGTGACCGTGGACGAACGGATCCTCAGCGGCAGTTGAGTCCCGGCCGCGACGCGGCCGATGCCGCGTGACGATCGCCACAGATCTTCGAATGACCGAATGTTGAACTTGCAAGTACTACTGAGGGGTGCCTAACCTGACGGCCTCATCGGTTCCGTCCCCCACGTTCCGTTTCCCCGGAAGCGGACCCGACCGAAGGAGTCCCGTCCCCATGAACAACCTGTCGAACCGCCTGCATCAGGTCCAGCCGTACGCGCTCGGCCTGTTCCGGATCGTCATAGGCCTGCTCTTCGCCTGCCACGGCGCCGCCTCGCTCTTCGGCGTGCTCGGCGGCGCGATGGGCGGCGGCACCGTGCCCACCGGCACGTGGCCCGGCTGGTACGCGGCCGTGATCCAGCTGGTCGCGGGTGGGCTGGTCCTTGTCGGCCTGGGCACCCGTACCGCCGCGTTCCTCGCCTCCGGCTCGATGGCGTACGCGTACTTCAAGGTCCACCAGCCCGAGGCGCTCTTCCCGCTCCAGAACAGTGGCGAGTCCGCGGCGCTGTTCTGCTGGGCGTTCCTGCTGCTCGTCTTCACCGGCCCGGGCGCGGTGGCACTCGACCGGCTCTTCGGCGCAGCCCGCGGCGCCGAGGCGGAGCAGCGCGAGAAGCAGGGCGCTCCGGTCACGGCGTAACTCCCGGAGGGCAGGGGCCGGATTCCGCTTGTGCGGTTTCCGGCCCCTGCCCCGTTTTCGCACGCCGCGCCCGCGTAGGCTCTGGCGCTGTGAATGTGCTCGACAGCATCGGGTCACTGCGGTCACTGACCGCGGGCCCGTGGATCTACGCGGCGGTGGCCACGTCGGTGCTTCTCGACGTCTTCCTGCCGGTGCTGCCGAGCGGGGTCCTCGTGATCACGGCCGCGACGGCGGCGGCGACCGCCACGGCGGCCTCCCCCGACGTCCCCTCCGTGCTCCCCCTCCTCCTCTGCGCGGCCACGGCCTCCGTCCTCGGCGACTTCGTCGCGTACCGGCTGGCATGGCGCGGCGGCGCAAGGCTGGATCGGGCCATTGCCCGCTCACGCCGGCTGACCGTCGCGCAGGAACGTCTCGGCGTGGCGCTGGCGCGTGGCGGAGGGCTGCTCGTGGTGATCGCGCGCTTCGCCCCCGCGGGCCGCTCGGTGGTCTCGCTGGGCGCGGGTGCGGCCAGGCGCCGGATCGTGGAGTTCCTGCCGTGGTCGGCGCTCGCTGGCGTGGCCTGGGCGGGCTACAGCGTGGCCCTCGGCTGGTTCGGCGGGCTGTGGCTGGGGGCGACCTGGATCGGCGCGGGGGTCTCGATCCTCGCGCTCTTCCTGGCGGGTGCGCTGGCGGCCTATGTCATACGGCGTCCGGCTGCGGCTCCCGCACCGGCTTCCTGAGCCCGCGCACCTCCAGACCGTCGAGGAGCCGCTCGGTCGCGGCGGCGATCTCGTCCACGGCCCGGTCGAACACCTCGCGGTTGTGCGCGGCGGGGTGGTGGAAGCCGGAGACCTTGCGCACGTACTGCAAGGCGGCGGCGCGCATGTCCTCCTCCGTGGCCTCTTCGGGCAGGGCGGGCGGTCGGAGAGTCTTGATGCTGCGGCACATGTCTCCAGTGTGACGCGCCCCGCTGACAACGTCAGGTCCCGCCGACTCCGTACGCCCGGCGCGCACGGCGGCGGTCGGCACGGATCGCGGCGGTCGGGCACGCACGGCGGCGATCGGCACGGATCGCGGCGGTCGGGCACGCACGGCGGGTCGGCATGCCACGCGGCGATCGGCACGCACGGCGGCGGTCGGCGCCGGCAGGTCAGGTCCCGAGACCCCGTCTGCTCCGCGCGTTGATCTCCGCGGCGCGCGCCCGCAGCTCTCTCATGGGCGTGGCGAGCTGTACGTCGCCGGGTTCGGCCTCCCACTCGCAGCCGCCGTGGACGGGCCGGATCAGAAACCGGCCGGCGACGCTGTCCACATAGAAGCCGACCCGCCCGGTGGCGGCGTCACGGACCAGGTCACCGACCTCGGGCAGTGGTTGCACGAATCCCCTCCGTCCCGGAGCTCCAGATCTCTAGAGATACACCCAGAGAAACCCGATGGCCCCTCCCTGTCAACGTATCTCTAGAGATGTCCCCCGATGGACGGATCGACCGCACGGGTCGGCGCACACACGTGCATCCGCTCGTCCGAGCGCGCCGTAGGGTGTCCCGCAACGAAGGGAGTGGTCCACCCATGACTGACCAGGACAGCGGTCGTCGGCCCAAGTACCAGCGCATCGCCGACGAGTTGAGAACCGCCATCCAGTCAGGCGCCTTCGCCCCCGGCGACCGGCTCCCCGGCGAGAACGATCTGATGACCACGTACGACGTGGCCCGGATGACGGCCCGCCAGGCCCTGTCCGTCCTCCGCAACGAGGGCCTGGCCGAGGCCCGCAAGGGCGCCGGGGTCTTCGTCCGCTCCTTCCGCCCGCTGCGCCGCCGGGGCATCCCCCGGCTCGCGCAGGATCACTGGGGCACGGGCCGCTCGGTCTGGTCGGCGGACATCGAGGACCGGGCTCTCGTGGTGGACGAGATCGAGGTCGGCGAGGCGGCGGCGGACGCGCGGGTGGCCGCAGCGCTGGGCCTGCCGCCGGACTCCCCGGTCTGCGTCCGCAGCCGCCGCTTCGTCCTGGACGAAAAGCCGGTCCTGCTCTCCGTCTCCTACCTGCCGGCCGTCCTCGCCCAGGGCACCCCGATCACGGCCCCGGACACGGGCCCGGGCGGCACCTACGCCCGGCTGACCGAACTCGGCCACCAGCCGGTCCACTTCCGCGAGGAGATCCGCTGCCGGATGCCCACGGCCGACGAATCCACCCGGCTCTCCCTGGAGTTCGGAACGCCGGTGATCCTGATCGGCCGTACGGCCTTCACGGACAAGGGGGTTGCGGTGGAGCTCAACGAGATGACGCTGGACTCGGCGTCGTACGTCCTGGAGTACGACTTCGACGCGTGACGGTTCGACGCGTGACGGCGAACACGGCGCCGGGCGCGGCGTACTCGACCGCGCCCGCGAACACCCGTCCGGCGTCCGCCACAGCGTGCTCGGGCTCGATGCCGGGCCCGACATGGGTCACGACGAGCCTGCCGACACGGGCGTCGACGGCCGTCCTCCCCGCCTGCTCGGCGGAGTGGTGCCCGGGCCCCTCGCCGTCGGCCTCGCAGACGAACAGCTCGCAGTCCCCGGCGAGTTCGGTGAGGGCGGGGCAGGGCTCGCAGTCACCGGAGTACGCGATCCGGCGCCCGTCCCGGTCCTCGACGCGCAGCGCGAAGGCGGGGATCCCACCATGCTCGACGGCGCGTGCACGCAGACTCAGCCCACCGATGCGGACCTCATGCCCGTCGTACAACTCCTCGACGGCGAAGGCGTCTTCGACGGGACTGCGGTGCGGCCCGTTGGTCAGAAACGCGGCGAGCCGATCGGCGACGGCAGGCGGCCCGTAGAGAGGCACCGGCGCATCGAGCCGGATGTCGGCGTACAGGAGCGCGTAGTAGGCGGTGAGCAGGTCGGAGCAGTGATCGGCATGCAGATGGGAGATCCACACCGCGTCGATCTCTCCGAGCCCGGTGTACCGCTGCAGCTCCCCGAGCGACCCGCTGCCGGCGTCCACCCACACGCGGACGCCGCCGCCCTCGACGAGATACCCGGAGCAGGGGTTCCCGGGCCTGGGACAGGGGGTGGCGGATCCGAGCACGGTGATCCGCAGCGCGTCGTCGTCCATCAACTTCCGCCTGTCGCGGTCCCGGCCTCGGGGCGGGGCGCCGGCACGCCGTTCTGCTGCACGTCGGCGTTCACCTGCCCGCCGAGGGTCATGACGTTGAGAGTCGCGGAGTTCTCGTTGGCGATGGCCTTCTCCACGCGGGCGACCAGGGTGGTGAAGGAGTCCCGCTCGGAGAGGTTCCGATAGGGCCCGACCTTGGCCTCGAAGTAGACCCTCTCGTGCCCCAGCAGTTGCTCAGTCGACCGGTAGTTCTTCCACTGCTCGCGATACCGGTACACGCTCTCCAGCGACACCGAAGCGACGACGATCAGACTGAGCGCGGTGGCGGTCACCCTCGCGAACGACAGATCGAGATTGACCAACACGGGCACGAGCGCGGCACCGACGACGGAGACGGTCCGCATCCGCAGATGCATGGCCTTCATCTTGGTGGCCTTGCGGTCGTACCACTCCTGGTACTGCACGAGCCGACTCTCGATGTACCCCTGCGGAGTCATGGCCCCACCCTCGACCCCGGCCTCCGGAGCGTCCCCCACCTCATCCATACCCGCGAGTACACCGCCCCTGGCCGCGCGAGGTCAACTCCCCATGCCCCACTCCGAGTCGGCGAACGGCACACGCCGCTCGCACGAAAGGCGCGCAGCCGGGTACCCGCCGTTCCCTCCTCGGGTGCGCCCGGCCTCCGCCCCGACCCGGCGGCCGCGCGGGGCCGGCGCTTTGGAGGCTGGGCGGATCACGCGTCGGGGTTCATGCCCTCGGCGGTCTTCTTCAGCCGGTCGATCTGGAGTTTCGCGAAGTCGTTGTAGTTCGGCTTCTCCACGAAGGTGCCGTCGCCGTTCACCACGGCGACGACGCTGCCGATCCGCATCATGACCATGGTCTCGCCGTCGGCGTCCTCGAAGGCAACGGTCTCCTCGGCACCCGCGTCGATCTCCACCGGCTTCGCCTTCTTTCCGTCCTTCTCGGCCTTGCTGCGCTCATCGGTGACCAGGGCCTTGTACGTGGCTCTGGCGTCGTCCGGGCTCTGGAAGGCCAGGATGCCGAAGACGACCTCACCGTCGTAGTCGGAGCTGTCGCTCCGGCCGCTGTCATCCGTGTCGAAGTCGGTGCCGCCCATACTGAGCAGCCCGCCGCAGTTGGACTCGGTCGATCCGGTGCACGCCTCGACGGCCTCGTCGCCGACCTCGACCTCGATGTCGTCGCCCTCGAAGCCCTTGGGGGCGCTCGCCTTGCTGGGGAGAGCGGTGCGGACCATGTCCGGCGTCAGCGTGACCGGGGGCTTGTCGCCGTCCCCGCGGAAGGCATCCAGGCCGTCGTCCGAACCACCACACGCCGTCAGTACGGCCATCAGCACCACTCCGGCCACGATCCCCCGTGCTGCCTTACTCAACGTCAACCCCTCGCACTCATTACCGATTTGACGTGGACACTCAAGCGCATGAGGGCTGAGCACACCAAATGCGTCTCGCGCCATCGGCGACGGCACCAACCTCCCCACCGCCGCCCACCTCGCCTCCTACGCCGGCCGCGCACCGGCCACGAAGCAGTCGGGAACCTCGATCCACGGCGAAACACGCACCCCGCAGCGGGAACCGGCAGCTCGAACGCGCGACGTTCCTGTCCTCGTTCGCCGCCCTGCACGGCCCTGACTCCCGCCCCTACTACGACCGCTGTCGCGCCCGGGGCAAAACCCACGCCCAGGCCCTCCTTCGCCTCGCCCGCCACCGCATCAGCGTCCTGTTCGCCATGCTCCGCACGGCGGCATCGGTAGCGATCGCCATCCACTTAGTTCGGTCCTCCGGGGTCCAGAAGCCGTGGACCGGCTGCTGCGGCGGCGCCGGCCCGAGTGAGCGACTGCCGTCAACCACTACCGCCAAAGGCCCCCGCAGCGACTCGCTGCGGGGGCCTTTGCACTGGTGGGCGCGGACGATTTCAGAGACTTCTTATCCGTAGCTAAGAATGGATCGGCCATCCAGAGTCATTACAGCCGTTTTCGGGCCGCTGTGGACTTCACGGCGGGCGCGTCGGACGCTGCCGGTTGCTGTCGCTGCTGTACTTACCAACCGGCTGGGCACGCATCGGGCACGCGTTCAGCTGCACGGGTTGACGCGGTCCAGGCCATGATCATATTGTCCGCCTTGCGCGTGGCTGCAGCCGTCGGCAATGAAAGCCGACCGGATTCTGATCAATGCCGATATCGGAGTAAGTGAGGGTAGTCGTGGGGGTGCTGCTCTCGTACTTGTTCCTTTTTCTTATTGCATGCGCCTTGATGGCGTTGCAGATCGCCGGCGCGTTCCTGATTATGTTGAGTGCCGCTCTGTTTATCCGGCGCTTTACTATTGCGCGCAAGCGTCGAGGCGATGGCCACTTCCCGAAGGCGACGCCAGCGGCACCATATGTGCTTGGCGGCATCGGCATTTGCTTGCTGGTTCCTACTTCGGCAGCGCTCTTCATCGGGAGGGAGTCAGGCCTTTTTGAAGCCTGGGCGATATAGGCCGAAACCGTTGTGGTCTGCGGGGGCATCGTCGGCCTGTCGAGGCTGGTAGGCGGTCGGCTGCGGGCGCGGTGGTTGCTGCACCTCGCTGCTGTACATCACCAGTTTGGAAGATCCCGTATGCGTATGGGCGCTGACCTGCCCGGGCGGCGTTGCCACCCTTCCTGGGCTGCTGCCTCGGCGACTGCGTGGGCCATTCGTTCGATGCGTCGCAGGTATTCGAGTTCATCGACCGATGGCGGCCCGTTCATGTCGTGGTCCACGGCGTCAAGGTAGCCCAGCGGGCGGTGGGGCGGCTTTGGGCCGGAGCCGCTTTGGGGCGAGTGATCATGGCCCCGTAAGCTTCCGGCGATTCGGGCAGTCTGTGGACCTGCCCGGTAATGCACGACGTTGGGGCCGTGATCTTAGAGGCTCGCCCCAAAGTGGCTGCCGAAAGCCGTGGAGCCGACCGGCCCCAGCCGCAGAGGGATTCACCACCCATCAACCCGAGCCGTCAGGCGTGCGGCCGCCGGCCGGGGCCGGAGCGGGGCGGAGACAGGAGCGGCGGCCCGGACGACAAGGCCGCACGCGCCGCGTCGTGCGCGGCAGGTGCCTTGAACCCGTAGAGAAGGTTTCTACTCACTCCGCCTAAGCGGCATCAGGGGCGAGCCGACTCGTGAACCCGGCGCCACAACGCGTGAACTGATGCAGCGGATAGGACACTCTTCGGTGCGGGCCGCGCTGATCTATCAGCGCCCGGTGAACGGCCGTGACCACGCCATCGCCGCGCACGTCGACGAGCAGATCAGGAAGGTCCGGCCGGCAGATTCCGACGGGGCATGTGGCACGTAACTGGCACGACGCCTCCCCCCGCCCACACGGCTGAGCAACGAACAAGGCCCAGGCTTCCGGTTCGATACCGGTGACCTGGGCCCTTGTCGTGCTTCCCGCTGGTGGGCGCGGACGGTTTCGAACCGCCGACATCTGCTTTGTAAGTTCGGTCGGACTACCGCCGCCGGAGGCAGGCTGCTGCTCGCGGATGCCGTGGAGAAACGTGCCTGTCTGCCGTTATCCACCGTCGTTGATGTCAGCTGTGGATGTCAGCACGCGGCTACTCACACCGCCACCCGGCACGCGCACCAAACTCCTGCTCGGCGCAAGCCTGGAAGCTGGCATCGAGGGCCTGGTGGCCGAAGCCATAACTACAGCACCGCGAGCTGCCACTGGGTGACCTAGCGCCCCCCGCTCGCCCGCACTTCGACTGAACTTGTGTGCGCCTCGTATGGCCAGCAGCGGCGACGGACTCACCTTTTGGCACCGCCCAGGTAAGACCGGCCACCTGGCCATCCCGATCAAGCCAAAGCACACGTGTGCGCACGCGGCTACGGCTCGCTTTCCAGCAACGCCTTGCGGAGATCGTCACGGACCGTCACGCTATGTGGCTACACGGCTGTACGGCGAACGAGGTGGGGGCCATGGCGACGAGGACAGGAACGGTTGCTTTTTTTGAGATCGTGCGCGCCAAGGATGGAGTCAACCCCCGCATGGAGCATGCCAATTGGCAGGCACCTCTCATGGAGATCGAGAATCGACCAGTTGCCGATCGAGTCTTGACCCACACACAACATAGCTACATCGGCCAATCCGTCCACACCTCCAACCGGTTCAACCTTCTCGTCGGAAGAGTGGGAACCAGTGAGCTCCAGACAGTGGACCTCGATTTGGGGCGAATCGAGGAGATGCGGCTAGAGGGCAATAAAGGAACCATCGACACGACAACCGTGTGCTTCCTGGACTATGGGAATATCATCGGGGTCCTACAAGGGAAGCCAGGCTCCCCCAGAGCGTCTTCTATCCAACGGTGGCTAAACGGCTGCAATGTTGCGAGTGAGGAAATCGCCCTCTGGCCTGTCATCGGACAGAATGTATGGGAGAAGCTCGAAAAGGCAGAAGCGGTTCATAGCTTCGAGTTCAGCTACAGGCCAAGCCCCGCTATCCCGCCCCCCGACGGCGAGGGACTGGCAAGCTTTGTAAGACTCAGCTCCGAGCGCTATCCAGATCACCGCATTTCACTGAAGCTGGAGGTCCCCAAGAAGAATGGACCCGGGCCAGTGGCACGCTTCCGGGCGCAGCGCAGGCTACAGGGAGACATCCACTCTCTAATGTCAGAACTCGGCTACCTGGAGGAACCCAGCGGGATCGATCGCGCACAAGCCAACATCACACTGATCGATGAAGACGGCGAAGTGACCGATGAGCCACTCGACTTCATAAAGCACCACATTACAGTCAAGTGCCGCATTGAAGTGGGGTCAAACTACCCGCGCCCCCGCTACGAGTCTGCCGTGGCCGCGATCCTGCAGGTGGCGCGCGACCGCGAAAGGGACCTGAGGGCTGCTGTCAGTGCCTAGGGCTAGTGTTGGACTCCTTGGGTCGAGGGGGTGTGGCAACTATGTTCCGGTTGGTCACAAGAATCAAGAATATATGGAGCGAGACACCGGGCCTTGACTGGCTGGTCGCAGTGCTCATACTCGTCGTTCATGCGGGCTGGTGGAAAGCTGGAGGGATGCCAGCCTTGTTTGAAGGTCCAACCCTGGACAGAAGGAAGGATGTCTACACGACAACTGCGTCTGTTGCGGCCCTGGTTGGCGGGTTCGCTACCGCCGCCATCGCACAGTACGCAAGTTCTCGCGGCGAAACGATCCAAGCCATGCGTCAGCGCTTCGGGCCTAGCCTGCGGAGGAATTGGTCCAGCATCCTGAGCAGCATGCTCGGGATTGCCGGAGGATGCATCATCCTGCTCTTGATCGACCGGGGCCCGAAACCTGGAGCCACGGCTTGGGCTGCCGAGGGCTTGCTACTCCTGGGCTCCCTACGGTCCATGCGCCTTGTCTGGCTTTTCAACGCATTAATTGGCGTCACGGATCGAGATGCGATCGAGCCCGCACGTTCTCCAGCAATTCGACTGGCTGGCGAGCCCCCCAACGAACCGCTGCCCGGGTCCTCTACCCATCACCCCTAAGGGCACACGGTAAGTGTGGGCTCCTGGAGTACGCAAAGCCGACCTGGGGGCCGCCTTCCTGCCTGGATGCCGCATCGAATGCAAGCAGTGCCGCCCCGCTAGCAATCGACGGGAATCTCGTAGACGATCTCGCAGAGAGCGGCGGGGACGATGATGTCCGCCGTCTCCACTGGCCGCCCCTGGTCGCTGTAGTAGGTCCGGCGGATGTGGGTGACAAGCGCGGCCTTCTGAACGCCAAGCAGGGACGCCTCCGCGGCGGTCGCCTGCCGCGGTTCCGGCTGCTCGACGGCGTGGCTGATCGTGATGCCGATCTCGGCCATGCGGTTCACGACGCCGACCCCGGCGTGAGGTCCGCCCTCGGGAAGGACGACGAGGGTCCCGCCGGTGAGGTCGTACGGCTCCCAGCTCGTCGACAACTGCACGGGCCGCCCGTCGGCGAGGAACTCGTACACGGTCCGGACGCACAACTCGCCTTCACCGATCCCGAGCCGCGCAGCAATCTCCGCCGGCGCGGGCACCTTGGCATCGGTCCGGCTCTCCCAGCCGCCCTGCCGTCCCACGGCCTTCATGTCCGCACGGAATGGCGACCCGTCAGGCTGCTCGCGCGCCGCGGACCGAACCATCCGTACCCGCTGTCGAGGCTCGGCCACGTAGGTCCCGGACCCGGCCCGTCCCTCCAGCACGCCCTGGGAGATCAATAGCTCCTGGGCTCGGCGGACGACGTTCTCGCCCACCCCGCACTCCTGGGCGATCTGGGCCCGAGAGGGCAGCCGGTCTCCAGGAGTCCACTCGTGCTCCGCGATCCGCTGCCGGAGTACGTCGGCGATGCGGAGATAGGGCGGCTGCTCAGGCATATGGAAAATCTAGTCCACTAGCTCTAATCTAGTTAACTAGCTTCACTCAAAGTGATCGTCGGTGACGGAGGCTTCCCTGTGCCTGCTTCAGAAGTAAGCGCGGAGGCCATCGCCGTCCGGTTATCGGCCCTCGGGCTCACCACACGCGTGGAAGAGCACGCCAGACACACGTCGATCGAAGCGGAGGTACCGGACTCCCTCCACGCCGAGACATGGCGGGAGGTCCTGGAAGTGGTGGCGAAGGCAGACCGGTTCGGGCTCCTCGCCACCAGCCTCGGCGGCCGCACCCTATGGGCCGTCGTACGCAAAGCGGTCCCCGCGACGGGCGAGTCCGGGGACCTGGCCATCAGCGATAGGAGCTGATCAGCATGTTCAACCGTATCCGCCACGCCGCAGCACGCACCAGGGAGCGGTACTCCCGGAAGGACCGCCACCGCGCCGCATTAACGCTCGCCCGCCGCACCGTCGCCGACTGGCCGACGCTGTCGTTGAGGCAACTCCGGGACCGCACGGACTTCCGTATGGGTGAGGAGACCGCCCTCGTCCGCCCGTACGTACTGGCAGTCGAGGAACTCCTCGCCTGCACCTGCTTCAAGCCGGCGGAGGCCCACTGATGCCACAGACGAAGGCCGCCCCCTACCGATCGACCTCGTGCCGGATCGGCACGCACTACGAGTGCGCGCACTCGTCCCCGGTGACGGCGCCGGTCGGCGTTCCCGTCGTCTACGAGACATGCGCCTGTCCCTGCCACGCGCCGGCCGCCTCAACTACGCCCGCGGGGGCAGCTTCATGAACACCTGGACTCCCAGCGGTGCCATGGCCTCCACCGTCGAGATCACCTCGACCAACGTGCAGCGCGGCGACGTCATCCAAATCGGCGGCCAGCCGTGCCGAGTGGCCGACCTCTTCCAACTACCCCGCGGCGCCAAGCGACTCCTCTTTGAGTCGGGCGAACTGCTGACCATGCACCCCCGAACCCGGCTCGTCGCCGTGCGAGTCCTCAGAAGGTGGTGATCCCGCCCGTGCCGTCACTCCGCCACACAATCGCCGACGACCTCCGGACCCAGATCACCACGGGCCTCCTCAAGCCCGGCGAACGCCTCCCCTCGGAGCCCCAGCTCGCCACGCGCTACAAGGTCAGCACGGCGACGCTGCGCAACGCCCTCGCGCTCCTCCAGGCCGAGGGCCTGATCGAGAAGATCCACGGCAAGGGCAACTTCGTCCGCCGCCTCCGCCGGCGACTCACGTACGAGGGAGGCGCCCTCACGCCCATCGTTCCGACTCTCCACGTCACGGTCCGCACCACTCAGCTCCTAGCCCAAGGGACGCTGAGCGCCCTGCTGAAGGTGCCATCACGAGCCCTGCTGACCGAGTACCTCTGCGTCAGCCACGTAGGGGAGTCGCCACACAGCCTGGCCCGCATCTACGTCCCCCGAGACCTGGCGCCAGCCGAATCGTCCCTCCGCTGGCCCAAGCCGGCAGCAAGCGGGCCCCGGATCGCGGAGATCCGAGAGAAGGTCAGCGCCCGCCTCCCCACCTCGGAGGAGGCCTCCACCCTCCGGATCAGCTCGGCGCTGGCTGTCCTCGCGATCACTCGCGTATCTGCCGACACCACAGGCCGCGTCGTCGAGGCGGCCCTCCTGGTCCTCCCCGGAGACCGCGCCGACGCCCGCTTCACCACCGACTACACGACCGAAGACAGAAGGGCCGAGGGATGACGCCCCACAACGAACTGCGCCTCCTCCCGTGGACGGGCCCCAACGGCAAGCCCTGCTACCTGAGCACCGACAACAGCAGTAGCTACCTGTCTCGCCTGGCCGACGACACTGAAGCGATCCAACTCGGCCTGGCGGCCGACCTCGTGGCGCACGCGCAGGAATCCCTCAGTAACGAGGACACCGAGCCGGAGGAACTTCGGCGCCTGACAGCGGACCTCACGGATGCCCTCAAAGACGCTCTCCGCGTGGCAACAAGCCGCGGCCATCGCCTGGCTGCACCGGACGTCAGCACTCGCGAAGGCAGTGAAGGCCCACGACTGCCAGCGGCCTCCTTCGGCTAGCGTCGATGAGCAACAAAGGACAGAGGGGCCCGGACGCAGTCCGAGGCCCCTTTGTGTTGCAGCGCTCGCGTACACGGCTCCGGAGGCCCCGTGCGTCTCCCACGTTTCAGCAGGTCAGGGCGTTACGAGTGGACTGCTCCGCCCTGCTGGTCCATGAATAGGCCGGAGGCCAGGCACCTGGACTATCCGTTACGGGATGACCTCAGGCTTGGTGCTGGCGAACTTCTTACCGTCCGGCCAGATGGCCACACAGCCCTGGCTTTCGGCAAGGGCGATCAGGTCCTCGCGCGGTTCAGAAGGCAAGAGGATGGCGCATGTGGTCGGCTTCACGAACCTGCTGTAGTCGACGAGCTGCCCGATCGCCATGCGGAGGTTCTCACGCGTGACGCTCCCCTTGGCTTCAACCAACAAGCCAAGATCCTCAACGTAGAGGTCAGTCAGAAGCGGGCGAGTCTCACCAGGAGGCAGAATCCGGTGGCGGTGGACCTGGTGCCCCTTGGAACGCAGGTAGTCGCTGAACTGGAGCACCAGCTTGGCTTCTCGCCGCTCTGCTTCATACGGCTCGCGGCTGGGTTCCACGAACGACTTCTCGGTCTCTTGCTGCTCGATGTCGATGTGCGTGACGGTTTCGGGCTGGATACGCAAGAGGCGACCCAGCTTCGTTCCGGGCTCTCGCACCGGAGTGTCCACCGGCTGCAACTTGAAGACGATCACCTTGCGTAGTGGCCCGTCGCCCGTCTCGGGAGCGTCCGCCTCATACCAACTGTCTACGGCGAACTCGCCGAGGTACGTAACGGTCCCGCGGGCCCCTTGGAAGACGCGAAGCGCGCGACCCTCGGCCTTGTGATTGAGGATGCTGGCGTTACCAGACAGCATCCTCTGGTCCCCGTACTGCCCCTCGCCGCTGTAGTGGAAGAAGCCGTCCGGCATCCAACCGTCGTAGTAGCCGTGCTTCTCACCGGCAATTGGGTCAGTAAAGATCATCACGTTCGGCGTCTTAGCTGAAGGGCCGATGCCGCCCTGAGTTCGCCCGCCGTACTCGACATGGAGCTGCTTGCGCTCGATCGAGTCACCTGCTTCAAGACCCCACTCGGTGTCTGAGGGTGCAGTGATGCCCACCTCCGTCATGCCCGTCCTCCTCCTCGCGCTGGCCGATCTACTACAGCTCGTCGTAGTGTACGCTGCCGATGCGCCATGGGAATCAGATGGACGAATCGGATGGCTGAAGCAAGCATCCAAATCGGACATGGCGCGTGAGGGCTGCGGCCGGAAGGGGGTGCGTTGGGGCAGCGGCGACGCGGCGACTCTGCTGCGGTCGCTGGGTAGGCCGGCTGGCACCCTGTGGGGCGCCGAGCGGGCTAGATCAAGAACATGCGGCCGGGCCCCTGCGTGGAGCAGGCGGCCACCCGTTGCACCGGGGGCCGCCTGTGAAACACCTCTTCATGTCTCCAGGAGGCGTCTTCATGAACCTACGACGAACCAGGCCCGATGGCGAGCGGCGTCGGCCGACCCGTAAGACCCTGCTGCTCGTTGCAGCCGGAGCCGTGGCGTTTGGTGTGGCCTTGGTGGCGCCGGCGGCCGGCTCCGCCTTGGGCGCCGCAACCGCAGTTGTCACCCTTGTGTCTACGGAACGGAAGGGTGGGAAGGGGGAGTAAAGCGCAGGCCTTCCGCCCTTCCGGAGCCGAGTCGGTGACCAAGGGACCCGGTCAGGGGCTCGGCTCCCCCAGCTGTTGTTGCTGAGCCCCCAGATGCCGCTCCGGTCGTCTGATCAGTAGCTACGAGAGAGATCGCTTAGCGAAGTTCATGCAGGTCGTGGCCACGTCCGCGGGAGGTGCTGCGGGGCGTTGGCGCCTGGCCGGCGGGGCGACGCGATCGCACGCGCCTTCCCGTGGGAGACGCCCACGACCATCACCGCCCACAACGAAGGCGAATAGTTCGAGAATCCGTATGCATCCGCGCTCTCCGGGAGACTACGATTTACTCTCAAACTGGGGCGAGGGTCACAGGGAACGAACTAGGGGTGGGGAAAGCTCATGAAGATGGAGCCGCGCAGCATGGCGCTCGACAAGGTATTCAAGCGCCGCGGCCGTTACGACATCCCCGACTGGCAGCGCGATGAAGTATGGACGCCCCAGCAGAAGCAGCTGCTCATCGACTCAATCCTTAGCGGATGGAAGCTGCCTAAGTTCTACTTCGCTAAGACGTCGAGTGACCCTGATGAATTCGACGTAGTAGATGGGCAGCAGCGCCTTGCTACGATCTGGGAATTCTTCGAAAATAAGCTCCGCCTCTCCGATGAATCCTTCAAGAGGTTTGGTGGTTATACCTATTCTGAACTCCCGGATGCGCTCACCGACAGCTTCGACGACTTCACAATCCAGTACGATGAGATCACCGAAGCCACCGATGATGACATTCAAGAGTTCTTCCAGAGGCTGCAGGCCGGAAAAAGCCTCACTTCTGCGGAGCGCCTCAATTCCGTCAATAGCAACCTGACGCGTTTTGCCCGCAAGTTGTCCACGCATCGATTCTTTAAAGAAAAGGTGGTGACGAGTAACACGAGGAAAGCCTACTTCGATATGGCGCTCAAGGCTGCAGCAGTGGAGATCGAAGGACTTGGGATTGGCCTTCGCTACGATGAACTCAAGGCTTTGAGCGACTCTCAGAATGGCTTCTCCGAGAATTCTCTGACCGCCACGAGGCTCGTGAATACCCTCGACTACCTTGATGAAGCGTTTCCCGAGAAGAGTCCCTTCCTTCGAAACCGGAGCACTATCCAGTCCATCATCACGCTGGCGGCCAATATCGTGCAGACGGGGAAGTCGGCGGGAACGGAGTCTCGTCTGCACGCATTCGTCGAAGACTTCGCCGTCCAGCTCGCAAGGCAGAATGAGTTGGGCATTAAGGCGACCGATACCTCATATCTAGACTATCAGCGCACACTTTCCGCCAACGTCAAATCTGGAGCCAAGGATCGACATGAAATCCTGCTTCGTAAGCTGCTGATTTCCGACCCCGCCTGGATGGAGGTGATGACCCTTAGGGAGGTCGCTTCTTCCGCTATCCGTGAGGAGATTGACAATCTTGGAAGGAGGATCAGTGCTCTCATCTCGCAAAAGAATGAGGAGTACTCTGCAAAGCATGGATCCGACCTTTTCAAGGCCACAACTAGGACAATCAAGGCTATGACCTCCATTCGTGAACCCGTTGAGAACTTCGAGGCTTACTCGAACTTCATCGGGGAACTCTACTTCACATTTCGTGAAGGCCCGGGATCTCGCCTTGAAAATAGTGCGCCTCCCTCCTTTGTCGACGTAAATCTCCTTCGTACGGGGCTTCAGCACGATGTCGACCACGGCAAATCGGGTGCGGTTGCGGCTAAGCGAAGGAAAATCGGTGAGGCGTTCGCTCGCTACGCTTCGGGCGAGACTTCACCCTCGACCCTGGCTCCCGAGCGTTTTCCCCTCGTTCAGGCTGCACTTCTTCAGGCACTCGCCGACGATCTCGGTAAGTTGAATTTGTAGGGAACCGGCCGAAGAAATCCAGCAAGGTCGGTGGAGCGGTTTTGGGTTGGAGTCGCCATGGGGCGAGAGCTCGCGGCCCGTAAGTCTCCGCGACTCGGGCAGTCTACAGACCTGCCTCCGCGCGTCGTGATGGAGATCCTCGGGCACAGTCAAATCGCGGTGACTATGAACGTCTACGGGCGCGTCGTCCAGGACACGCAGCGCGAAGCTGTCAGCCATATGGGCCGGATGCTCATCGGCGGTCCGGCTATAAGTGACCGCCCCTGTTGATGTCGCCTGTGGATGTCAAGGCCCCCAGCCTGAACCAGCTGGGGGCCTTTGTAGTGGTGGGCGGGGCGGTTTCTGCGGCACCCACATCTGCTTTGTAAGCCTGGCGCCACGCGTGAATACGTCCTCGCTGGTCGTCGTGCGTGCCACGGTGTCGAGTCTGCCGACGGGCGTTCGCCCCGCTACGGGCTCCGAGTGTCCGTGGTTGACCGCTCGATCTGGCACGCATCTGGCACGGGAGTGCGCCGAGGCTAAGGCTTGTCCCGCAATTCTTTGCGGGCCTTCGCAGGTGCTGACGGTGGGCGGTCAGCGCCTCTCCACCAGTGTCGAGTAGGCCCTCTCAAGGCCCTGGGCGTAGCCAGCCCCCAACTCGACGTAGACGTGCCCGCTGGCCGCACAGGCTTCACGTAGGGCAGTGCTCTGTTCCCTGACCCACACGGCGATCTCCCGATAGGTGGTGTCATCGGCTCCGTCGAGCCAGTCCGGGGCGGCCCGCAAGTGTTCGGTGGTCAGCTCCGCGTTCCCAAGGAAGACGCAGCTCAGTGGCATCCCGAGATCAGCGGCGGCGGTGGCTGCCGCCGGCGTGACGATGTCGCCCTCGACCACATAGCCGTCCAGGGGGTCGGAGTCGTCGAGGCTCTCCGCGGTGGCACGGATGAACTCAACAAGGAAGGGCTGCGCCGGTACGGCCTTGTCCGGGTGCGTGCCGTGGCGCACGCCGTGCTGGGGCGCGGCGCGCTGCAGCATCGAAACCAGAGCGTCGGTCGGGCATCCGGGGATGCCGTCCCGTTCCAGCAGCATCCACGCGAGGGTGCTCTTGCCCACCCGTGGCGGGCCGCCTATCAGGTAGATCACGTGCAGACCGTACCCCGGGCGGCAGTTCGGGTGATCTCGCGGTGGCAAAGTCGTGACCACACCTCCAGATCGGGCAGGTCAACGTGCCATGGGACGATCTTGGCCGTGGCTGGTGTGATCACGGCGTCGCAGCCGTCCTGGATAGCCCCGTTCACCGGGCTGAGCCCCCGCTGTCTCGGCAAGTTGGTGACGATGCTGCGGCGTGAAGGCGCGGACGCGGTCCGCCGGGGCCGACCGTGGAGCCTGCCGCTGAAAGACCGGGTGCTGCTGGTCGCGGCGTACTGGCGCACCAACTTGACGCTGCGCCAGCTCGCCCCGCTGTTCGGCATCTCGAAGTCCGCGGCCGACCGCATCATCAAACATCTCGGCCCGTTGCTCGCGCTCCGGCCGCGCAAGCGGTTCCGCAAGGACACGGTGCTCATCGTGGATGGAACCCTGGTGCCCACCCGCGACCACACGGTGGCCGAGCAGTCGAAGAACTACCGCTACTCCACCAACCATCAGGTCGTCATCGACGCCGATACCCGTCTTGTCGTGGTGGTCGGCCGGCCCCTTCCCGGCAACCGCAATGACTGCAAGGCATGGGCGCTGTCCGGCGCCAAGGATGCTGTCGGGACACCACAGTGATTGCCGACGGCGGCTACCGGGGCACTGGGCTGGTCATCCCGCACCGCCGTGAACGCGGGCAGAGCAACCTGCCCGCCTGGAAGGAAGAACACAACACCTCCCACCGCAAGGTCCGTGCCCGCGTCGAGCATGCGTTCGCCCGCATGAAGAGTTGGAAGATCCTCCGCGATTGCCGTTTGAAGGGCGATGGCGTGCACCACGCCATGAGATGAGATGACGACCATCGTGGAGGGCGCGAGGCGTCCTGGCCAGCAGATTGCTGTTTGGTTCGGATGCCCCAGTGGCTTCCCTGCATACGGTCCGGAGGCCCCCTGTGTCTCGCGCGTTTCAGCAGGTCATTGGCCCAAGGTTGGTCCGCTGGGTCCACCCGTCTATGAATAGGCCACAGCTCGGCTCTCTGTCGTAGAGACCTGGGTGCATTGGGCACAAGCTATCGAAGTCTATTGGTGCAAGTCAGGCATGCGTCGAGGGCGGTTCCCCAAGAGGCCTCCCCAATGCCGCCGCGCCCCCTTCGCGCACAGGCCTGACTGTCGCCATGCGCGCGCGAGGCGATTGGCCTAGCCTGCAAGAAGAGGTCACTGGCGGGCAGCCTCCCCTCCCGAGCTCCCTCAGAGGAGCACCCTGCGGGAACCCATCGTGGAGACACCCTAAGGAAACTTCCATGAGGAATCCAGATCTCGCGCACTTGGGGCCAGAAGGCCCCCGTAAATTGCGAGCCTACTCTACGCAGGGGAAACAGCGGCTAAATGAAATCCTCGCAGCAGTACGCCGCGCCGAGTTTGCGATACCCGAGAATTCACAGCTACCGCACGAGTCCGAGTTGGCGTTGAGGCTTTACGCGGCCGAGCTGTGGGATGGCAAGACGTTCAAAAAAGCGCGTGAGTGGATTTTCCGCGTAGATGATTACGCAGCAGGCTATATGGATATCCTATACCGGATCAGGGAAGCGCCTTCACCTCCCGATCGAGACCTTTCCTCCATGACCGACGTAGGTTCAGCCGCACAAGTCGGCATCTTCATTGAGGAATTTCGCCGTGCTGTAGAGGGTCGGTTTCAAGTCATTGATTCACTTCTAGACGGGCCCGCGCCTTCCTCGGCCATGCCAGCGCCTAGCTCCCCGCCTCCGGGGTCTGCTCCGACTCCTGGCCACCCCACAGTCGATGAAGCTCCCACTCTCCCCACCCCTTCCTCGTCACCTTCGGGCGGCCTTGCGGTAGTACAGGAACCGACCACAGGAATATCGGCCACGATTCTGAATGTGCTAGTCGCGTCACCTGGCGACACCGCAGACGACCGAGAGGTTGCAGAAGATGTAATAAGAGAGTGGAATAGTGATCACGCTCATGACCTGAGAGTGATCCTCATGCCTCAGATGTGGGAGACCGATACGTATGCGCGGATGGGAGGTGCAGGCCAGGATCAAGTCAACGTTCAAATTGCGGATCGCGCTGAAATCGTAATCGCGCTCTTCCGGGGTCGTCTTGGCCAGCCGACTAGCAACCACCCTTCGGGCGCAGCAGAAGAGATAGAGCGAGGAATAGACCGAGGTGCCGATGTTCATGTCTATGTCTCCAAGGAGCCCCTCCCTGTCGACATCGACCTGAAGGAACATGAAAGGCTCCGACACTATGTCGCCGACCTCCGATCGAGAGGCCTGGTCGGGAGTTATAAGTCCAGAAGAGATCTACGGAGAAAGCTGCGCAAAGTATTGGAGCGCGACGTTGCAGACTTCTTGAAGCGGAGTTCTGCGGCACGCATCGCTTGAAGAAGCCGGGACGTATTCCGACGCCACAGCCGAGTGTCATGGGGCCCGCCCACGCGCCGTAGGCGATAGAGGCCCGTCCCAACGGCGCCACGTTGGGAACGTACTCGCGGCCCAGCTGCACTGGCCGAGGCCCCGCGGCACTGATTCCGCACACTCAGGCCCCGACGGCATCCCCGTTCCCTGTGACTCCCCGCACGATCTGGCACACCCTAGCGAGGGGCCTGTCCGGTCCCGTTCACCTGCGCTCACGGCCGGACTGAGGCAGACTCCCTAGCGGTTCGGCCCATCTGAACGTGGTCGAACGGCGTTGAATGAGACGGCAACTGAGACGGCGGAGCGGGCTGTGATTGCGGCCTTCGGCCCAAAGCGGTTGAGCATGCTAGGCATCTTCGTCGTAATCATTCAAGAGTCGCTGTGCATGGCCCACGAAGTATCCTGTCAAAGCGCTAGCCATGGCGGCCTCTGTGATGACCTCCGAAAACTCGACTTGGCCCATTCTGAACGCGCTCACCTTCGTGAGTAGCGTGTTGTGGCCATCCATTAGCTGCGAAAGGTTCTCACCTAGACCTGGCGCTTCTAGATCTGCCACGATGCGCGCCTTGGAGAACTCCGCGAAGCACCGACCCGTGACCTCGTCGCACTGCGCAACCGTGGTGTCGTTGCGAGGTGTTTCCGCCAGAGCCATCAACGTCTGCTTGACGGAATCCAGGAGATCACCACTTGTGCGTATGACATCGGCGAACGCGGTTCGTCGCGACTCCCTTCTCCATTGTTGGTGCTGGCCTCGCATCTGCGTCTTCGTCTGCCATCGTGTCTGCCGGCCAGCCCATACAGCCGCAAAGGTAGCCCCAAGGGAGCCGACGCCAGCGCCGAGGATGGCCGCAACTGCCTGATCCATGGCGGCATTCTGGTGCACCGCGGAGGCCGGTGAAGCCTCAATGGCCAGGTGCGGCGGTCACCGTCAGCGGAGGTCGGTGGAGCCGCTTTGGGCTGGAGCTGTCACCGGTCACTGGTCCGGCCGGCCTTGCCAACGGCTGGCCCTGGCTCCCATCCCGTCTGCCGTCGACCCACACGTATGTGGAGCGGGCGCGGGTTCTGGCGTCCAGGTGGAGCGCGCCACTGTACGAACGACCTGGACGCCAGGGCCCGTGTCTGCTCGGCTCTGCCTGGGTCGATGGCAGGCGGGATGGGAGCCCCCACCTTCACCACGACGCTGCCCGCACCCGGCCACGTGCCCCCTCCATCCCGGAGCCTGAGCGCCCCCGCCGGAGGCATCGTCCTGGCAAGCACCTCTCGCACTCGGCCCGGCCACGCCATGGTCCTTCCCACCCATCAACCCAGACTGTCAGGCGTGCGGCTGGCGGCCGGGCCGGAGCGGGGCGAAGACAGGAGCGGCGGCCCGGACGACGGCCGCACGCGCCGCGCGTGCGCGGCGGGTGCCCTTGATGAAGTAGAGAAACTCTTACCGCGCTGGCTGCTGGCGCTCGGCTCGGAACTGGTCGAGCAGGGTGAAGAACAGCTCGATCGCAGGGGCTCCGGTGGTCTCGGCTTCGTGCTCGATCTGTGTTGACCAACGCAGCGCGCTTGCACGGCCGTTGCGCTCGTTGAGCCAGATGCCGAAAGGGGTGTCGCCGCCAGGAGTCCAGAAGGGGAAGTCCTCTTCGGCTTCGTGCACCTCCATGGCTACCCGGTAGCCGATGAGCATGGCGTCCAGGTGCGCCAGAGAGCTACCGGGGACCCACATGCCAGGGCGGTGGCGGACCTGATCCAAGAAGTCGTAGACGTTCTCGAACTCGTCCGGCGGCTTCGGCTTCGTCATGCGGACTTCTCCAGGAGGCGACGGCCGTCGTGGCTGCGGACGTGGGGGCCCGCTCCGTCCAGGGCGTCGAGGAGGCGGATCGCATAGACCTCGGCCATGCGCTCGGTGATCTCCTCCGGGGTGAGCCATGTGACCGCGGTCGACTCGGCGGAGGTTCGTTCCGTGCCGCCTGAGGGCTTGCAGCGGAAGACTAGGGCGACAATGCCGCGTGTGGTGTTCTTGTAGACGCCGGTCAGTTCGTCGACCTCGACCCGGATGCCGGTCTCTTCCCAGACCTCGCGGGCTACGCCTTCCTCGGGAGCCTCGGTGAGTTCGAGGACTCCGCCCGGGAGCTCCCAAGTTCCGTTGTCCGCTCGGCGGATTGCCAGGAGGCGACCGTCCTCGCGTACGACGGCTCCCGCCACCGACACCGAATGCAGTGGCGTTGACTTTGTTCCCGCGCTCCCGTTACTCATGTACAGGAGCATAGGAGAGTGAGAAGGACTATGGGAACGACCGCAGGAGGTGGCAGGACCGTACCTCGGTACGTCCAGATCGCCGAGGAGATCGTGCAGCAGATTCAGGCTGGCGTTCTCAAGCCCGGGGACCTGGTGCCGAGTGAGTCCGAGCTCGTCGAGCGCTACGGCGTCGCCGGCGGGACAATCCGTAAGGCGATGGTCGAGGTCCGTGCCAGTGGCCTCGTGGAGACGCGGCACGGCAAGGGGTCGATCGTGAAGGACCGGCCGCCCGTGCGGCTGCGTTCCTCGGATCGGTTCCGGGCCTCGCATCGCCGGGGCGGGAAGGCGGCCTACCTTGCCGAGTCGGCCCAGTCCGGTGCAACGGCCAAGGTGAGCGTGCTCTACATCGGCCCGATGGAAGCTCCGGAGGACATCGCCGAACGGCTCGACGTCGGGGTGGGGACTCAGATTCTCGCGCGGCGCCGTCTGTACTTCCGTAATGGCGTTCCTGTCGAGACCGCTACCTCGTACCTTCCGTGGGACGTCGTGAAGGACATCCCCGAGCTCTTCTCCGAGAACCCCGGGCCCGGCGGCATCTACGCCCGCCTGGAGGACGACGGGCACGTCTTCACGGAGTTCGTGGAGACGTTGCAAGCCCGGCCGGCTGCGAAGGCTGAGGCCTCCGAGCTCGCCCTGAGCCCTGGTGCCCCGGTCATTCACCTGCTGCGGAACGCCGTCACCAAGACCGGTCGCGTGGTGGAGGTCTGCGACACCCTCATGGCCGCTGACCAGTTCGTCTTCGAGTACCGCATCCCAGCCACCGACTGACGGGCGCTCAACTTCCCTCAACCCGCCAGGACTTCTTCGTCCGGGCGGGTTGACTCATGTATAGGAGTCGGGCACTCTTCTTCATGTCACTCATGTACATGAGTGACGGAGTTCAGCACATCTATAGGAGTGATCTCTGTGCGTCAGATTCCCGTCGACACCTCCGCGGCCTCCGTGATGGTCGCCCAGCCCCCGCAGCCCAAGGTGAAGGACCGCCGTACCGGCGAGCGCGCCATGGATGCCGAGACCGGTGCCCCGCTGTCGACCGTGGGCGTGATGTTCGCGGCGAACGGCGAGGTGGAGATTCTGACCGTGACCGTCCCGGAGACCGGCGTCTCTGCGGAACTGGCCATGGGCACCCCGGTCGCGGTCACGGGCCTGGTCGCCCGGCCCTGGGAGAACGAGTTCAACGGCCAGCGTCGGCACGGCATCGCCTTCCGGGCGGTCGCGGTGACCTCGCTCGTCGGCAGCACGGCGAACCCGAAGGCTGCCTGATCATGCGGTGGCTGATCGCCTCCGTCGTGCTGGTCGTCGCCCTCGCAGTTCTTCTGCGGTGGCGGCGGCCCGCCTGGTACTGGCTGAGCTTCGGCGTCACGCTCGCCACGGTCCGGGTCCTGGTCCGGTACAGGACGGTCATGGACGCCTGCGGGCTGACCGTCCCTCCGCCCCGCTGGCGTCTGGCCATCGCCCGGATGGCCAACCGGCCTGCACCTGAACCGCGGGCGCCGCGAATCCTGCGGTTCCGGCCCACCCGGACCGGCCTTGTCTTACGGCTGGGGCTCCGCCCCGGACAGGACGCCTTCGACGTCGCGGCCTCGTGTGACCGGCTCCGGCACTCGTTCGGCATGTACGGAGTCACCTCGCGGGAGATCCGCTCCGGCGTGGTCGAACTGCGGATGACCGGTTACGACGTGCTGAAGTTGGTCCGTCTGCCGGCCAACGTGAAGCGCACGACCATGCGGGTTCCGGTCGCGCTGCGCGAGGACGGGGCCGTGCACTACCGCGACTACCGCACCTCCCCGCACGCCCTCACGATCGGAGCCACTAAGTCGGGGAAGTCCGTCTACCAGCGCAACCTCGTTGCCGAACTCGCCGCACAGCAGGTGGTTTTGGTGGGGATCGACTGCAAGCAAGGAGTCGAGCTGTTCCCCTTGGCCCGCCGCTTCTCCGCCCTCGCCGACAACCCTGACACCGCCGCTGACCTGCTCGACGCGCTGATCGCGCACATGGAAGGGGTCTACCAGCTCATACGGACCGAGCAGCGCATCACCGCCGACACCCCGGACGCCGAGATCGCTGCCGACATCTGGGACCTGCCCGACCACCTGCGGCCGGTGCCCATCGTCGTCCTCGTGGACGAGGTGGCCGAACTCGCCCTGTTCACCACGAAGGACGAGGAGAAGCGCCGAGACCGGATCATTACCGCCCTCGCCCGGCTCGCCCAGCTCGGCCGCGCCGCTGGCATCTACCTCGAAATCTGCGGCCAGCGCTTCGGCTCCGAGCTCGGCAAGGGGATCACCATGCTCCGCGCCCAGCTCGGCGTCCGTACCGCCCACCGCGTCAACGACGAGACCAGCGCCAACATGGCCTTCGGGGACATCGCTCCGGACGCCGCCCTCGCCACCGTCCAGATCCCCGTCGAGTATCCCGGCCTCGCGATCACCGGCGACGCCTCCGGCGGCTGGTCCCGCATCCGTACGCCGCACATCTCGCTCCGCACGGCCGTCAACGCCTGCAACAAGTACGCACACTTGGCCCCGGACCTGCCCGGCCTCGCCGCCTTCCGGCCCGCCGTCGAGCCGTCCGTGACCATGGCCGAGATCCCGGCGTCGGCACTTGCCGACACCCCGGCGACCGCCTGATCCTCCCGTCCCACCCGGCTGGCGCGACTGCCTCGCGCCGTGTCCCCCGCCATGCCCAAAACGCCTGCAAGGGAGGTGACCACATGACCAGCAAGCTCCGCGTCGACGCCGTGCTGGTCCAAGCCCTGATCGCCGGTGCGCTGTCCTTCGCCCACCTGCACGACCTGGCCGCCGCTGCCGGACAGACCGGGTGGAAGGCGTGGGCCTATCCCGTCTCTGTCGACCTGCTCCTGGTCGCCGCCTGGCGCCGGCTCCGCGCGGACGGCTCGTCCCGGCTCGCCTGGTGCTGGTTCCTGATCTCCCTATTCGCCTCGCTCGGCGCGAACGTCGCCACCGCCGGATTCCTCGACCTCGCCCATCCGCCCGCTTGGCTCCGTTTCGGTGTCGCCGGATGGCCCGCGGTCGCCTTCCTCGGTGGCACGCTCCTCGCTCACTCCTCCGCGCCAGCTGTCGAGGCGGACCCGGAGCCCGCTCCGGAGCCGCTCCCGGTGGTCGAGCGGGAGCCGGTCGCCGACACGTCGACCGAACCGGAGTACGTCTCCGAGCCGCAGCTCGCCCCGCCGGCGCCAGAAGCCGCACCCGTCATGCCCGTCCCGGCTGCGCTGGTCGAGCACGCCCGCAAGGTCGCCGCCGACCACCACTCCCGTACGGGCCACCCCATCGACACCGACACCCTGCGTGCCCGCCTCGGCGTCCCCGCACCCATGGCCCACGCCATCGCCGCCCAACTCGCCTGATGAGAACGGAGAACGCCATGTCCCCTCGCGACCACTTCCACTCCGTGATGCGGATCGGCCCCGTGCAGATCGGCACCCACCGCGACCGTCACGGCCGCACCAAGTACGCCGCCGTCTGCACCGCCGACCGTTGCGGCTGGTCCTCCGACTACTCCAGCTCCTCCGCCGCGCAGCTCGCGGCCCGCACCCATCGCTGCCGCATCACCGACTGAACGGATACCGCTCGTGGACGTCCCGCTCTGGCTCGCCCTGATCGTCGTCGGCGTTCTCGGCATCAGGCTGACCCGCCCGCCCTGGTGGCTCGTCGCCGTGATCCTCCTCGGCGGCTTCCTCCTCGCCGACAGCCTGCTGGCCCCTGTCATCGACACCGCCATCTCCAAGTGACCTGACCTGGAAGGGAGAACCGCCCCATGCTCCGACCGAAGATCCCGACGATGCC